>JBJMVJ010000001.1:0-15755 GCA_045810685.1 Sphingomonas sp.
CAGGAGGACAATCCCCGCTTCTTCCCCCACCCATTCAATATCAACGGCATGGTTGGGGTCGGCAATCCCGCGGTTGGGACGTTGCTCGATCTGCAACTTCCCGCCTACAGCCTCGTGAACCTGTCGGCTGGCCTGGAATTCTACAGCGGGCTCTCGATCACCGTCTACGTCAACAACCTGTTCGACAAGAACGCCCTGCTCTCGTTCGACCGCGAGCGCGGCGGCACCGCACGGCTGGGCTTCATCGTCGGCCAGCCGCGCGAGATCGGCCTCACGCTTCGCCAGAAGTTCGGCGCGCCAGTCCGGGCGGCACCGCCGCCAGTCCCGCTTCCACCGCCCCCTCCGGCGACGCAGACGTGCCCCGACGGGTCGGTGATCGCCGTAACTGGGACTTGCCCGGTTCCGCCACCGCCGCCACCGCCCCCGCCACCGCCACCTGCGGCGCCCGAGCGCGGTTGATCGAAGCGCGGTGAAATCGCCGGACGTATCGCGCCGCTCGCTTCTTATCGGAGCGGGCGGCGCTTCCGTTTCTCCGCTAATGGCAAGGCCGATGCGGAGCGGTCGAAAGGAACATATCGCGGTCATCGGCGCCGGCGTCTTCGGGGCGTGGACTGCGCATCACCTGCAACAGGCCGGGTACAAGGTCACGCTGATCGACGCTTGGGGGCCGGCGCACAGCCGGGCTTCATCGGGCGGCGAATCCCGCCTGACCCGCGCCGCCTACGGCAAGGACGCGATCTACACGCGAATGGCGATCGACTCGCTGCCGCAATGGAAGGCCCTCAGCGCAATGTCCGGGCTGCCCGTCTTCATCCCGGCCGGAATCCTGTTCTTCTTCCCGACCGAGGAGCCTTACGTCCAGGACAGCATCGCCGCTCATCGCCGGTTCGGCCTCCCGACAGACGTCCTCAGCCAGGCGCAGATGACGCGCCGCTTTCCAATGATCGACTTTTCCGGGATCACGATCGGCCTCTATGAGCCGGGCTTCGGCGCGCTGATGGCGCGGCGCTCGGTGCTCACGCTGGTCGACCGCTTCGTCAGGGCCGGCGGAACCTACGAGAAGGGGCTGGTCGAGCCGCCTCGCGGCGCCGCACGCCTCCATGAAATCAGGCTGGCCTCGGGCGAGCGGGTCCGAGCCGACCGCTTCGTCTTTGCGCTCGGGCCATGGCTGGGCAAGTCCTTCCCCGACGTGATCGGGCCCAAGATCCTGCCGACCCGCCAGGAAGTCTTTTTCTTCGCGCCGCCGGCAGGGGATCGCCGCTTTTCTGCAGGCGCGATGCCAGGATGGGCCGACTTCAACGGCGGCGACATCTTCTACGGCTTCCCCGATCTCGAGAGCCGCGGGGTCAAGTTCGCGCACGACGCGCACGGGGTCGAAGTGGACCCTGACACGCAGGACCGCCGCCCAACCGCAGCGGCGCTCGCCGAGGTTGTCGAATATCGTGACCGCCGCTTTCCGCTGCTCAGGGGTGCCGCGCTAACCGAGGCGCGCGTCTGCCAGTACGAGAACAGCTCCAACGGCGACTTCCTGATCGACCTGCACCCGCGCCTCGAAAACGTCCTGCTGGTCGGCGGCGGTTCAGGCCACGGGTTCAAGCACGGGCCGGAAGTCGGGCGTTATGCCGCCGGGCGGCTGTTCGGTTCAGTCTCGCCCGAGCCGCGCTTCAGCCTCGCGAGCAAGGCCGAGACGCACCACCGCGAAGTGCATTAGTCCGGCTTCTTCGCAACCGCGACAAGCGCAGGCCGAAGCAGCCGGTCCTTCATCATGTAGCCAGGCTGCATCTCCTCGACGATGGTGCCGGGCTCGGCATCGCTCGGCATCTCGATCATGGCCTGGTGGCGGTGCGGGTCGAGCGGCTCGCCGACCGAGTGGATGCGGGTGACGCCATTGCGCTGGAATGCCGCCTCGATTTCGCGCGCGGTCGCTTCGATCCCCGCGAGGAACTGGCTGGCCGTCTTGTCGGCGCGAAGCTCGTCGCTGACCGCGGCGAGAGCCCGGTCGAGATGGTCCTTGATCGCCAGCATGTCACGCGCGAAGCCGGCCGCCGCATAGCTCGTCGCCTGCTGCAGCTCCTGCTCGAGGCGCCGACGCACGTTCTGGGTCTCGGCGGCGGCGTAGAGCGATTTGGCCTTGGCATCCTCAAGCAGCTTCTCGAGCTCGGCGACCCGGTCGTGCTCGGCAACCTCGGGCGAGCCGTCGGCGGTCTCCTTGCGGAGTTCGTCGGCTGCGTCGTGCAGCTCCTGTTCGTCTTTGGTTGTTTCGGTCATGCCATCAATCTCGTGAGCGCCTGGGCGGTGAAATCCACCATGGGGACCACGCGGGCATAGTTCAACCGCGTCGGGCCGATCACGCCGACAACGCCGACCACCTCGCCCTGGCTCCCGCGATAGGGCGCGGCGATCACCGACGAGCCGGATAGAGCGAACATCCGGTTCTCCGAACCGATGAAGATTCGGCAGCCGGGCGCGTCGCGGGCGCTTTCCAGCAGCTGCGCAATCTCCTGCGCCTCTTCGAGCTCGTCGAGCAGCCGGCGGACGCGGTCTAGATCCTCGGCCGCCGTCGCGTCGATCAAGTTGGCGTGGCCGCGGACGATCAGCACCGGTCGGCGGGCATGGTCTTGGCTCCACGCGGCAAGGCCCGAAGCGACAAGCTCGGCCGCGGCAGAATCAATGGCTTCCTTGCGGTCGCGGATTTCGGCCCTGAGGCGCATTTCGGCCTCGGCCAGCGTGAGGCCCGCGAGCCGCGCGTTGACGAAATTGCTGACCTCGGCGAGCGCCTCGGCGGTGGTTCCGCCATCGAGCGAGACGATGCGGTTCTCCACGCTTCCGTCGGCGCCGACCAGCACCGCGAGGGCGCGGCCGGGGCTCAACGGCACGAAGCTCAATTGCCTCAGCGTCAGCTCGCGTTTTGGGGCGAGCACCACGCCGGCCGCCTGGGACAGGCCCGAGAGCGCCGCCGAGGCCGCCGCGAGCGCGTCCTCGATCGGCTGGTCGCGGGCAATCCGCCGCTCGATCTCGCGCCGGTCGCGCGGGTCGGGCGCAGCGGCCTGCATGATGCCGTCGACGAACAGGCGCAGCCCGCCCTCGGTCGGGATCCGCCCCGCCGAGGTATGCGGATGGGTCAGCAGCCCCCGCTCCTCCAGCTCCTGCATCACCCCGCGGATGGAGGCTGGCGAAAGGCTGACGGTGCCGGCGAGCGCCTTGGACCCGATCGGATAGCCGCGCTCGAGATAAGCTTCGACGACGAGGCCGAAAATCTCCCGCATCCGGTCCGTGAGTTCGCCGATCGGTTGGGTCATCGCTCCCGTCATTGCGAGGAACGTAGTGACGAAGCAATCCAGTTTGCACACTCTGGATTGCTTCGCTTCGCTCGCAATGACGGTGGCGAAGGCTCGTTCAGCGGTCTAGGGAGCCGCTGCACCCATTTTCAGGGACAAGGAGTCTTCATGCGCCCGTCCGGACGCGCGGCCGATCAAATTCGCGAGCTTAAGTTTGAACCCGGCTTCACCCGCCATGCCGAAGGCTCGTGCCTCGTCAGCTTCGGCGACACGCGCGTGCTGTGCACCGCGAGTGTCGAGGACCGGGTCCCGCCCTTCCTTCGCGGAAAGGCGCAGGGGTGGGTCACGGCCGAATATGGCATGCTTCCGCGCGCGACCCACACCCGCGGCAATCGCGAAGCGGCCAAGGGCAAGCAGTCGGGTCGGACGCAGGAGATCCAGCGGCTGATCGGCCGCTCGCTCCGCGCCGTCGTCGACCTCCGCGCGCTCGGCGAGCGCCAGGTGATCGTCGACTGCGATGTGATCCAGGCCGACGGCGGGACCCGTACGGCATCCATCTCCGGCGGCTGGGTCGCACTGCGCATCGCGATCGACAAATTGCTCGGGTCGAAGGCGCTCACCGCCGACCCGATCCGCACCCAGGTCGCAGCGGTCAGCTGCGGAATCCACGACGGAGTCCCCGTTCTCGATCTCGATTATGACGAGGATTCGACCGCCGGCAGCGACGGGAATTTCGTCCTAACCGCCGATGGCGCAATCGTCGAAGCTCAGTTGACCGCTGAAGGGGAAACCTTCGACGAGGAAGGGCTGCTGCGGCTGCTCCGTCTGGCCCGCATCGGCTGCTCGGAAATCTTTTCCGCACAGCTCAAGGCGACCGGTCGATGAGGCCAATCGGTGGACGACTGGTCATCGCCACGCACAATCCCGGCAAGCTCAAGGAGATTGCCGCGTTGGTCGAACCGCTCGGCATCGCCTGTGTCGGCGCCGCGGCGCTGGGTCTGCCCGAACCGGACGAGATCGGCGTGACCTTCGCCGACAACGCCGACCTCAAGGCGCGCGAAGCGGCCGACTTCAGCGGGCTCCCTGCCCTCGCCGACGACAGCGGCCTGTGCGTCGACGCGCTCCACGGGCGGCCCGGCATTTTCTCCGCGCGCTGGGCCGAGGACGAGGAGGGCAACCGCGACTGGATGCGGGCGATGGAGCGGGTGTGGCGCGAAACCGAGGCCGCCGGGGCCGACGCCGGGCACGACGCCCATTTCGCCTGCGCGCTGGCGATCGCGTGGCCCAACGACGGGCAGACCGAGACTTTCGAAGGCCGCGTCGATGGCACGCTCGTCTGGCCGCCGCGCGGCAGCCGGGGCTTCGGCTATGACCCGATGTTCGTCCCGGCTGGCTACGAGCAGACTTTCGGCGAGCTCGACCCCGAGCTCAAGCACCGCATCAGCCACCGCGGCGACGCATTCCGCAAGCTCGTGGCGGCGCTGCAGGAATGAGCGCTGAGCCGCTCGCGCTCTACGTCCACTGGCCGTTCTGCGTCAGCAAATGCCCTTACTGCGACTTCAACAGCCACGTCCGCGACAGCATCGACCAGGACGCCTGGCGCGAGGCTTTGCTCGCCGACCTCGCGCATCAGGCCGGGCTGCTCACCGGGCGGCGGCTGAGCTCGATCTTCTTCGGCGGGGGAACGCCGTCGCTGATGGACCCGGCGACGGTGGAAGCGGTAATCGCCGCCGCCGCCGAGCACTGGGCGCCTGCCGACGACATCGAGATCACGCTCGAAGCCAACCCCAATTCGGTCGAGGCGGCGCGCTTTGCCGACCTCGCCCGCGCCGGCGTCAACCGGCTGTCGCTCGGCCTGCAGAGCTTCGACGACGGGGCGCTTCGCTTTCTCGGCCGCGCCCACTCGGCAAGCGAAGGCCTGCGCGCGCTCGAAACCGCCCAAGCCAATTTCGCGCGCGTCAGCTTCGACCTGATCTACGCTTTGCCGGGGGACGCCGAACCAGCCTGGGCGTCCGCGCTCGCGCGTGCGCTGTCGCTCGGCACCACCCATTTGTCGCTCTACCAACTGACGATTGAGCCCGGCACGCGCTTTGCGACCATGGCCGCGAAAGGCGAGCTGATGCCGCTCGATGCGGACGCGGCCGCCACCTTGTACGAGCTCACCGACGCCATGACGTCGGCGGCTGGGATGCCGGCTTACGAGATCAGCAATTACGCGCGTCCGGGGCAGGAAAGCCGCCATAACCTGACTTACTGGCGCTACGCTGATTATGCGGGGGTTGGGCCGGGCGCGCATGGGCGTCGGCTGGGCATGCGAACCGTGCGCCACAAGAAGCCCGAGAATTTTGTCTCTGCCGTCTTGCGGAACGGCCACGGGACGGCCGAGGAAGCGCCGCTCTCACCGGGCGAAGCCGCGGACGAGGCATTGGTGATGGGCCTGCGCCTCAGTGAAGGCGTGGACGCTGCAGCGCTCGAGCGCCGGTTCGGAGTCTCGGCCGTCGATTGGACCCGGATCGACCGTCTGGCGTCGTCAGGTCATCTGACGCGCGACGGCGGCCGCATCGTGCTCACCCGGGCCGGTCGGCTGGTCCTCGATCATATCCTCGGCGAAATCGCCGCCCCGTCCGAACCCGTGCCTAGGGTTTGGGCGGATGCGTAGGCGCTGCGGCAGGTGTTGGCGCGGGGGTTGCAGCTGAAGCTGTCGGTGCCGGTGCGGGTGCCGCCGGCTTGGGAGCATTCATCTGGGCCAGGAACTTATAATTGTCAGCCGGGGTTGCGACATAATCCTCGACCGTCATGTTCGCATCCGCGGCGGCGGCCTTCTGGCTCATGCCGTTCTTCATCCGAAAGCTGACCAGCGCTTGCTTGAGCGAGCCCATCTGGACGCTGCAGGCATTGCGCAGGTAAGCCTCGATCCCATCGCCAGAGACCTTTTCACTCTTCGCCTTGCTCGCCGCTTCGCGCAGGCAGCCGCGGAATGCATCGGTTGGCGCGCTGATCGACGCCTGGAGCGCGGTCAGGTTGATCGACGAGGCCATCAGTAATGCGATCATCGCCCTCTCCCAGGCTAATGAATGACTGCACGATGACTCTTTTTTGCTTCAATTGGAAGAGTTTAATCACCGGCTGATGGATAAGCGGCTGTCGCCTGGCCTGCACATTGTTGCAACCCCGATCGGGAACCTTGGCGATCTCTCGCCGCGCGCCGCGGACACGCTGCGCAAGGCCGACTCGATCCTCGTCGAGGACACGCGGGTCACTGCCAAGCTGCTCAAGCACATCGGCGCGAAGGTGCCGATGCACCGCTACGACGATCATTCGAGCGAAAAGGACCGCGACGCGATCGTCGCACGCCTCGGCGGCGAAGCGATTGCGCTGGTCAGCGATGCCGGAACGCCGCTGATATCGGATCCCGGCTACAAGCTGGTGCGCGCCGCGCGAGCGGCCGGACACGAGGTCCATACGGTGCCGGGACCGTGCGCCGCGATCGCTGCCCTGACGCTCGCCGGCCTTCCGACCGACCGTTTCCTGTTTCTCGGCTTCCTGCCCGCCAAGGCAAAGGCCCGGTCCGACGCGATTGCCGAGATCGCCATCGTGCGTGCGACGCTCGTGCTCTACGAAGGCGGGCCGCGGCTCGGTGATACGTTGGCGGCGCTCGCCGCGCAGCTTGGCCCGCGCAATGCCGCGGTCGCGCGCGAGCTCACCAAGCTGCACGAGGAGTGCGTCACCGGCACGCTCCAGGAGCTTGCCGCGCGCTATGCCGATACGACGCCGAAGGGCGAAATCGTTGTCGTCGTCGGTCCCCCGCTCGAAGCAGAGGCGGTGAGCGACGGCGCCCTCGACGCGCTGCTCGATGCGGCGATGGAAGTGCTGTCCCCGTCGCGCGCCGCGGCCGAGGTTGCCGAGCGGCTCGGCATCGCGCGCAAGCGCGCCTATGCCCGCGCGCTCGAGCGATCGCGCAAGTGAACCGGCGGCATGCCGAGCAGCGCGGTCGCCGGGCCGAGACTCTCGCCTGCTGGTATTTGCGGCTTCACGGCTGGCGCATCCTCGCGCGGCGCGCCCGCGTGCCCGGCGGCGAGGTCGATATCGTCGCGCGTCGCAGGCGCACCCTTGCCTTCGTCGAAGTGAAGGCGCGTGCGAGCAATGCCGCGGCCGCGTTCGCGCTCGACGACTGGCGGCTGCGCCGTGTCGTCGTCGCCGCTCAGCGCCTGACGCCGCGCTACATGCGTGATGGCGACGACATTCGTATCGACGCATTGTTCATCGTTTCGGGCCGCTGGCCGCTGCACCTGCCCAACATCTGGCAAGGGTGACAAAGCGACGGTGAGACCCTAGGCGAACGAGCCATGCCGCTACGCGTCGCCGTGCAGATGGACCCGCTGGAGACCATCAACATCTCCGGCGATTCGACGTTCGCGATCATGCTCAAGGCGCAGGAACTAGGGCACAAGCTCTATCACTATCTCGCGGAGGACCTCACCTGGCGCGATGGGCGGCTCTACGCCGGGGCGCGTGAAGTCAGCGTGCAGGGACTGGCCGGCGATCATTTCTCGTTCGGCGACTTTGCCATCCTCGACCTCGGCAAGCACGTCGACGTCGTCCTGATGCGCCAGGATCCGCCCTTCGACCTCGGCTACATCACCGCCACGCACCTGCTCGAGCGGATCCAAAGCGAGACCCTGGTGGTCAATGACCCCGCCGCGGTCCGCAACGCGCCGGAAAAAGTGTGGGTGCTCGATTTTGCGCAGTACATGCCGCCGACGATGGTGACGCGGTCGCTTGGCGCCGCTCGGAATTTCCTCGCCGAGCATGGCGAAATCGTCATCAAGCCGCTCCACGGCAATGCCGGCAAGGCGGTGTTCAAGATCGGCCGCGACGGCGCCAATCTCGCGCCGCTGATGGAGCTGTTCAACGCGACCTATCGCGAGCCGCACATGCTCCAGGCGTTTCTCCCGCAGGTCGCGGACGGCGACAAACGGATCGTGCTGATCGACGGCGAGGTGACCGGCGCCATCAACCGTAGACCGGCCGAGGGCGACATCCGCTCGAACCTCGCCGCCGGCGGCACCGCGGAGGCAAGCAGCCTCACCAACACCGAGCGCGAGATCTGCGAAGCGCTCGGTCCCGAGCTCAAGCGCCGCGGGCTGCTGTTCGTCGGCATCGACGTGATCGGCGGGCGCTGGCTGACGGAGATCAACGTCACCTCGCCGACCGGCATCGTAGCCATCGACCGGTTCAACGGCACGGACACGCCCCGACTGATCTGGCAGGCGATCGAGCGCCGGCTCGGGAATTAACTCCATAATGGCTGCTGCTGCTCTGTGCAGCTCGCGCAAGTAGTTAATCCAAAACGGTTATTTAGCATTCGCTTTACCGCGCCGGTTTAACCCCCGCCCTTGTCGCGGCACGGCGGTTCCCCACAGCCGGCGCGCCGCGACAAATGGTTACGTTCCAGAGCGCCGCGCCTACATGCGGCTTCCTGGGCCTCTGCTCAGGCGCGGGGGTGGGCGTGGCGATAGACGTCGAGAAGTCGCGCCGCGTCCACCGCCGTGTAGATCTGGGTCGACGACAGGCTCGCATGGCCGAGCAATTCCTGAAGCGCCCGCAAATCCGCACCCCCTGCCAGCAGATGCGTCGCAAAGCTGTGCCGTAGCGCGTGCGGCGTCAGCGTGTCGGGCAAGCCGAGGCGGCGCCGGGCAGCGGCGACGGCGCGCCTGACGAGGTCCGGGTTGAGCGGCCCGCCGCGCGCGCCGACGAACAACGGCACGTCGCCGCTCAAGCGGTAGGGGCATTGGCGCGCATAATGCTCGATCGCCTCGCGTACCGCCGGCAGGACCGGGACGATCCGCGTCTTCGACCTTTTGCCCATGACCCGCAGAGTCGAGCCGATCGGCAGCGCCGACGCCCGCAGTGACATCGCCTCCGCGACGCGTAGCCCGGCGCCGTAGAGCAGCAGCAGGATCGCAAGGTCACGGGCGCCGAGCCACGGCGCGCTTGCGGCTTCGGCGGCATTTTGCGCAAGCTCGACGGCCTCTTCAGGCGCCACCGGCCGCGGCAGGGTGCGCGGCCGCTTGGGCGCGCGAGTCCGCGGCAGCTGCGCGGTCATGCCCTGCTGCTCGGCGGCATAGTTCAGGAAGGCGCGCACGCCCGACAGCTCGCGCGCCGACGAAGCCGCGCCAAGGCCGCCGCTCCGGCGGTCGGCGAGGAAGGCGCGAAGATCGGCTGCTGCGATCCCGGTCAGCGCCGCCGCGTCGACTGCCTCTCCCCGATAGCGGCCGAGGAACTCGATGAAGCGGTGGGCGGTGCTGGTGTAGGCGCGCACCGTGTGCGGAGAGCGGCGGCGGTCGTGCTGGAGATACGCGGCCCAGCGCGCCGCAAGCGCGCTTGCCGGATGATCGCTTAGGCTTGCGGGATCGTCAGCCACTTGCGGATCATAGCCGCAAGGCTGCGTCCGAGGAACATCAGCAATTCCGAGCCGTGTCGCGCGTCGAGGCTGAGCTCGGCGCGCTGCCCCAAGGCCAGCAGCCCGGACGGCAGCGGCGGCTCGCAATCGATGCGGATCAGCGCTTCGGCGCGGATCAGGTCGCAGGCTGGACCGAACAGAGGATGTCCGCGCCGAACGGTGTGCATCTCGACGCCCTCGACCCGCTCAATCGCGCGCTTGAGGATCGCGGGATCGACCCGCTGGACTCCCCCGCCGTCGGCGCGGAAGCCCTGGCCGCCGACGATCAGCGACAGCGCGACCGCGTCGATGCCGAGGATCAGTGGCCATTCCTGCGTGACCACGTGGAGGACGCCTTCGACGCTCTCGGCGTCGATCGCAGCGAGCACCGCCTCGTGGATCGAAGTGACTGCGCCCGAATGGCCGCGGGCAAAGGCGATGAGGTCCTGGTTGGCTTCTTCGACCACGCCCAGCCGTTGGCGCAAATGCGCCACCGCCCGCTCTTCAAAGGGGATCA
Organism: Sphingomonas sp.; assembly: GCA_045810685.1. Taxonomy (GTDB): domain Bacteria; phylum Pseudomonadota; class Alphaproteobacteria; order Sphingomonadales; family Sphingomonadaceae; genus Sphingomicrobium. The sequence goes on from JBJMVJ010000001.1 coordinate 10,238, forward strand.
CCGTCGCCATTTCGAGCCCAAGGATAAACCCGCCGCGGTTAATTTCCTACCATTGCGGGAGACGACATCGGCGACGCGCAAAACGAAAGCGGCGGCGCTCCGAGGAGCACCGCCGCCAAGCGTCTCAAACGAGATCGGCGATTAGCCGAGGTGGTTCGACACGTTGTTGAACGTCGTGTTCAGCTTCGAACCGATGCCCTGCATCGCGCCAATCGCCGCAACGGCGATGAGAGCGGCGATCAGGCCGTATTCGATGGCGGTCGCGCCCTTCTCGTTCTTAATCAGCTTCAGAAACTTGCTCATGGTCTTCGCTCCTTGGTCCAAGTCACGGGGCGTCGCGGCCCCGTCCTGCACGTCCATTTCGCAGGATGCGTGCAAACTAGCGCTGGACCAGTTGAGAAAGTGTTACGCCGAAGGGTTGCGCAAAGGTTAACAGCATGAGCGCAGGTGCTTGATATCAGGCGATCTTTTGGCCGCTCGCCTGCCAATCTTTAAGGAAGCTCGCGATTCCCGCATCGGTCAGCGGATGCTTGAACAATTGCCAGATGATCTTGGGCGGAGCGGTCATCGCGTCGGCCCCGATCTTCGCCGCTTCGACCACGTGAATCGGGTGGCGGACGCTGGCGACGAGGATCTGCGTGGCGAAATCGTAATTGTCGTAGATCAGGCGGATGTCGGCGATCAGCTGCATGCCGTCGAAGCCGACGTCGTCGTGGCGGCCGACGAACGGCGAGATGAAGGTCGCGCCGGCCTTGGCCGCGAGCAGCGCCTGCGCCGCCGAGAAGCACAAGGTGACGTTGACCATCGACCCGTCGCCGCTCAGCGCCTTGCATGCCTTGAGCCCCGCGGGCGTCAGCGGCACCTTGATCGCGACATTGTCGGCGATCGCGCGCAGCACCTCGGCCTCGCGCATCATGCCCTCGTAATCGAGTGCGACCACCTCGGCCGAGACCGGTCCATCGACGACGCCGGCGATCTCGCTCACAACCTCGAGGAAATCGCGGCCCGATTTGTGCACCAGGCTCGGGTTGGTGGTGACGCCGTCGAGCAGCCCGCTCTCGGCAAGCTCGCGGATTTCGGCGATTTCGGCGGTGTCAGCGAAGAACTTCATGGGATTTGCGCGCGCCCCGGCTTTGGTGGATGGGGCTGCAATAACCGGTGGGGCGCAGGCCGTCATCCGTTTAGGGAGCAGGCGCATGAGCGAACATGTCCGGGTTGAACAAAGTGGCGGGGTCAAGGCGATCACCCTCGCCCGGCCCGAGCGGCGCAACGCGATCACCGTCGAGATGTACGCCGCGCTGGCCGACGCCATCGCGGGGTGCTTCGAGGACGGCGAGACGCGGCTGATCACCATCCGCGGCGACGGGCAGGACTTTGCCGCCGGCAACGACCTTGCCGATTTCCTCGAGGCGGTCCCGCGCGACGAGGAGATCCCGGTGTGGCGGCTGCTGCGCGCACTCGCCGAGTGCGAGGTGCCGATCGTCGCTGCGGTCCACGGCAATTGCGTCGGGATCGGCACGACCATGCTGCTTCACTGCGACCTGGTGATCGCCGACGAAGGCACCCGCTTCTCGCTGCCGTTCGTCGACCTCGGCCTGGTCCCCGAAGCGGCAAGCTCGCTCCTGCTGCCGCGGCTTGCCGGGCGCCGCCGCGCCGCGCGTTACCTGCTGCTGGCCGAGCCGTTCGGAGTCGATGACGCGGCGGCGATCGGCCTCGTCAGCCACCGGGCCGCCGCGGGCACGCTCGAATCCACGCTGCACCAGGTCGTCGCCGCTTTGCTCGCCAAGCCGCCCGAGGCGCTTCGACTGACGCAGGGGCTGCTTCGCCGCGGCGCCCGGGACGAGATGCTCGAACGGATGAAGGTTGAAAGCACGATCTTCGCCGAGCGGCTCGAATCGGCCGAGGTCAGGGAAGCAATCAGCGCCTTTTTCGAGAAGCGGAAGCCGGATTTCCGGTCGGCGGAGCCGGCCTGAACTGCGCTACGAACAGGTCGTTACGCTGCCCGCGGAAGTGCCGTTATCGGCGGTGTAGGCGCGCTTCGACCGAGTGACCGTGATCGTCGGCCCGGTGAAAAAGGCGAACTTCATCACCTGGTGATAGGTGACGCTGATCGTCTTGTAGCCGCTCGCCAGGCTCGTGCTGTCGACCGTCGGGGCGTCGAACGTTCCGTTGGTCGTTCCGAACAATTTGCTTCGGACTCGCGCGCAAATCTGGTCGTCGGTCGGCAGCGTGCAGACGAAGTTGGATCCGCTCGCCGCCATCGACGTGCAGAGATTCGCATAGCGCGCGCCCTCGCCGAGCGCATGCTCGATGCCGGCGTTGGACTCGTACAATTGCCCCATCGAGAAGACGCCGTAGATCATCGTGACCAGCACCGGCAGGGCGAGCGCGGCCTCGATCGCGCCGGCACCGCGCTCGTCGGAGCGGATCTTGTGCAGGGCGCGCGCGGTCATTGAACCCGCACCTCCGCAGATCCGCTGACCGGGATGTTGCCCTGGGCGTTGGCGCCGGGCCATGCCCGCGAGGGGAAGAAGGGCACGAACGCACGCGAGATCGTAATCTTCACGTAGCGCGAGGTCGTATCCGTGGAGTTGGGGCAATTGCCATTGAAGTCCGTCTGCCGAGTCCAAGTCCCGCCCGACCCGCATTCCAGCCACGCATCCGCGGAGTAGCTGTTGCCGGTGCTGTAACCGGCATCCGTCATCGCGCTGGTGGCTTCGCTCGTCACCGTGCTCGTGTAGCTCGAAGCAACGGATTTCTGCTGCTCGACCTGCTCGATCGCTCGCTGCGCCGACTGCTCGAGCAGCAGCTTGAGCGAATAAGCGCGCGTCATGTCCGAAATGCCGATGACCAGCGCGCCAAGGATCGGCGCCGTCAGCGCCAGTTCTATGACCGCGGCCCCGCGCTTGTCCGTCCGCAGCTTGCGGGAGAGCAGGCGGATCATTCGACCAACCTCACCATGTAGCCGTCGAACGAATGCCCGTTCGACCCGGTGCAGTTATTGTTGACCGACGTATTGCCCGAGAACTGGATTCTCCACGCGACCGTCTGGAGGCAGTTGGTCGTCATGCCGCTGCCGCCGTTGATCTGCACTTCCTGCTTGGGCATGTAGATCGCGCCGTCGAGGACTGACGTCGAATCGCCGTTGATGTGATTGCACCAGTTGCCGCAGCTCGACGAGCGCCGGTCCTGGTAGATCAGGATTCCCGCGTAAGTTCCGTTGGTCGGTGCGTGCAAGGTGAGGTGCGCGCCGGCATTGATGTCCACGTTCCCGATCGTCGGCGATGCACTCGAGTCCGACGAGGTCAGGACGAACACGCAGCGATTGCAGTCGACGGTCCCTTGGATGTTCAAATTACCGTTGGATGCGCCGTTGCCGCTCTTGTTGATGATGATCGTCAGGTCCGTGCCCGTAAAGGTCTTGCCGCTCCCGACCGTGAAGTCGGTATAGCAAACGGTCGTCGGGCTCGTGGCGGAAGTTCCGGTCAGGGTCACGCTCGTGGTCTGCCCGTTGTATGAAAGCTGCTGGTTGCACGGGCTCGGGACCGTCGGCGCGGGAACGGTCCCATAGGGATCGGTTTGCGGCGGGGCATAATTCTGGAAGGTCGTGCCCGTGCCGAAGTTCGAGCACGGCGTGATCTGGCCGACGGCTGCCACTGGCGTTGCCGTGATGACCGAATTACCGCCGCAGTCGATCGCGTTGGCGCCCCGGGCATTGGTCTTCAGGCCGCAGCCGAGATTGACGTTCGGCGTGCCGGTGAAGTCGATGCCCCTCTCGACATTATTGTCCATGCTGATCATGCAATATTTGCCGTTCTGCACCATTGCCGCCGTCGCGCTCGCGGTGATCGTCGGCGCCGTCGACAGGAACAGGCCGGAGAAGGCCATCTCGCGCGATGCGGAGATCGTCACCTTGACGGACTTCCAGCTCGCTGCTGTCCACAAACCCGACGTCGGCGGAGCTTGCACGGCACAGGTCGGCGTGGTGCCGAGGCGGGTGCTCACGCTTCCGGTGGCAAGATCCTGTGCGATCGCCGGGTTTATGGCGGTGGTGCAAGAACCGGTCGTGACCGTCTGCGAAGCGAGCTTCCCATAGACTCCGGCGAGCGCGGCGCTGTCGGCAGCGCGCTGGAGCTGGCGCTTCACGACAGTCCACTCCATCGTGTCCACCGCGAGGCCGGCCGAACCGACGATCAGCGGCAGTGAGGCAGCGGCAATCACGAGAGCGTTGCCGCGCCGGTCACGCCATAGCTTCTTCAGAAACTTGAACATGCTAGCCCCGGTCTTCCAATCGGTGATTATGCTTCGAGCTGCCGATCTAGCGCGGTCACGGTAAGCGAACCGTTCCATGCTATGGTTAATGAACCGTCACCTGGCGCTCGGCGGCTTCGCCTTGAACTATCGTGTCTTACATCTATAATACAGCTAGATTGCCGGTGCGGCGTTGACCGGTTCGGCACTGCGCCGCACAAGGCGATGAAAGGACTTAAGGATGGCGACCCAAACCGGAACCGAGACGGCGACCACAACCAAGCTCAAGCTGGATCCGCCCGAGGCGCTTCAGCCGGTGCCGCCGGCCGAGGCAGCCGGCCTGGTCCCCCTGAAGACCGAAGAGACCAGCGAGCTCGACAAACGCGTCGGCCAGTTCGTCGACGAGCTCGCCGCGCTTGATGCCAACAGCCCCGAGTTCGGCAAGAAGGTCGACCAGCTGACGACGATGGGCCGCAAGGAGATTGCCGAGGCGGCGGGCGCCTCGAACCGCTTCCTCGACCGGCCGGTCAAGGCGATCGACAAGGATAGCGGGATCGGCGCTGACTTGACCGAGCTTCGCCGTACGGTGGAGGGGCTCGATCCCAAGGAAGCGACCAAGACCCGCAAGCTGCTCGGCATCATCCCGTTCGGGAACCGGGTGGACCGCTATTTCGACAAGTACCGCAGCTCGCAGACGCACATTTCCAAGATCCTCAGCAGCCTCGGCAACGGCAAGGATGAGCTGCTGATGGATAATGCCGCGATCGACACCGAGCGCGCGAACTTGTGGAAGACGATGCACAAGCTCGAGCAGATGATCCACATCTCCAAGACGCTCGACCAGCGCCTCGAGGACAAGGCCAACGAGCTTGACGCGACCGATCCGGCCAAGGCCAAGGCGATCCGCGAGACCGCGTTGTTCTACGCACGCCAGCGCACCACCGACCTGCTGACGCAAATGGCGGTGACCGTGCAGGGCTATCTCGCGCTCGACCTGGTCAAGAAGAACAATGTTGAGCTGGTCAAAGGAGTCGACCGGGCCTCCACCACGACCGTCGCGGCGCTTCGGACGGCGGTGACGGTCGCCCAGGCGATGACCAACCAGAAGCTGGTGCTCGAACAGATCGGAGCGCTCAACACCACCACGGCGGGGATGATCGATTCGACCGGCGAGATGCTTCGTACCCAGACCGGGGCGATCCACGAGCAGGCGGCGACTTCGACCATTCCGCTGGAGACGCTGCAGCGCGCGTTCCAGAACATCTAC
>JBJMVJ010000002.1:0-17986 GCA_045810685.1 Sphingomonas sp.
ACGATGAAGCGCGGCAGGGGGAACGCGTCACGATCATGACCATCCATGCGGCCAAGGGCCTGGAGTTCGACACCGTCTATTTGCCCGGCTGGGAAGAAGGCGTGTTCCCTTCACAGCGGGCGCTCGATGAGGGTGGCCTCGCGGCGCTCGAGGAGGAACGCCGCCTCGCCTACGTCGCGATCACCCGCGCGCGGCTCCGTTGTACCATTCTCCACGCCGCCAACCGCCGCATATACGGCCAGTGGACCAGCAGCATTCCCTCGCGATTCCTCGCCGAGCTGCCCAAGGCCCACATTGAAGAGGAAACCACCATGACCGGCGGCGAGAGCCTGTGGCGCGCCCAATGGTCCGAACGTACCGACCCCTTCGCGCACGTCGCGCGGCCGAGCCGCGGCCCCGGCTGGCAGCGCGCAACGCGCTCGACCTACAATCCCGAGCCGCAGCGCGTCATCGAAGCCAGGGCCTCAGCAGTCACGCTCGGGAACCAGGGCCGCACCGATCTCGCGCTTGGCCAACGGGTGTTCCATGGAAAGTTCGGCTACGGCACCATCGCCGCGATTGAAGGCAACAAGCTCGAAATCGATTTCGAGCAAGCGGGCCGCAAGAAGGTACTCGACAGCTTCGTCAGCGCGGAGTGAACCCGGGTAGGGTAATTCTGCCCATTGCCGCTTACGACTCGTCAGCATGACAACGACTGGACCCGGGCGGCCACGCCACAACGACGTGCTCACGCCGGCAGAGTGGAAAGTTGCCGAGCTGGTGCGGCATGGGCTTACCAATCGCTCGATTGCCGGGAGAATCGGCGTCAGTCGCGACGCCGTGAAGTTCCACGTCGGCAATGCGCTCGCGAAGCTCGGCTTCTCGAGCCGAATTGAGCTCAAGCAATGGGACGGGGTGGCCAAAGGGACTGCCCTCGATTTCATGAGGAGGTCTGCGATGGACACTGGGGCTGCACCGGAGGGATTTATCATGCTCGGACAGGTCGCCCGCACGGTGCAAAGTGCACAATCGTCGCGAATCTGGTTCCGCGACGTTCTCGGGCTCCCCGAGCTCTACAGTTTCGGCAATTTGGCCTTCTTTGACGTTGGCGGCGTACGCCTCATGCTGTCCGAAAGCGACGGCGACGATCGGGGTGCCGAATCCATTCTTTACCTTCGGGTTCCAGACATCCACTTGGCGAAGGAGCAGCTGGAAAGCCGGGGCGTCCGCTTCATTCAGGCGCCGCACTTGGTCCACCGCCACGAGGATGGAACCGAAGAATGGATGGCGTTCTTCGATGACGACGAGGGGCGCCCCCTGGCGCTCATGACTCAGGTGCGGAGCGCCGTCCGCTAATTTGCTCCCTTGCGCAACGCCTGACGGATCCACGGCATGATCGAGGTCCAGCTCAGTTCCTCGAGGAGCCGGACGCCTGCGAGATCACCTTTGCGCCAGATCACCTCGCCTGGAGGAACGTTTAGTCCTTCGAAGAATACTGAAATGAACGTCCCCGGCTTCGGCAGCTCATCGCCTTCAAGCTGAAGCCCGGTGGCCGAAATGTTGCGTAAGAATGCCGGCGAGATGGTCGCGCCCCACTTTACGTAAATGCTGCAGCGGAGTTCCACCCGCGGCATCGCTCGCCGCTCGACCGGCTGGCTGACAAGCTTGCGGTTGATCAGCGCGAGCACGTCGACCGGCTGGTTGAAGCAGATTCCTGCCTCCCCGTCGCGCACCCACGCGATCTTCCCACCTGCGCGCTGGCCGGTTCCAAGCTCGATTGAGACATCATCGCCTGGCAACTTCTGGAGCTGTCCGCGCAGTGTGGCGCCGAGCGCAGATATCTTGTGAATGGCGCATTCCTGGCGAACGCCGGAATCGTGAAGGATTCCCATATCGAGCGGCCCCTGTTCAGCAACGCTCGACGGGTCGTCGGGCCATGGGAGCCGATCTCCCACGACGAATGTGGTGACCGAAAGCGATTCAGCCATTGGTGATCCTGGCACGTGTCGCGGCAAGCTTGCCCCGTCGGGGGCTAACAACTTGCTAACGACTTCAGAGAACGGGGCGGCCCGCACGAGGTGAGCCGCCAGTCGCTTAGACCTCTTCCTTCACCTGAGCATGGTTGAGCAGGGCGACGAACACGATTCCGCCGACAGAATTGCCGATGAATGTCGGGAGCAGGAAACCCAGGAGATAGCGGTCCCACCCGACTGAGCCGCGAATGGCGGCGAACGCGCCCTCCACGCTTCCAGCAATCACATGGCTGAAACTTGCCGCGGCTATCAGCCAGGTGACGGCGACGATCACCAGGAATTTCGCCGACGAGGCGGCAGGCATCAACCACACCATCAATGCGATAAGCCATCCGGCGAACACGCCCTTCACAAGGACTCCGATGAAGCCGGGTTCGAGCGCCTTCGTCCCAAGGTCGGTAAACGCCTGCACGGCGTCAGGTCGAAACAGGTCGGGAATCGATGCCGCGGCAGCAAATAACAGGGTGCCGAGGATGTTGGCCGCAAACACGATCGCCCAGTAACGGACCACGTCAGCAATGCGATGCGTGCCGTGAAGCACCGGCAGCATCACCGTCAGGGTCGTTTCCGTGAACAATTGCTGCCGTCCCATGGTGACGAAAACGAAGCCGAGAGAATAGCCGAAGCTGGCAACCAGATCTCGCCAGGGAGCGGCAGGGAGCCGCGCTTGGAGCAGGCCCTCGGCGATCATCGAGCAACCCATGGTGAGCCCCGCGGCGAGACCCGACCAAGCGACGGACGATGCAGGGCGCTCGAGTTCTTCCGTGCCCTCAAGCCGGATCGCCTCGTGCACGACCTTCGCGCTGGTGCTCGACCGGTCGTCAGCTTCCTCGATCTCACGGTCGGAAAGCGGCGAGTGACGCTTTTCGCGTTCCACCATTTGCTCGCGGTCGCCCACGGGCCGCTCAACGCCGCTTGCGGCGGCAGGGTCCAACGGCCGTATCCCGGCTAGACCTGCGTTCCCGCGATCCTGCCGATGTCATGGGTGACGCGGGCATCGGCATTGGATGCTTGCAACGCAGGAGGAGCCCGAACGCTCGCCTCGGGCATGGATGAAATCAACCTCGCCGCTCGTTCTCTCATTGTTGTTTCGACAAGCCGAAAGGAACCCGACTCGGACGCTAAGCATTTTCGCAAAAAGTCAAGACCAAATTAGGTGTGAAATGAAGCGTATAGCCTTTGTGCTCGCGTTGACGAGCATTTGTACCCTCGATCTCGCGGGCGCTTCGCCGGCGTCGGCGCTTGAGACCTACCAGGCGCAGATGGCGGCGAGCGATGCCGCGTCGCAAGCCCGCCTCGACATGCTCGATGCATTTGGACCGAAGTTTCTCAAGCCCGGTCAGTATGTCTGGCGCGAGGTGCCTGAGGTTGCCGGGCCGCAGCGAGTGGTAATTAGCCTGTCCGACCAGATGGCTTATCTCTACCGCGGCAACACGCTCGTCGCCGCCACCACCATCTCGAGCGGCCGTGACGACAAGCCAACGCCTACCGGCATCTTCTCGATCCTCGGCAAGAAGCCGATGTACCGGTCCAAGAAGTACGATAACGCGCCAATGCCGTTCGCCCAATTCTTCGATCCTGCCGGCATCGCGTTGCACGCGGGCTATGTCGGCCGCGAGCCGAACAGCCACGGCTGCGTCCATCTGCCGGCTCCGTTCGCGAAGAAGCTCTACTCCGTGACGGATTTGGGAACGCCAGTATTCATCGGCGCGTAATCTTTGCCGAGCGGGCCGCGTGGGCAACGGCGCGGCCCCTGTACTCCACAGCAGGGAGCCCAAAAGCTGAGCCACTGTGGTTCAAGCCGAGGCATTCACCTTATTTCTCAATGGTTATTTTGAACCCTCAGCCCAGTCTAGCGTTGTTACGGGCAAAACAGTTTTAAAGGTTTCGACCGTGAAAATCCCGAAATTAGGCGGCGTCGCCTGTGCGGCGCTGACTGTCCTTGCTGTGCCTGGCGCGGCGGCAACCACGCCCGTGCTGCCGGCGACGGTGGTCTACGGAACCGCCGAGCAGGCGATCAACGATTTCTATGCGTCACGAGGCGGGGCTCCGCTTTGGCTCAAAGGCAGCACCGATAGCTCGGCAGCACGTGAGCTGATCGGAGTCCTTCAGCGCGCGCAACTCGACGGCATGCCGAGCGGCCCGGCGCTTGCACAGCAGGCGCAGGCGCTGATTGCTCAGGCCCAGACCGGGAACCCCGCCGCGCTGGCCGCCGCCGACCGCCTGCTCTCGACCGCTTGGGTGCAGTATGTCGGCGCACTGCAAACCCCGCCGGCTGGCATGACTTACGCGGATGCGTGGGTCACGCCGCGGCGCGATAGCCCCGCCACCATTCTCGCACACTCAGCCGCCGCGCCGTCGCTGGCTGCCTATGTGCGCAGCGTTTCCGAGGTGAACCCGGTCTACGCCGAGCTGCGCGATGCAGCCGGGTCGACCATGCAGGGCAACGGCGGGCAGGTCGACCCGCGCGCGCTCGCCAGCCTCGAGCGCGTTCGCGACATACCGCCCCAGGGCCGCTACGTCATGGTGGATACGGCAGGTGCGCGCCTTTACATGATCGATGACGGCCGCATCGTGGATTCGATGAAGGTCATCGTCGGCAAGGCCGACCCCTCGACGCAGACGCCGATGCTTGCCAGCACCATCTATTACGCGACGCTCAATCCCTATTGGCACGTGTCGGGTGACATGGTCCGCTCGCTGATCGCGCGCAACGTGCTCGATCAGGGCGCCGGCTATCTGAAGGCGCATGGCTACCAGTTGCTGGCCGCTGACGGTTCGGGCGAGCTGCTGAAGCCGGCAGACGTCGATTGGCGTGCCGTCGCCGATGGCCGCGACATGATCCAGGTCCGCCAGCTCCCAGGACCCGGCAATTCGATGGGCCGCATCAAATTCCCCTTCCCCAACCCGGCCGACATCTACCTCCACGACACGCCGAACAAGGATCTGTTCGCGCAGGATGACCGCACGCTCAGTCACGGCTGCATCCGCCTCGAGGACGCCGAGCGTTTCGGCCGCTGGTTGCTCGGCCGAGACCCGCAAGCCGCTTCGCGCGATCCGGAGCAAAACGTGCTGCTGCCGACGCCGGTGCCGATCTATGTCACCTATCTCACCGCCCACGTGCGCGGCGGGCAGCTAAGCTTCGTTGATGACATCTACGGCCGCGACTCGCAGCGGCAGGTCGCGGGTCTCAGATAGTTTCGCCGGAACTTAGACGGACGCTTCGTTCATCGTTGTGAGCTCGGGCTGCGGCACGCCGCTGGCCTTGAAGCTCGCCATCAGCTCCTTCTTGCGCGCCGCAAGCTGCTCGCCGAGCGACTCGAGGTCGAGCTTGCCCTTGCGCGCCTGCGAGAACACGCCGCCGGCCTTTTCCTCTTCCTCGACGTGATGCTCGATCTCTTCCGAGAGCACCTTCACCTTGGAATCGAAATATTCGTCATCGCCCTCTTCGTTGGCTTCGATCTCGGCGATCAGCAGCTTGGCCGCGTCATGCTCGACATAGCCTTCCTTGAGCAGGTCTTCCTCGACCGTACCCTGGCAAGCCGGATAGAAAACCTCTTCCTCGATCTGGGCGTGGATGGTGAGCTCGAGGCAGATCTGCCTCGCCAACTTCTGCTTGCGCCCATCGCCCTTCGCCTGTTCGAATTCCGTAAACAGCTTTTCGACGGCGCGGTGATCGTCCTTGAGCAACGCGATCGCGTCCTGCTTCTTCTCGGCCATGCGCTTCAGTCCCTGTTGGTTGGATCGTGTCGCGCAAAAACCAACGGCGGATGGCGGATGTTCCTTTAGGCATCCAAGTGCCGCAGCCGCGAAAGGTTGCTAAGTTCACTCCTCAACGCACGTGTGCGCGCGAGGCGAAACGCCGCAAACGCACCGCTCCTTGGCACGGGAGCCCGCTCAGCTATCGCATCCCGCTAAGGTCGGTCGCCCCCACCGTTCTCCGGCTCGGCGTCCGCCGCAGCGATCGACTGCTCGGGATTCTTGCTGAGCTCGAGCCAGTCGCGGAACGGCAAATGGTAGATCATGTCTATCACCTCGAACTCGAGGCCGCCGGGCTGGCTGGTGTTGCTGTTCCACAGCGCGACGACGCCGCTCTTCTTGTCGGGATCGAACAGGATCAGCGAGCGATAGCCGTTGATGCCGCCGCGGTGGCCGATGATGTGGTGGCCGGCATAATCATAGCTGCGCCAGCCATAGCCGTACCAGGCGGTGCCGAGCCGCTCGAGGAACTTCCTGAGGCGCCCGCGCTCGGTCGGAGTGACGACGTAAGGAGCGTGGATGGTGTCGAGCAAGCGGCCGTCGACGACGTCCGGCATCTCGCCCATCTGCGCTTCCATCCACAGCGCCATGTCCTTGATGTTGCTGTTGATGCCGCCGGCGCCGGGGACCTTGTAATAAGTGTCGACGATCGGCAGCGGCCGCTTGCCAACGCTGTGCGGCCTCGCCCAGCTGCGGCTCGCTTCGAGCCCGGCGAGCGAGACGCTGCCGCTGCTCATGCCGATCGGGTTGAACAAATAGCGCTTGACCGCCTGCTCGTAAGGCAAGTGCGTGATGCGCGAGACCATCTCGCTCGACGCGTCATAGGCAATGTTCTGGTAGGACCAGCAGGTTCCCGGCGCGCATGCGGGGCTGAGCTCGGCCAGCTGCGAGCGCAGCAAACTTGGGTCCTGCCCCTCCTCCAGCTTGTTATCATAGGCATTGCGGTAAAGGCCGAGACGGTGCGACAGCAGGTCGCCGACGCTGGCTTTATATTCGTTGCCGGCCGGCAGCTTGAGGTCGGGCGCGTAGTTGGCGACCGGCGCATTCAAATCGATCTTTCCTTGCTCGGCGAGCTTGGCGACCATGGTCGCAGCGACGCCCTTGGAGCAGGACGCCCAGCGGAACACCGTGTCCGACGTCACGGGGTCGCCGGAACCGGCGAGCGTCTCGCCATAGCCCTGTAGGAAGGTGATCCGCCCGTTTTCGACCACGCCGACCGCGAGTCCGACCATCGTGGGCTTGGTCATCAGCTGCTTGAGGCGCGCATCGAGCAGGCGATAGTCGACGTCGCGGCGTGACGCGGTCGAGAGCGAAGCGAGCTTCAAATGAGCCGCGGCAATGCGCGGATCCTGCTCGGTCGCGACCGGATGCGGCCGCATCGCCAGCAGCGTCGCGCCCATTAGCAACGCGAACGCGCCGAGCCCGAGCTTTTGCGCTTTCTCCAAAACCGGTCTTCTCCCCACCCTCCCCGCTGCTGTGCAGGGGTGGAGGGTTAGTCTCAACGGCAAGTTTAACGCGCTTGCGACAATCCGACTCAATGGCGCGACGAATGCCGCTGTTGCTGGCGTTCAACGCACCGCTCGCCTAAACGGGCGCCATGCAATTCCTGAAGACCCTGTTCTGGGTCCTGATCGCGGTGGTCGTCGCATTGTTCGCCAGCCGCAATTGGTCGGACGTTACCGTCAACCTGTGGGGCGACATCCAAGCTGACATCAAGCTTCCCGTCCTGCTGCTGTTGGCCTTCCTGATCGGCTTCGCACCGACCTGGTCGTTAATGCGGACGAGGCTGTGGTCGCACCGGCGCAGGATCGAAGCGATGGAGCGCAATCGCGTGGCGACACTTCCAAGCGACAGTGACACCGAAGATGGGGAGACGGTGACTTGAGCCCGATCTTCGTCGCGATCGACACGCCCGATCTGGCGCGCGCGCTCGAGATTGTCGAGGCGGTGCGCGGCCATGCGGGCGGGGTGAAGCTCGGCCTCGAGTTCTTCTCCGCGCAGGGGCCCGAGGGCATCCGCCGCATCGCCGAACTCGGTCTGCCGCTGTTCCTGGACCTCAAGTTCCACGACATTCCGAACACTGTCGCCAAGGCGGTCGAAGCAGTGGCGCCACTCAAGCCGGCGATTCTCACGGTTCACGCGGGCGGCGGCCGCGAAATGCTGTGGGCGGCCAAGCGCGCCGCGCCGACGGATACGAAGGTCGTCGCCGTCACCTTGCTGACGAGCCTCGATGCCGGCGATTTGAGCGACCTCGGGATCCAAAGATCGCCCGTCGAGCAAGTCGTACGCCTCGCGTGGGTCGCGCGTGACGCCGGAGTCGACGGGATCGTCTGTTCGAGCGCTGAGCTGCGCGAGGCGAGATCCGCTTGGCCCGACGGCTTTTTCGTCGTGCCCGGCATCCGCCCGGCCGGTGTCGACGTCGCCGACCAGAAGCGCGTCGGCACGCCCGGGCAGGCTCTCGCGGACGGAGCGTCCGTCCTGGTCATCGGCCGGCCGATCACCGGCGCTCCCGACCCCGCTCAGGCGATCATGGACATTGCCGCCGGCCTTTCCCACATGCCTGCCTAAGCAAGGATAAAGACCATGTCGTGGCTAAGCCGCGTGCGCAGCGGCATTCCGTTCCTCCCCAAGCGCCAGAGCGCCGAGAACCTGTGGCACAAGTGCGGCAAGTGCGGGACCATGGTGTTCGTCAAGGAGTGGGAGGAGAATTACAGCGTCTGCCCGCGCTGCAATTTCCACGATCGCATCGGGGCGGCGAAACGCTTCGAGCAATTGTTCGACGCGGCGGAATATGAGCTTCTCTCGGCGCCCGAGGTGCGGGAGGATCCGCTGCGCTTCAAGGACAGCAAGCGTTACACCGACCGGATCAAGGCGGCGCGCGCCGCGACCGACGAGCGCGACGCGTTGGTCAACGCCCGCGGCAAGCTTGGCGGCCAAAACGTAATCGTGGGCGTCCAGGATTTTGCTTTCATGGCCGGGTCAATGGGCATCGCGGTGGGCGCAGCGCTCATTGCCGGGATCCGTGCGGCGATCGCCGATCATGTGCCCTACATCCTGTTCACCGCCGCCGGCGGCGCGCGCATGCAGGAGGGCATTTTGAGCCTCATGCAGATGCCCCGCACCACGGTTGCGCTCGCCGAGCTGCGTGAAGCGGGACTCCCCTACATCGTCGTCCTCACTGATCCGACGACCGGCGGCGTCACCGCCTCCTACGCGATGCTTGGCGACGTCCAGCTGGCGGAGCCGGGAGCGCTGATCGGCTTCGCCGGCCAGCGGGTGATCGAGCAGACCATTCGCGAAAAGCTCCCCGAAGGATTCCAGCGCGCCGAATATCTGCTCGAGCATGGCATGATCGACATGGTTGTCTCGCGCGGAGACCTTCGGGACAAGCTGGCGCTGCTCGTCTCCTACCTTGCGCCGGAGGCGCAAGAGGCCGCCTGATGGCCGACTTCGCGCGCTCTGCGCATGCGGGCGTCCAGGCTCAATTGGACCGGCTTTCGAAGCTGTCGCCGGCCGGTGACCGGCTCGGCCTGGAGCGGATCACGGCGGTGCTCGATCGCCTCGGCCGCCCGCAGGATGCGCTTCCGCCGGTGTTCCACGTCGCCGGAACCAACGGCAAGGGCTCGACGGTTGCTTTCCTCCGCGCGGCACTCGAGGCGGCCGGTTACAAGGTCCACGCCTTCACGAGCCCGCACCTGGTGCGTTTCAACGAGCGGATTCGGGTCGCTGGCCTGTTGATCGACGACGATCCACTCGCGGCGTTGCTCGCCGAAGTGCTCGACGCAGGCAATGGCATCGAGCCGAGCTTCTTTGAGGTGGCGACCGCGGCGGCGGTGCTGGCGTTTGCCCGCACCCGCGCCGACGCCTGCATTATCGAGGTCGGCCTTGGTGGGAGGCTCGACGCGACCAACGTCGTCGACCGCCCGCTCGTCACCGGGATCACCAATCTGGCGCTCGACCATCAGCAGTTCCTCGGCACCGGCCTGACCGATATTGCCGCCGAGAAGGCCGCGATCGCCAAAGCGGGCGTGCCGCTCGTAACGCAGCTCTATCCGCCCCTTATCGGCAAGAGGATCAGCGAGGTCGCAGCGGTTGCCAGTGCGCAATGGTTGCCGCGCGGCAACAGTTGGGACGCCAGCGTCCGCCACGGGCGGCTGCACTATCGCGATGAGCACGGCGAGCTCGATCTGCCGGAGCCGGGGTTGCCCGGGGGTCATCAGGCGATGAACGCGGCGCTCGCAGTCGCCATGCTTCGCCACCAGGACAAGCTGCAGGTTCCGGCTTCGGCGCTCAACGCGGCGATGGGCTGGGCCGACTGGCCGGCGCGGCTCCAGCACCTTGCGCCGGGGCCGCTGGTCGGCGCTCGCGAGGTGTGGCTCGACGGAGGCCACAACCCGTCCGCAGCCCGCCAAATCGCCGCCCATGCCAAGCGGCATTGGGCAGACGGCAAACCGCTGCACCTCATATTTGCAAGCCTCGCGACCAAGGATCCGCCGGGCATGCTTCAGCCGTTTGCCGGAGTGGTCGAGCGCGTGGACACGGTGCCCATTCCCGATCACGCCTGCTTCTCTTCGGACGACCTTGCCGAAATCGCCGCCAGCCTTGGCTTTGCCGCGCAGGCGCATGACGAGGTCGAACAGGCTCTAGCCGCTGCTCCCGCAGCCGCGCGGGTGCTGATCTTCGGCTCGCTCTATCTCGCCGGCGCTGTCCTGTCGGCCAACGACGAAGTTCCGAATTAGGCCTTTGCCTTGGCGACCTTGTCAACGGTCGCCGCCGTTTCCGTGGTCTCCTCGCCCGAGCGCGCACCCTGCGCCGCGACTCGCCACCACTCGAACAGCACGAACACGACGGCGAGCAGGCCGGCTGCGGCGGTCCAGCGGAACACCAGCGCATAGCCATATTTGTCGAAGGACTCGCCGGCGACGCCGCGGCCGAGCGAGCCGACGAGGAAGGTCAACGAGGACAGCAACGCATATTGGACGGCGGTGAATCGCTTGCTGATGATGCCGGACAGGTAGGCGACGAAGGCCGTGAGCGCGACGCCGGTCGCGATATTCTCGTAGCAGATCGCGGTCAGCAGCCGGACCATTCGGTCGTCCGCGCCGAACCACCCGAGCAGCACATTCAACCGGAGGAAGTGCGTGAAACGATCGATGTTCGCTCCGCCCTCGGCGAGATCGGCGTAGAGCAGATTGCCGAGCGGCGTCACCGCAGCGCCGATCAACACCGTCGGGAAGCGGCCGATGCGGCCGAACAGATAGCCGCCGAGGCTGATCCCGACCATTGTCATGATGATGCCGAACACCTTCGAGGCGAACGCCACCTGGTCCTTCGTGTAGTGGAGGTAGTCGAGGTAGAAGGGGAAGGCGAAGCTCGACCAGATGTTGTAGCAAAGCGCGTACGTCAGGATGAAGCCGATGATGATGAGGACCCCCCAGCCGAGGCGCTCCGACAGCTCGGCCAGCGGCGAGACCAGCGCCCCGTAGACGTGGTTCATTGCCGTGCGGCCGCTCGACACGACCTTGTGGGCTTCGCGCTGAACGCCTTGCCCGTGCGCCTTGAGCCAATTGACCAGGGCCGAGATCACCAGCGGGACGAACACGGTTGCAACGATGATCCAGGGCCCGACGCGGGTGGTGAATTCCGCGACCGACGGCGGCTTTCCTCCGGGCGCCTGGGCATTCAGCATCAGGACCATGAAGCGTGCGAGCGTGACGATCGCCCACAGCCAGCAAACGCCGACCACCGCGAGTGCGGTGAGCCGCACCCTCGCATTGACCTCGCCCGCCTGCTCCATCGCCTCTTCGATCACGCCCGAGGGGGGGCGCTGCGTATCTGGGGCGGTGGCGGCGACGACGACGAGGACGAGGACCAGCCCGGCCATGACCAGATAAACGGTGCCCCACGGCATCCGCGCGGCCATCAGCAGCGCGAATGCGCCGCCGACGATCGAGGCGGTCCGGTATCCGAATTGATAGACCGCCGACAGCAACTCCACGGGCGTCCGCTCATCGGCGACGTCGATGCGCCAAGCGTCGACGGCAATGTCCTGCGTGGCCGAGGCGAAGGCGCCAATCACCGCGAAAATGGCGAACATTCCGATGTTGTGCGCAGGATCGCTGAGGCCGAGCCCGACGAAGGAGACGATCAGGCCTGCCTGGCACAGCACGATCCAGCTTTTGCGGCGCCCGAGCTGGCCGAGCAGCGGCAGCTGCACGCGGTCGACCAGCGGCGACCACAGGAACTTGAACGCGTAGGCAAGTCCTATCCACGACAGGACCCCGATGGTCGCGAGCGTGATCTTCGCATCGCCGAGCCAGGCATTGAGCGTCCCGATCAGCAAAGCGAACGGCAGCCCCGAGGAGAAGCCGAACGCGAGCATCGTCGCGGCTTTGCGCGTCGCGAGCGCCGCCTTGAGCAGCTTCCATCCCTTGGGTCGCTGACCTGCCACTTGTGCCCTCCCCGTGTTCGTTTGGTGAAGCTTAGACAGCTTTCACGACCTGCCTAGCCCCGTGATGAACGTGGCGCTTATTGCGCGTCGCCGACGGCGGCGAACAGCTCGAGGCCCTTGGGCGGCTTCACCTTCTCGCCCTGCAAATGACGATCGACGCATTCAATCGCCTTGCACAGCTGACGCTCGCTATACGGCTTGGCCAGACAACCGACCGCGATTTCGGAGGCTCGGGGGTTAGAATGACCCGTTGCAAACAGGGTCGGAATCCCGCGCTGTTTGGCCGCGCGCGCGAGCTCGATCCCCGACTGGCTGCGCAGCCGGATATCGCTGAGCACCAGGTCGACGGGTTCGCGAGCGATGATTGCGAGCGCCTCATCGAAGTCGTCGACGGTCGCGACGATCTCGTAGCCCGCATCGCCAAGGATGTTTTCATTGTCGAACGCGGTCAGCGGCTCATCCTCGACAATGAGGATGCGCTTGACGACCCGCTTCCGCTTCCCGAACAGCATCTTCGCTCCTGACATGACCCCGCCACCGCAACGAACGAACCAGCGTCCAGTGCCGCCGCCCCGCCGCGACCGGCGCCGCGCTGTGTCGGCTGCGCCACAGGCACGGGAAACGGGGGCGCAGCGGATCGCAAAGCTGCTCGCGCGCGCCGGAGTCGCGTCGCGGCGAGAGATCGAGCGAATGATCGCCGAGGGGCGCATCGCGCTGAACGGACAAACGCTGACGACACCGGCAACCCTACTCGAGAGCCTCGCGGGAGTGACGGTCGACGGCAGGCCGGTCCGTCCCGCCGCCGCAACGCGGCTCTTCCGCTTCTACAAGCCCCAGGGGGCGCTGACCGCGGCGAGCGACCCGAAGGGGCGGGCCACGATCTATGACAAGCTGCCGCCTGGCCTGCCGAGGTTGATGCCGGTCGGCCGTCTCGATTATCAGACCGAAGGGCTGCTGCTGCTGACCAACGACGGCGAGCTCAAGCGCCAGCTCGAGCTGCCGCGGACCGGTGTCGTCCGCACTTACCGCGCCCGGGCCTACGGTCCCGTGACTCAGGCGGCGCTGGAGGCGCTCGCCGAGGGGATTACGATCGACGGCGTCCATTACGGGTCGATCAACGCCAATCTCGAGCGCCGCACCGGAAGCAATTGTTGGGTCGAAATGAGCCTCACCGAAGGCAAGAACCGCGAGGTCCGCCGGGTGCTTGAGCACCTTGGGCTCAAGGTCTCGCGCCTGATCCGAACGGCTTATGGGCCGCTGACGCTCGGCGGACTCAAGCCCGGCGACGTGGACGAAGTGCCAGCCGGCGAGCTCGAGGCGTTTCGCAAGACCCTCAAATGAGGATCATCGCGGGGAAGTGGCGTGGCCGGACGCTCGAGGCGCCGCCCGGCCTCGCCACCCGTCCGACGGCAGACCGCGTACGCGAGACGCTATTCTCAATGCTGGCGAGTCGCCTCGGCAGCTTCGAGGATCTGCGCGTAGCCGACTTGTTCGCCGGCAGCGGCGCTCTGGGACTTGAGGCATTATCGCGCGGCGCCGCATCGGCGATCTTTGTCGAAAATGATGCGAAGGCCGCAGCCGCGATCCGCCGCAATGCCGAGAAGTTGGGCGCCGAGGTGCAAATCCTCGGCGGTTCGGCGCTCGCCCTGCCCCGCTTCGAACCGTTTGACCTGATATTCGCCGACGCCCCTTACGCCCCAAGCTCGGGTAGCGCCGCAGTCGAGTCCGTACTGAACGCGCATTGGCTTACCCGCGGCGGCTGGATGAGCGTCGAGACCAGCCGCGGCGACGAGGTCGAACCGATTACGCTCATAGTGGAAACGAAGCGCGACGTGGGCCGCGCCCGTCTCACGCTTTTGCGCCGCCCTTAGCCGCCTTTCGGATTTCGTCGATCTCGGTGCCGAGCCGTCGCCCGACCGCCGCTGCAGCAGCCTTCCCGGCCTCCTTCACGGCCTTGCCCGCGCGCTTGCCGCGAGTGGCTCCCGCGCCGCCGCTGGTGAACCCATGCTCGGCAAGCGCAGCGAGCGCCGAGGTCGCGGCGACCGCGACGAGCTCGGCGACGAGCGGGCTCTGCAACAGCTTGATGAACATGTCCCCGCTGTCCGACGCGCGCCGTCCGCGGCCCGAACTACGGCGCTCGACCGGCACCGGCGACTTTGAACTGCTCCTGGGGCTGGTCTTGGACTTGCCGCCCGGACTCTTGCCCGTCGCCTTTTTCGCCATCGTCACTGCTCCTGTCGATTCGCTGCTGCACGCTTAACTCACTTGCCGACTGCGGTATCCAACCGCCGTGCTGTATTGACACGATAATACACTATGTCTATCCTCCTGCCGCCACAGGGAGACAGGAATGTACAGTCAGCAAGAGCTGGACGAGGCCGTAGCATCGGGCGTGATCACTGCCGAGGCTGCCGCTGCGCTGCGCGCCTATATCGAACGGCAGCGCGTGACCGCGATACCCGACGAAGAGCAGTTCCGGCTCATCACCGGCTTCAATGACATTTTCGTCTCGATCGCCGCCGCCATCCTCCTGTTCGCGGTGGGCTGGATCGGGCAGAGCATCGGCCGTGCCGCCGGGCTCGCCCTGAACGCTGACGGACCCTCGTTCGTCGCACCGCTGTGCGTCGCAGCAACGTCGTGGGGACTGGCCCTTTATTTCACCGCCAAGCGGCGCATGGCGCTACCCTCGATCCTGCTGCTGCTGACATTTGTCGGCGGTGTGTTCGCGACCGTGATCTTGGCACTGATGCTCGGCATCGGACCAGACCGCGTCGACGACAACAATTCCCTAACCGGCATCGTCGCGGCCGGCTCTGCCGCCGTCGCGGCCTGTGCCGCGTGGCTGCACTGGCGCACCTTCCGCGTGCCGATCACAGTGGCCGCGGGCGCCGCAGCCGTTGCTGCGATCGTTATCAGCCTCCTGCTCGCCAGCCTCGGTCAGAACGCCGAGACGGCCAAGAACATCATTCTCGGCCTCGTGCTGGTCCTCGGCGTCGGCATCTTCCTGTTCGCCATGTGGTGGGACTCGTCCGACCGCGAGCGGCTCACCCGCCGCTCCGACGTCGCTTTCTGGCTGCACCTGCTGGCGGCGCCGATGATCGTGCACCCGATCTTCACCTTGCTCGGCCTCAACAATGGCAGCGCCACCCTCGGCGAAGGCGCGATCGTGATCCTGCTTTACATCGCGCTCGGCATCACGGCACTCGCCGTGGATCGCCGCGCCTTGCTCGTGTCAGCCCTCGCTTACGTGTTGTGGGCTCTCGCCGACCTGTTCAAGCGCTTCGGCGCGGTCGAGCTCAATATTGCGCTGACCGCGCTGGTGATCGGCTCGGCGCTGCTGCTTCTGTCGGCCTTCTGGCACCAGGCGCGCGCCGGGATCGTCCGGCCGCTTCCGGAAGGTCTGCGCGACAAGCTGCCGATCCTCGACCGGCGGGTGGCGGTCAGCCCACAAGCCGCATAAGCCGACGCTCGAGCGGGGCCAGCACAGCACCAAGGTCGTTGCCCCGCTTGAGCACCGCCCCGTGCTCGCCGATGAAGGCAAACGCCCCCTGCTTCATTCGAAGCGCGGGGCGTTTTTCGATGCGGACCTCGGGTCGCTCCGAGTGCCGGCGGAAAGCTGCGAATATCGCCACGTCGGGATCGATCCGCAGCGCGTAATCGCGCCAGTGGCCGGCGGCCACCATCCGTCCGTAGAGGTCGAGGATACGGGCGAGCTCCCTCCGGTCGAACGTGGCAATCGGGCGCCGGTCCCACGCGGGCGGGAACGGCGCGATGACGCTCAAGCGCTCCTCACCTTCGGCTGCGGTTGGCGCGCTGCCTTGAGCAACGCAACCTCCTTGCGCAGATCATCGAGCTCCTGCTCGAGTTCAGCAAGCCGCACTCGCGCGGGGTCGATGTCCTCGCCGCACGGGGTTCCGTAAGGGATGAACCCGGGGCTGTAGTGAACCGTGTCGACGGGCACCGGCCGCGCCGGAATTCCGACCACCGTCGAGCCAGGCGCGACATCCTTGGTGACCACCGAGTTCGCACCGATCTTCGCACCTTCGCCGACCTCGATCGGACCGAGCACCTGCGCGCCCGAGCCGATCACGACGCCATTGCGCAGCGTCGGGTGACGCTTGCCGCCGACGCCGGTGGTCGGGTTGGTGCCGCCGAGCGTCACATGCTGGTAGATCGTGACGTCGTCGCCGATCTCGGCGCTCTCACCGATCACGCTGAACCCATGGTCGAGGAAGAAGCGCTTGCCGATCTTCGCGCCCGGATGGATGTCGATCGCGGTCAGGAACCGCGCGAAATGGTTGATGATCCTGGCGAGGAAGAACAGCCGACCTTCCCACAGCCAATGGGCAAGGCGGTGCAAGGCCAGCGCCGTCACCCCCGGATAGAACAACACATCCCAGCGCGAACGCGCGGCCGGATCGCGGGATTTCACGGAATCGAGATAGGCAATGAGCCCGGACTGCAAGCGCCGATAATCCTGTGCCGTTTCGTAATCGCAATCTAAGTGCGGGCCGCGGCAAATACCAGACGCCGAGCGGACTGCATCTTGCATCCGAACAGAACGGCCCGATGTTGACGATCCAGATTCGAGGGGGACCAGATCTTTTCCGCTTACAACCCGCTTTACTCGGTAGCCGGATTCCTCGTCGGGATGCTGGTCGGGCTGACCGGCGTCGGCGGCGGCTCGCTGATGACGCCGCTGCTGGTGCTGCTGTTCGGCTTCCACCCGGCGACCGCCGTCGGCACCGACCTGCTCTACGCGTCAGTGACCAAGACGGTTGGGACTGCGGTCCACGGGAAACAGGGCACGGTCGACTGGCGCATCGTCGCGCGGCTGGCGTGCGGCAGCGTGCCGGCTGCGATCCTGACCCTCATCGTGATGAGCCGCGTCGGGACGCTCGGCGGAAGCGCATCGGGAGTGCTGAGCGTACTGCTCGGCATCGCGCTGCTGCTGACCAGCATCTCGGTATTCTTCCGGCCGCAGATCCTCAGCTGGGCGGGCCATCACATCCACGGGATGAGCAATGCCACGCTCGCTCGCCGGACGATCGTGCTCGGGGCGATACTCGGCGTCCTCGTGTCCGTGACGTCGGTCGGGGCCGGCGCGCTCGGCACGACCGCGCTTCTGATCCTTTACCCTCGCCTGCCGGTTGCGCGGATCGCCGCGAGCGACATCGCCCACGCGGTACCGCTGACCCTGATCGCCGGGATCGGCCACTGGCTGATCGGGTCGGTCGACTTCACGCTCATGTTCGCGCTGCTCGCGGGGTCAATTCCGGGCATCATCGTCGGAAGCCTGGTCAGCGCGCGCTCATCCGACGCCGTGCTTCGCCCGGTGCTCGCGGTGACGCTGCTGGTGGTGGCTGTCAGGCTTCTCATCGGCTGAGGCGAGCCGCTGGTTTAAATCGCCCGAGTTCATTATAGCGCCGCCGGTGATTGGACTTATCGATCAATGATCGTCCACCTGCCGACCATCAAGCAGCTCCAATATCTGGTTGCGCTGCGGCGCTTCGGCCATTTCGGCAAGGCTGCGGATGCGTGTTTCGTTACTCAGTCGACGCTCTCGGCAGGCCTGCGCGAGCTGGAAACGCTTCTCGGGGTGACTCTGGTCGAGCGCACGCGCCGCGTGGTGCGCTTCACCGCGCTTGGCGAGAAGATCGCCGACAAGGCCGTGAAGGTTCTGGACGAAACCGAGGAACTGGCGGAAATGGCCCGCGCCCAGGGCCGACCGCTCCACGGCGAGCTGCGCATGGGGGTCATCCCG
>JBJMVJ010000003.1:0-7083 GCA_045810685.1 Sphingomonas sp.
CGGCGATCGGCTCCGAAGGACTTATGGAGCATGTCAAAGGCCCGGATTTCCCGACCGGCGGGCTGATCCTCGGCCTTTCCGGCATCCGCAGTGCCTACACGACCGGCCGCGGCTCGATCATGATGCGCTCGCGTCACCATGTCGAGGAAGGCCGCGGCGACCGTCGCTCGATCGTCCTCACCGAGATTCCTTTTCAGGTCGGCAAGAACGGCCTGGTCGAGAAGATCGCCGAGGCGGCCAAGGACAAGCGCATCGAGGGCGTCTCCGACATTCGTGACGAATCCAATCGTCTGGGCGTGCGGATCGTGATCGACCTCAAGCGCGACGCAACGCCCGAAGTCGTTCTGAACCAACTGTGGCGCCACACGCCGGCGCAATCCAGCTTCCCCGCGAACATGCTCGCGATCCGCGGCGGCCGCCCCGAGACGCTGACCCTCCGCGACTTCATCGAAGCATTCATCCGCTTCCGCGAGGAAGTGATCACCCGGCGTTCGAAGTACGAGCTGCTCAAGGCTCGCGAGCGCGCCCATATCCTGCTCGGCCTTGTCGTCGCGGTGACCAACCTCGACGAGGTGGTGAAGCTGATCCGCGGATCCGCGAGCCCGGCTGTAGCGCGCGAAAAGCTGCTCGAGCGCGAATGGCCGGGCGAGCAAATCCGTCCCTACATCCAGCTTGTCGAAGCGGTTGAGCCGCAGGCCAAGCGCGAGAAATACAAGCTTTCCGAAGCGCAGGTGAAGGCAATCCTTGAGCTTCGCCTCCACCGCCTGACCGCTTTGGGCCGCGATGAGATCGGAAGCGAGCTTCAAGGCCTTGCAACCAACATCGGCGAGCTGCTCGAAATCCTCGCCAATCGCGCGCGCCTGTACGAGGTGATGCGCGAGGAGTTCGACGACGTCGAAGCCGAATTCGCGACGCCGCGGAGGAGCGAGCTCGCCGCCGCCGCTGATGGCATCGAGGACGAGGATCTGATCGAGCGCGAGGACATGGTCGTGACCGTGACCATGGCCGGCTACATCAAGCGCAGCGCGCTCGCCGTGTTCCGCGAGCAGAAGCGCGGCGGCAAGGGGCGCGCGGGAATGGCGACCAAGGAAGAGGATCTGGTCACCAACCTGTTCGTCACCTCGACCCACAATCCGGTGCTGTTCTTCTCCAATCTCGGCCGGGTTTACCGGATGAAGGTGTGGAGGCTCCCGGAGGGCGGGCCCAACACCAAGGGCCGGCCGATGGTCAACCTCCTCCCCCTGACCGACGGCGAGACGATCTCGACGGTGGTTGCGCTGCCCGAGGACGAGGCCGAGTGGGGCCAGCTCCACATCCTGTTCGCGACCGCACACGGAACGGTGCGCCGCAACAGCATGGCGGCCTTCACCAACATCCCCACAGCCGGCAAGATCGCGATCCGCTTCGGCACGGTCGAAGGCGCGGACAATGGCGACGAGTCCGAGGAGCAGGCGGATCCGACCGACCGCCTGATCGGGGTCGAGCTTCTGACCGCGGGCGACGACGTCCTGCTTGCCACCCGCAACGGCAAGGCGATCCGCTTCATGGCCACCGACGTTCGCGAGTTCCAGTCGCGCACCTCGACGGGCGTGCGCGGAATCCGGCTCCTCCCGGGTGACGAGGTCATCTCGATGTCGATCCTCCACCGCGTCGGGACCACGCAGGAGGAGCGCGAGGCCTATTTGAAGTGCCCGCCGTGGCGCGAGCGCGACGACGTCGACTGCACCCTTCCTGCGGAACGCTATGCCGAGCTTCAGGAGAATGAGCAGTTCATCCTGACCGTCACGGAGAACGGCTACGGCAAGCGATCCTCGGCCTATGAGTATCGCCGCACCAACCGCGGGGGCCAGGGCATCACCAACATCGACACGTCCGAGCGTAACGGCGGCGTCGTCGCGTCATTCCCGGCGCGGCAGGGAGAGGCCCTGATGCTGGTCACCGATCAGGGCAAGATGATCCGCACGACCGTCGGCGACATTCGGGTCATGGGCCGCAACACGCAGGGCGTGACCATCTTCCGCGTCGCCGAGGGCGAGCATGTCGTCAGCGTGGCCAAGATCGAAGAAGCGGACGAGGAAGAGATTGAGATCGAAGGCGGCGATGAGCGCGCGCCCATCGACGACGCCGTGATCGGAGAAAGCGAGCTCGACCGCCCGGCAGACCCGCAGCCGGAGTAAGTCCGCGCTGCGACCAGCCGCTGAAACCCGTAACGAAGGAACCGCGTTCTCCGGTTCGAAGACAAAGGAGAAAATGGTCCCATGCCCCTGCCCAACAATGCGCTGGTCCTCGTCGCCGACGGCCGCAAGATGCTGTTCTTCCGCAACCATGGCGATGAGGAGCAGATCGACCTCAGGACCGAGGCGCATGACCAAAGAACCGATCACAAGGACCGCGAGCTGCGCACCGACGCACAGGGTGCGGCCCCGCACTCGGCCGGTGTAGCGGGATCGGGTATCGGCGCGCAGGGCGGCGGCCACGTCAGCCGCCAGACGATGGAAGAGACCGACTTCCACCAGCAGGAAGAGGACCGCTGGATCAAGGAAGCCGCCGACGAGCTCAAGAAGCGGGTCCTTCGCAACGATTTCGAAGCGTTGGCGATCATTGCTCCGCCAAAGGCTTTGGGAACCCTGCGCAAGGAACTCCACAAGGAGGTCGAGAAACGCATCGTCTGCACGATCAACAAGGAGATGAGCGGCCGCCCGATCCCCGACATCGAGGCGCTGCTCGACAGCAAGACCGCTGCGGAAGATCTGCCGACCAGCTGAGAAAGAAGGGCCCGGCGTTGCCGCCGGGCCGTTCACTTCCCCAATCGACCGATGCCCCTAGCCGCGTTCGCCCGAGCGCCGGACCGGCGGCGGTGGAGCCGGCGGTGGCGGCGGTGGCGGTGGCGGAGCGACCGCCAGCGACTGCGCCATGGCGAGGTGCCGCTGCATCACCGGGATCGCCTGTGCAGCGACCGTCCGCAGCGCCGGCACGTCGCCTCCGGTCGAATAATTCTGCATCAGCGCAATGCCCTGCTGGTGCGCCTGAATCTGGTCCTGCTGGAACGCCTGGTCGAAGCTGTAGCCGGTTCCAGCCGAGCGCAGCTGATCGAGCATCGCCTGGTCGGCCGGAAGCAGGGTCATCGGCGGCGGCGGCAGCCGAGCGGCGGCCGCGGCGGCGCCCACCTGCTGCCCCATCATCGTATGGTCGGTGATCAGGATATTGGCGAAATTGCGCACCCCCGCATTTTGCGACGACTGCAGCGCAAGCTGCGCAGACTGAATCTCGAACTGATTGGCGCTTCCGGCCTGGGCGAGGAAGCCCGGCGCCATCAGCGGATTGGTCAAGTCGACCGGCGGCGGCGGTGCGTTATGCGCGCAGGCGGAAAGAACGAGCGCTCCCCCGAGCAGGATCCCCAATTTCCTCATGCGACATTCTCCCTTGTTAGGATTGTTGCGGCAGGGAAACCGGCCAGCGCGCGAGCGGTTCCGACAGCTGATCCAGGGCAGATCAGGCGTAGAGATCGACGACTTTCGCGCCTGGCGCGACCGCGCGCAGCAGCAGCGTTCGATGACAATGCGCCGGGTCGCGCTCGAAGCACACAAGCGCGCTCGGTTTCTCGCGCGCGAGCTCGAGCATTTGTGCGGACTGCACCATCGCCTCGGGCAGCTCGAGCTGCCCCGCGTAGATGCGCGCCATGTCCGCGTGCCGGCCCGCTCGCGCCGCGGCCCTGCCCTCCGCGGGCGTGCCGAGCGCTTTCAGGTGGACATAGTCGATGCCTGCTTCCTCGAGCGCGGCCCGGAGCGGGGATTTGGAGAAGCCG
This sequence comes from Sphingomonas sp., assembly GCA_045810685.1. Taxonomy (GTDB): domain Bacteria; phylum Pseudomonadota; class Alphaproteobacteria; order Sphingomonadales; family Sphingomonadaceae; genus Sphingomicrobium. The sequence continues at coordinate 3,806 of JBJMVJ010000003.1, forward strand.
GGACGCCGCGACAGCGGCAGCGCTCGTACGTCGATCGCCCGTTTCACGCCCGCACCCTCGAGCGCGGCGATGAATTCCGGCACCGTCGCGCCTTCATAGCCGATCGTGAAGATGCGCATGCCCACCCACTGTCATTGCGAGCGGAGCGAAGCAATCCATTGGCGCCAAGCTGGATTGCCGCGTCGCTGCGCTCCTCGCAATGACGACATCCACGCGTCATTGCGAGCGAAGCGAAGCAATCCAGCATCGCAAATGCATTGCTTCGTCGACTGTCGTGCCCGGCACCCGCCGGCTTGCCTCCGCGCGCCACTCCTCCCAATGACGCATCGCATGTCCTTCGACATTCACATCGTCGGCGGCGGCCTTGCGGGAAGCGAGTCCGCCTGGCAGCTCGCCGAAGCGGGTCTTCGCGTCCGCCTCAGCGAGATGCGGGGCGGCGGCGATACGACGCCGGCGCACGAGACGGACCGGCTGGCGGAGATGGTCTGCTCGAACAGCTTCCGCTCCGACGATGCCGAGCACAATGCCGTCGGCCTGCTCCACCAGGAGATGCGCGCGCTTGGTTCGCTGATCATGCGCGCTGGTGACCGGCACCGCGTTCCCGCGGGATCCGCGCTCGCCGTTGACCGCGAGGAATTCGCCGCCGAGGTGACGCGCGCGGTCGAGCGACACCCGAACATCATTGTGGTTCGTGAACGCGTCGATTGCTTGCCCGATCATCCGGCGATCATCGCCACCGGACCGCTCACCGGCTCGAAGCTCGCTGAAGCCATCGCCGCCGAGACGGGCACGGGCGCGCTTGCCTTCTTCGACGCGATTGCCCCCATCGTCGACCGCGACAGCATCGACATGGACGTCGCGTGGATGGCCGCTCGGTGGGACAAGGGAGGCAAGGATTACGTCAACTGCCCGCTCGACCGGCCGCAATATGAGGATTTCGTGGCCGCGCTGATCGCGGGCGAAAAGATGCCGTTCAAGGAGTGGGAGACGGACACGCCTTATTTCGAAGGCTGCATGCCGATCGAGGTAATGGCCGAGCGCGGACGCGAAACACTACGCCACGGACCGATGAAGCCGGTCGGCCTCGACAATCCCCGCACCGGCCGCTGGCCCTATGCCGTCGTCCAGCTCAGGCAGGACAATAAGCTGGGGACGCTATGGAACATGGTCGGCTTCCAGACCAAGCTCAAGCATGGCGAGCAGGTCCGCATCTTCCGCACCATCCCGGGCCTGGAGAATGCCGAGTTCGCGCGGCTCGGCGGCATCCACCGCAACAGCTTCATCAATTCGCCGCGGCTGCTCGACCAGGAACTGCGCCTCAAGTCCAAGCCAAACATCCGCTTCGCCGGCCAGATCACCGGCTGCGAAGGCTATGTCGAAAGCGCCGCCGTCGGCATTCTCGCCGCGCGCTTCACGGCCGCCGAGATTCGAGGCGAGGCGCTGCCTCCGCCGCCGTCCGAGACCGCGCTCGGCGCTCTGCTCGCCCACATCACCGGCGGCGCCAACGCCGACACCTTCCAGCCGATGAATGTCACGTTCGGACTGATGCCGCCGCTCGAGGCCCGCGCCAAACGCGCCGACCGCAAGCAAGCCTACACCGACCGCGCGAGGCTCGCGCTGGCGGAGTGGCTGCAGCAAACGAGGGTCAGCGAACCGGCCTAGTTGCCGTTGTCGCTCGGCTCGTCTGCGCTCGCCGGCTCCGCCGCGGGCGCGCGACAGCTGCACGCCGCCTTATGCTTCGGCGGCGGCGGCGCGGTGGCGACGAACTCGGCCGCGCTAAGCCAGCCCTTGCGCCCGCCCGCGGCTTCGAACTTCTCGATGCCCTTCGCCGCATATTCGGTGAAGGCTAGAGCCCCGTTATGATCCGCGTCGAGCTTGTCGAAGTTCTTGCGCCGCGCGGCGAGATACTCATCGGCCTCGACCTTGCCGTCCTTGTTCTTGTCGTAGCGGCCGAAGCGTTTCTCCTCGCGGCTCTTGGCGCTCGCCTCAGGGGCCTGGAGCGGCATTTGCGCGGAGAACAATGAGCCGCTGAGCGGCCGCGCCGCGGGCGCCTGCGGCAATCCGGGGCCGCGCTCGGCACGCGACTGCCAGATGAGGAAAGCGCCAGTCATGAGGAGGAGGCAGGCGGCGGCGCCGGCAAAGAATCGCAGCAAGGCAAATCCCCTTCGATGAGGAGATTCGGCACTCCGGCACACTCCGTAACGGAGGCGTTCCTGTCAACTGTGGATAAAAGTCCCGAGCAGCCGATGGCGCAAGGCAGCCGAGAGACGCTTGAGGCCGCTTCCCTCGCGTACGAGATCGGCCGCGGCGAGTGCGGCGAGGACCGTCAGCGGGCGCAGCCCGCGTGGCAGCGGGCCGCCAAGCTCGGCGAACGCGGACCGCGCTTCGCCGAGCAGAAAGGCGCGCGATCCTGCGTCGCTGCAATGGTAAGCGCCATCGACGAGGGACCACAATGCGCCCTCCGCCTCGGCATGGCTCGCCTCGGCCCCAAGCAGCCGGGCGCCGACCCCGAACAGGATGCGGCCGCGGAGCCTCAGGGCCTGCGTTTGAGCATCGCCCCATGGAAACGGCTGGAGCAGCGGCAACCAGGCGTCTTCGAGGTGGCAAAGCTCATGGCCGCTGATCCCGCGCGGCAACAACTCGCGGGCGACCGCCTGCAGCCGCGGCTCCGCCTGCAGCGTGCCCTCGTCCAGCTCGTCGAGCCGCTCGCGCCACCAGGCGAGGCGAATCGCTCCGAGCAGCGCATCGCTGCTCGTCGCCGCGACGTCGGCAAAGGCGAGATCGAGCGTCCACAGGGCAGAGAATGCAGGCCTCAGCTCGCGCGGCAGCTGTTCGAGCGCGACCCTGCGGTCGTGGTCGAGCTCGCGCTCAGCGATAGGTGACCGCTTTCACCGCCTCGACGACCTGGCTGGCCTTGATCAGCGCGAGCTTCTCGAGGTTCGCGGCGTAGGGCAATGGCACATCGACGTCGGTCACCCGGAGCACCGGCGCGTCGAGGTCGTCGAAGCCCTCGGTCATGGCAATGGCGATGATCTCCGAGGCGATCGAGCAGGTGGGCCAGCCCTCCTCGAGCACGACCATGCGGTTGGTGCGCTTGAGGCTCTCGAGCACACTTGCCTTGTCGAGCGGGCGCAGTGTGCGAAGGTCGATCACCTCGGCGTTGATGCCTTGGGCCATCAGCTCCTGCGCCGCCTCGAGCGCGACCCCGACGCTGATCGAGTAAGTGACGATCGTCACGTCCTTGCCGGGGCGGACGATCCGCGCCTTGCCGATCGGCA
>JBJMVJ010000004.1:0-12309 GCA_045810685.1 Sphingomonas sp.
GGTAGCGGGTGCCGGCGAGCAGCGCGCCCATGTCGAGCGCGTAGATGACGGCGGGCTTGAGCACCTCGGGCACGTCGCCCTCGACGATCTTGCGGGCGAGGCCCTCGGCGATTGCGGTTTTGCCAACGCCGGGATCGCCGACGTAGAGCGGGTTGTTCTTCGACCGGCGGCACAGGATCTGCACGGTGCGGTCGACCTCCGGCATGCGGCCGATCAGCGGATCGACCTTGCCCGCCTTGGCTTTCTCGTTGAGGTCGACGGTGAACTGCTTGAGCGCCGATTCCTTCTTTCCGCCGCTTTCCTTCTCAGCCTTTTCTTCCGTGCCTTCCGGAGCGCGCGGCTCGGCCGGCGTGTCGCCCTTGCCGACGCCGTGGCTGATGTAGGTCACGGCGTCGAGCCGGCTCATGTCCTGCTGCTGGAGGAAATAGACGGCGTAGCTCTCGCGCTCCGAGAAGAGGGCGACCAGCACGTTGGCGCCCGTGACCTCATCGCGCCCGGACGATTGGACGTGGAGGATCGCGCGCTGGACCACGCGCTGGAAGCCGCTGGTTGGCGTCGGATCGGTGGCGCTGTCGGCGACGAGAGCGCCAAGCTCATTGTCGAGATATTGCTTGACGCTGGCGCGCAGCTCGTCGCGGCTGACGCCGCACGCGGTCATCACCTTCGACGCATGCTCGTCGTCGATCAGCGCAATCAGCAGATGTTCGAGGGTCGCATACTCGTGCCGCCGGCGGCTGGCTTCCCCCAGCGCATTGTGGAGGGTCTGTTCGAGTTCGCGAGCGAAACTAGGCATTTAGGCTGGATCTCCATGCCCGTGGGGAGAGCCCGCGGGCTTTGAATTCAATGTCATACGCGGACGCGCGGCAATCAAGTGCCGTGTTCCGGCTTTTCAACAGATTATCGCGGGCAAAGGTTTGCAGCGGCTGAACGGCCGCGCGGATCACGGCTTCTTGAACAGCTCTTCGGCCGCCGAACGGTGCGTTTCGGCGCGCTGCATATGGGCTTCGACGCGCGCGATCTCCGCCTTCAGCCCTTCGATCCGTTCCTTGAGCTCCTCGATCGACAGCGGGTCGAGGTCCTGCTTGGCAAGGGCGACGAGGGGGTCGTCCGGCTTGCTCGGGAAGAGATCTTCCAGGTCCACGGGCGAATCGTTGACCGGTCGAAGCCCCAAGTCAATAAGCCGCGGGTGGCGGACGTGCCTTCATCGATGCGAGCACTGGTCGCCGACGGCGAGGGCGGGCTCAAGCTCGTCGAGCGGCCGGTGCCGCAGCCCGGGCCCGGAGAAGCGCTGGTCAGAGTCGCCGCTGCCGGAGTCAACCGGCCCGATATTCTCCAGCGACGAGGCATGTACCCGCCGCCGCCGGGCGCGCCAGACATTCTCGGGCTGGAGCTTGCCGGCACCGTCGTGACCGTGGGCGAGGATCTCGACCTCCCGGTCGGCCACCAGGTTTGCGCCTTGGTGAGCGGCGGCGGCTATGCCGAATATTGCGCGGTGCCCGTCGGCACTTGCCTGCCGGTGCCGGACGCACTCTCACTGATCGAAGCGGCGGCGATGCCCGAAACCTTGTTCACGGTCTGGGTCAATTTGTTCGAACGCGGCTTCGCGGCCGACGGCGAGTGGGTGCTGGTCCACGGCGGCACCAGCGGCATCGGCACGATGGCGATCGCGCTCGGGCAGCTATTCGGCCTCAATACGATCGTCACCTGCGGCAGTGACGAGAAATGTGCCCGCGCGCTCGAGCTCGGCGCGGCGGCCGCGGTCAATTACCGGACGCAGGATTTCGTGGAGGAGGTCCACCGCGTCACCGAGCGCGCCGGGGTCAACGTCGTCATCGACATGGTCGGTGGGGATTATGTGCCGCGCAACCTCGCCTGCCTCGCCGAAGAGGGTCGGCACGTGTCGATCGCGGTGCAGCGCGGGCCGACCGCCGAGATCCAGATCTTCGACCTGATGCGCCGTCGGCTGATCCTCACCGGATCGACGCTCCGCACCCGGCCGGTCGAGTTCAAGACGATGGTCGCCGACGAGATCGCGAGGACCGTGTGGCCTTATGTCGAGGGTGGGCGGCTGAGGCCGGTAATCGATTCCACGTTCCCGTTTGCCGAAGCGGCCGCAGCCCACGCCCGGATGGAGGCGGGTGAGCATGTCGGGAAGATCGTGCTGACAGTCGACTGAGACCAGCGCGCAACCTAGCTCGTATGAACGCGACGGCTTGTCGTGCTGGCTGATCAGGCAGCTCCTCAGAACAGGTCGTTCTCACCCACCCCACTGTAATGATAGATGGGGGCGGGCGGCTTCGCACCGTCGCGGATCTTCAATGCCGCGAAACCCCCGCTTGAAAATGCCGGACGCGTGTTATCCCTCGCCCATGCGCTGGAGGAGGGGCTCGGGTGCCACACGCGGTAGTCTGCGGGACTGATCAAGAGATATCGCTCGCCGTCGCTCCTAAGAGACGAAAGCGGTTGGAGGTTTCGCCCGCTGAGGTAGACAAGTGGATAAGAAACGTGCGGCACGAACGCGTAGAACGACGCCGACGGGGGCCGACCCGCGACGAAGGCGGCAAGCAACCGCTGGTCGGCAGCAGCTCGGAAGCGTTGACTTGGCTGCAGGATCGGCCGTGGCGCGCTGCCCATCGCTTCATAGGCGAGCGACAGGCTCTCGCCGTCGGCCAGCGAATTCAGTCCCGTAAAAAGGCTATAGATGCAGGCGGCGACGACCAAACCGTGCAACGCCAGTCGGGGTGTCGCTCCCTGCGCTCTAGACCAATGACTCAGGAGCAGAATGACACCCGCGAGCCAAATGCATGCGATGCTCGGCCAGAGGTAACGCAAGTGCGGGATTGGAGCGATGAGGATCCAGGCCAACAGCATTGCCATGCCCATCGAAAGCAGCAGACCGGCAAGGTCGGTAGCCAGCTGCGCTGCCTTTGAATCAGCTTCTGTCGAAATGGCGACCAGCCATGCCCCGACGACGACGATTACAAGCAGGAACGGGAGATGCTGGTTGGCGATCTCGACGCTTTGCAGCATCTGCTGGAGCGTCTTAGCTCCATCGAGACCTGTCGCAACGCCGAGATATGAGCGATCTGCCGGGGCACCTTCAATTTGGCCCGCCTTGTAGTAGGCAATGATCCAAACGCCGGCGACGGTCATGCCAACAACGGTCGCGAGGATTGCCCGCCGAACGATGCGCACATCCTGAGGACGAGTCAAAAGCACATAGACAACGAGCGCGAACCCGGCTGCGGCGAGATTCACTCGTGTCGCGATCGCTGCGCCAAGCAGCACGCCGGTGATGATCGCCGCATGCGATGGGCCGCCGCCCCGCCAGACCCAGTGCACGGCCGCGCCAACCAAGAACGCTGTCGCAATCACCTCCCCAGTCGCCAAGCCGGCCTGCAAGAAGAAGGCTGGGACTGCTGCAAATGCCGCAGCGCCAGCCGCTGCGAGACCCGGCCGGCGACCTGTGGCGCGGAAGATGCGATAGACGAGCCACAGCAACGCCGCGGCGGCTACGACCGACACCAAGCGGTGAACGAGCAGGTCCATCGTAGCGAAGGCGATCAAGCCATGGATGAGGAGGTGCGGACCACCAGTGGTGATTGTCGGACTGCCGAGCGCGCTTGTGGCAGGAACCCTCAGACCAAAGGCGTTGGCGGTGCTAAGCAGAATCCACGCTTCGTCAGCTTCGAGCGTCAGCAGGCGCGCTGCAGCGCCAAAAAGGCACATAAATCCGGTAAGCAGTAGCGCGTACAGCGTCAGTGCGTTGCGATCGACGAAGTCCGCGACCGCCGCGAAGCGCGCCTGAGCTGCTGGCGATAAGCCAATTCCTGATGAGTCATGTCTCGAACCCATTGCGTCCGTGCCCCGCTGCCCCTGTGATCCGATGCGTACAACCCACCGTCCGATCAGCGCAACAGCCGGCCAAATGGCCACGGGTCCCAAGTGTTTGGCATTTCTTTAAGGTCTTGGTGTCATTGGCCTTAACCTTAACCGAGTTGAGCAGGGTAGGAGGGCCGATGTCGCGCAAATCGGAGCTGCAGGGTTCGCCGCCATGCGCCTAGATCGGTTCGCCGCCGACGATGGCTCGCTGCCAATCGAGGGGTTGGTCCGCTCGGTCCCTTTCAATCGGCCGTCACTTGTTGGGCGCGAGCTCGCGCACATCCGGGACGCCATCGCGAGAGGGCAATTGTCAGGCGACGGCCACTTCACGCATCTGTGCAACACGATTCTGGCCGAGCGAGCAGGCGCCATGACCGCGCTGCTGACCCACAGCGGGACCGCCGCGCTCGAAATGGCCGCGATCCTGTGCGATCTCGAACCCGGCGACGAAGTCGTCATGCCGTCGTTCACATTTGTGTCGACGGCGAATGCCGTCGTGCTGCGCGGTGCGACGCCGGTGTTCGTCGACATCGATCGGACAACCCTGAACATCGATCCCGATCGGGTGCAGTCGGCCATTACCGCTCGAACGAAGGCCATCTTTGCTGTCCACTATGCCGGTATTCCTGCGGACATGGACCCGCTCATCGACCTGGCTCGGCAGCACGGTCTCATCGTGGTTGAAGACGCGGCGCAGGCGCTCGGCTCCACCTACAAGGGCCGACCGGCAGGCGGATTGGCCGACATGGGTGCGTTCAGCTTCCATGAAACCAAGAACATTTTGAGCGGTGAGGGCGGCGCGCTCACCATCAATCGCCCGGATCTCATTGAGCGCGCCAAAATCGTGCGCGAAAAGGGCACAAATCGCAGCCAGTTCATCGAAGGACTGGTCGACAAATACACTTGGGTCGACCTTGGCTCTTCGTTCTTGCCAGGCGAACTGATCGCCGCCTTCCTCTACGGCCAGCTCGAGCATATCGACCGGATCACCGAGCGGCGGGTGGCGCTGTTCAACCACTACCTGGATGCATTTGCGGACTTTCCGGACCGCTATGGGATTGAGCTCCCCAAGTCGCATAACAACGTGAGCGGAAACGGTCACATGTTCTATTTCGTGATGCCCGCACCGGCCGACCGCAGTGCCTTCATTGCCGCGATGGGCGCTGAGGGGATCGGTACGCCTTTCCATTATGTGCCGCTCCATTCCGCGCCCGCCGGACAGCGGTTCGGCCGCACGTGCGGATCGATGGATCATACCGACCACGTCGCCGCCAGGCTGGTGAGACTGCCGATGTTCTTTGGCCTCGACACGGACGCGGAACATGTTGTCGAGACCTGCCGGAAAGTCGTCCGAATGCTTCTCGCGTCCCAACGCTAATGCTGATCAGCATCGTCTCACCTGTTTACAATTGTACGCGGTGCCTGCCGGAGATCGTGCGCCGCGTTCGCGAAACCTTCCAGGACAGCGATGTCGCTTGGGAAATCCTGTTCGTCGATGATCGGGGGCCGGGCCAGCCGTGGCCCGTCATCCAGAAGCTGGCAGAGGAAGATTCCCGCGTACGCGGCGTTCGGCTGATGCGAAACCATGGTCAGCATCTGGCCATCTGGGCGGGACTGGCACATGCCTCCGGCGATTGGGTCGCCGTCGTCGATTGCGACCTTCAGGACGATCCTTCCGTTCTGATGGCGTTGGTTGAGCGCGCCCGCAAAGGTCAATCTGACGCGATCGTCGTCAATCGCGGAACCTGGCACGACACTTACTGGCGCCGCGCGGCTTCGCGCGGTTTTTACGCGCTGCTTCAATTGATCACTGGGTTCGAGATCGGAGGCAACACCGGCAACTTCGGTCTCTACAGCCGGCGCATGGTCCAGAACTTGCTCGCGTTTCGCGACAGGGAGGTGTTCCTTCCAGCGATGGTGTCGATGACCGGCCTCGAAAGGGAGGTTCACGTCGTGCCGCGCTCAGAGCGGCTTGAAGGTCGATCCGCTTATGGGCTGACACAGCTCCTGCGCTTTGCCGTCGCGCTCATCGTCCGCTTCTCTGACCGGCCCCTCAAGATCAGCGTCCTGGTGGGGCTTGGAATGTCGGGCCTGTCGGCACTTCTGGCGCTTGTGATCGCGATTGCTTGGCTTTCGGGACGCATCCAGGTCCAGGGCTGGACCAGCCTTATCCTCTCCGTCTGGTTCGTCGGCGGACTGATCCTGTCGGCACTTGGGATCCAGGGCTTTTACGTCGGCCGTATCTTCGCCGAAGTTCGGGATCGACCCCGTGTCAGCGTGCTGGAAACGGCCGGAAATCTGCCTGAGGTTCAGCCGGAATGCATGTGATGACTAGCTTGGTCCGGCGACATCTCGGCAGAGGTTTCAGCCGCCAAACGATGAGCCCCGCTTAATGAGTGGCACTCAAACCGCCTCGAGTAGTGTCCATTGTCAATCCGTCGTGCGTAGCGCGCTCGAAAGCGCGCGCTTTGGGGTCGAGTTCGGACGGCTGGACGCCACCGCTGTCCGGCCCGGCGCACTCGCTGACGCGGTCGCCGCCGCCGACGCCGAGGGTCTGCAAGTTCTCAGCGCGCGAGTAGATTCAACGGAACTGAAGCTATTGACCACGCTGGAGGATCTCGGATTCAGATTGATGGACACTTTAGTTTACTATGGCCGAGATCCCTCAAAGTCCGTTTCTGGAATTAAAACGAGTGGCCTCGAACCGCCTATGGATCTCACCGGAGCCGATGCCGAAACCTGTGCGGCGATCGCGCGGCGTGCGTTCCACGACTACGTGGGCCACTATCATACCGACCCGCGCCTCGCCGCGGAGGCGGCAGACGAAGCATATGCCGACTGGATTTCGCGCCTCTTGTTAACGCCGGCTGCTGGGCAAATCTGCGTGGGCAGCGCAAAACAAGGAAGGCTCGTCGGTTTCCTTGTTGGCCAGCGCAGGGATCCGGGCACCAGTGAGATTGTCTTGAACGCAGTATCTCCTCAGGAGCAACGGGGCGGTCGCTACACTGCCTTGCTTTTGCATTATCTGCATCGCGTCGGCCGTCGTGGCGATCGTGAGGTCGTCATCTCCACTCAGCTTCAGAATACGGCCGTTCAGAGCGTTTGGGCGCGAACTGGTTTTACTTTGTTTCGAAGCTATCACACGCTGCACCGCTGGGCCGCCGACGGTTAGGTGTGCTAATAAGCCGTGCATGTAAGCGGCTCAGAAACAGTCAGTGTCGCAGCCTCGAGCGAGGCAGTTCGGTATCTCTTGTACCCTGGAGTCAGCATGACCGAGCGGCTCGTTCTCCACGAATATTCAACGTCGGGAAATTGCTACAAGGTGCGGCTGGCGGCGGCGATGGCCGGGGTGCGGCTGGAGCTTCGCGAATATGACATCATGAAAGGCGAAACGCGCACGCCGGAGTTCCTCCAGCACGTGAACGCCGGGGGGCGAATCCCAGTGCTTCAGGTCGGCGACCGCTTCATCCCAGAAAGCAACGCCGCCGCTTATTATGTCGCAGAGGGGTCGAACCTCATTCCCACCGACCCGTTCGACCATGCCGACATGCTGCGCTGGATGTTCTGGGAGCAATATAGCCACGAGCCCAACATCGCGACCTTGCGTTTCTGGATGCGCTCGGTCGGGGTCGAGAGCCTGACCGAGCTCCAGCGGCTGCAGATGACCGGCAAGCGGCAAGCGGGCAATGCTGCGCTGAAGCAGATGGACGACCATCTTGCGGGGCGCGGCTGGTTCGTCGGCGATTCGACCAGCCTCGCCGACCTCTGCCTCTTCGCCTACACCCACCTCGCCGGCGAAGCCGACTTCGACCTCAAGCGCTATCCGAATGTCCAGCAATGGATCGAACGGGTGAAGGGCCATCCGCGCTACGTCGCAATGATGTCCTGACCGGCCTTGCCCGAACGGCAGCCCGACGCTACATCGCAGGGCGAAGCCGGCCGCTCCGTGAGGGGCGGCCCAATTTATTTCTAGAGACGGAGACAGCGCAGTGGCCCAGCCCCTGATGCCCCACGCGACCGCCGCCTGGCTGGTCGACAATTCATCGCTCACGTTCGAGCAGATCGCGGAGTTCTGCGGGCTCCACATCCTCGAGATCCAGGCGATCGCCGACGATACCGCGGCAACCAAGCTCACCGGCCGCGACCCAATCCGCGCCGGTGAGCTGACCCACGAGGAAATCGAGAAGGGTCAGAAGGATCCCGATTACCGGCTGCAAATGCACAAGGCGCCCGAAGGCGTGCGCCGCACCCGGGGCCCGCGCTATACGCCAGTGAGCAAGCGCCAGGACAAGCCCGACGGCATCTACTGGATCATCAAGAACCACCCGGAGGTCAGCGACGGCCAGATCAGCAAGCTGATCGGAACGACGCGGACGACCATCGCCGCGATCCGCGAGCGGACTCACTGGAACATGGCCAACATTCAGACCAAGGACCCGGTGACGCTCGGTCTGACGACCCAGCGCGAGCTCGATGCGGCCGTCGCCAAGGCGGCCAAGGCGGCCGGCATCCAGGCGCCGACCGACACCCGCTTCGACAGCGATCGCGAGGCGCTGATCGAGCAGCTCAGGAGCGAACGCGAGCAGCATGCGCGCGACGCGGAAGCGGCGCTTGCCGGGGCGGGCGACGAGGCGCTGCGCGATGAAATCTTCCCGGGCATCCGCGACCCGTTCAAGAACACGCCGGTCGAGTAGCCGCTCGCTTGATTTGAACCGGCGCGGGGACCACAAGTCCAGCAATGGCCACTGCCGAAACGAACGACGTCAGCCAGCTGAGCTTCGAGGCCGCGCTTGCGCGGCTCGAGGAAATCGTGCGCACGCTGGAGAAGGGCGAGGCTCCGCTCGACCAGTCGATCACCCTGTACCAGGAAGGGGACCGGCTGAAGCGGCATTGCGAAGCCCGGCTCAAGGACGCCCAGGCGCGGATCGAGCAGATCGCTTTCGGCAGCGACGGCAAGCCGGCGGGGCTCAAGCCCTTCGATGCCGGTTGAGACCGTCGACCGGCTTGCCCAGGAACTCGACGCCGAGGCGCGGCGCGTCCGCGCCGACGTTGACAGCTTCTTCGCTCGACTGCTCGCGCCGACCGGCGACAGTCGCGAATCCCTCTACGAAGCGATGCATCACGCCGCGATCGGCGGCGGCAAGCGGCTCCGGCCGCTGCTCACCGTGGCCGCGTCGCGCCTGTTCGCGATCGACCACAAGCGCGCGTTGCGCGTCAGCTGCGCGATCGAGGCGATCCATGTCTATTCGCTCATTCACGACGATCTGCCGTGCATGGACGACGCCGACCTCAGGCGCGGCAAGGCGACCATCCACAAGGCGTTCGGCGAAGCCGAGGCAGTGCTCGCCGGTGACAGCCTCCACGCTCTGGCGTTCGAGATCCTCGCTGACCCGGCGACCCACGAAGACCCGTGGGTGCGCTCCGATCTGGTGCTCGAGCTGGCACGCGCCGCCGGGCCCGCGGGCATGGCCGGCGGACAGATGATGGACCTCGCCGCCGAGGGGCGGCAGCTCGACCTGCCGGCGATCACGCGCCTCCAGCAGCTAAAGACCGGAGCGCTGATCGAATATTCGGTTGAGGCGGCGTGCATCATGACAAGGCTGCCGCCGGAAGCGCGGACGCCATACCGCGGCTATGCGCGCAACATCGGGCTCGCGTTCCAGATCGCCGACGATCTCATCGACCATAGCGGAGACGAGGCCGCGGCGGGCAAGCCGACCGGCAAGGACGCGAACGCCGGCAAGGCGACGTTCGTCTCGCTGCTGGGCGAGGAGCGCGCGCGCCAGCAGGCGGGGTTCCTGGTCGACCAGGCGATCGAGCATCTGGCGGCGCACGGCAGTGAAGCCGATCTGCTGCGCGCCATCGCGCGATTTGCGATCGAACGCGATCACTAGGGGAGGGGAAGCGGTGAAAGTCGCAGTCTATCCGGGCACGTTCGACCCGATCACGCTCGGTCATCTCGACATCATCCGGCGCGGCGCGCACCTCGCCGACAAGCTGGTCATCGGAGTCACGACCAACCCGTCGAAGGAGCCGATGTTCAGCGTCGCCGAGCGCCTCGCCATGGTGAAGCGCGAAGTCGCCGGCATTCCCGGCGCGATCGAGGTCGTCGAGTTCGATTCGCTGCTGATGGATTTCGCCGAAAGCCAAAGCGCGCGGATGATCCTGCGCGGCCTGCGCGCCGTCGCCGATTTCGAATATGAGTTCCAGATGGCCGGCATGAACCAGCAGCTCAATGACAAGATAGAGACCGTCTTCCTGATGGCCGACGTGTCGCTCCAGCCGATCGCGTCAAAGCTGGTCAAGGAGATTGCCCGCTACGGCGGGTCTATCGACAAGTTCGTGACGCGCGCAGTGGCGGACGATGTTCGCCGGCACTTGAACGGCGGTTCACGCTGAGGAAAGCGAGGCCGTCGCAGGACGCGCCAAATTCGCCCGGGGAGGTATATGAAGTCCTTGTTGCTGTTGCCGTTCGCCGCATTGCTGATCGCCGCCAAGGCGGCCCCGGTCCCGCCGCCGCTGCCGAGCATCGTCGCCCCGCCGGAGATCGTGGCAAACAGGGCCAACCATCTGTTTCTCGAACTGTCGACCGGCGGCAAGGTGGAGATCGTGCTGCGGCCTGACCTCGCGCCGAATCATATCCAGCGCATTCAGACCCTCGTCCGGCGCGGCTTCTACAACGGGCTCACTTTCCATCGGGTTATCCCTGGCTTCATGGCCCAGGGCGGCGACCCCAAGGGCACCGGCGAAGGCGGTTCCGATCTTCCAGATCTGAAGGCCGAGTTCACCCAGGTGCCGTTCATGCGCGGAAGCCTGGGTGCCGCGCGGGCGACGAGCCCGGATTCCGCCAACAGCCAATTTTTCATCATGTACGCGCCGCATCCGGAGCTCGATGGAGCCTATACGGTCATGGGCCGCGTAGTGGCCGGGATGGACGCCGTCGACGCGATTGCTCCCGGTGAGCCGCCGACCGAGGCGACCAAAATTGTGAGGGCGTACCTCGGCGGCTAAGGCGGCGCGCGATGCGCGTCGACCTGTTCGATTTCGAGCTTCCGCCCGAGCGGATCGCGCTGCGGCCGGCGCGGCCGCGCGATGCGAGCCGGCTGCTGCTGGTCGACGGAGGCGAAATCTCCGATCACCAGACGATCGACCTTCCGCAGCTGCTTCGGCCTGGCGACGTGCTCGTGTTCAACGACACCAAGGTCATCCCGGCGCAGCTCGAGGGCCGCAGGGGCGAGGCGAGCATCGGTGCGACGTTGCACAAGCGTGAAGGCCCGCGCGAATGGCAGGCATTCCTGCGCAACGCCAGGCGCGTGCGAGCGGGAGACACGATTGATTTCGGCGAGGGTGCTACAGCCTCGGTCGTTGACAAGGCTGACGACGGCTCGGCGCTTCTTCATTTCCACGGCAGCGAGCCGGTCGAGCTGCTGCTTGAGCGGGCCGGGCGGATGCCGCTGCCGCCCTACATCGCTTCCAAGCGGCCGACCGATGACCAGGATCGCACCGACTACCAGACCATGTTCGCACGGGAGGAGGGGGCAGTGGCCGCGCCCACCGCCGCGCTTCACTTCACGCCGCGCTTGCTCGATGCATTGGATGGCCGTGGGATCAGGCGGGAGACGCTGACGCTTCACGTCGGCGCCGGGACGTTCCTGCCGGTCAAGGCCGACGACACGAGCCGCCACAAGATGCACGCGGAATGGGGGCGCATCGATGGAACGACCGCGGCACGGCTCAACGCGGCGCGCGCAGCGGGCGGGCGGCTAATCGCCGTTGGGACGACGAGCCTGCGCCTGCTCGAAAGCGCCGCCGATGAGCAGGGCGTGCTGCGGCCGTTCGAAGGCGACACGGCAATTTTCATCACCCCCGGCTATCGCTTCAAGGCGATCGACGGGCTGATCACCAATTTCCATTTGCCGCGCTCAACCCTGTTCATGCTGGTCAGCGCCCTGATGGGCCTCGACGTCATGAGGGCGGCCTATGCCCATGCGATCGAGGCGGAATACCGCTTTTACAGCTATGGCGACGCGAGCCTGCTCTTGCCCGGCAGGAACCCGCCCAAGATCGGCTAGACGCCTAAGCGCAGGACGGCCCCGGCAACGATACCCATCGTCAGCAAGGTGTAGGCCGTCAGCATCAGTATCGTGCCGGCCCGCGGTTGATACAATCCGGAGCGAAGCCGCATCACATTCTGATCGATCAGCAAATAGGCTGTGGAGCCGGCAGCCACTGCAAACAGGTAGGCGAGCCAGCCCTCCCAAGCCAGCGTCCTGCCGAGCCGGTGTTCGATGAAATGCGCACCAAATGCCCCGACCCAGTGGTAGAGGTAGAAGGGATAGGAAACACCACCGAGAAACCGCCCAACGGCTCTGCGGCGGCCCTGCAACGATGTCGCCAGCACAATTATTGCCGAGAGCGGCGGAGCAA
>JBJMVJ010000005.1:0-2765 GCA_045810685.1 Sphingomonas sp.
GGAGCCGCCGACCGCTTCAATGAGGATCAGGCGACCTATGCCGTGCGCGGCGAGGGGACGCCCGACCTCGAGGCGGGAATTGCGGCGATCCGCGAAGTGCTGAAGACGCTGCCGTCGCGGCCGGGCGTGTACCGGATGCACGATGCGCGCGGCGACGTGCTCTACGTCGGCAAGGCGCGGGTGCTGAAGAACCGCGTCACCAACTACACCCAGGTCGCCAAGCTCCCGAAGCGGCTGCAGCGGATGGTTGCGCAGACCCGCTCGATGACCATCGTCACCACGCGCACCGAGGCCGAGGCGCTGCTGCTCGAGGCGCAGCTGATCAAGCGCTTCCGGCCGCCCTACAACGTGCTGCTGAGGGACGACAAAAGCTTCCCCTTCATCAAGCTGCGCGAGGATCATGAATTCCCGCGCATCCAGAAGCATCGTGGCGCGCGTCGGGTCAAAAAGGCTCATTATTACGGGCCGTTCGCGAGCGCCGGATCGGTCACCCGAACGCTTAATGCGCTGCAGAAGCTATTCCTTCTAAGAAGCTGTTCCGACAGCTATTTCGAGAACCGTACGAGGCCTTGCCTACTCTACCAGATCCGCCGCTGCTCGGCCCCGTGCGTCGGGCGCATCGGCGAACCGGCCTATGCCGAGCTGGTCGAGGAGGCGAAGCAATTCCTCGCCGGCAAGTCGACCGGGGTGCAGTCGCGGCTGTCGAAGCTGATGGCCGAGGCGGCCGAGCGGCAGGATTTCGAGCTCGCGGCGGTCTATCGCGACCGCCTGCGCGCGCTGACCTACATCCAGGGCAGCCAGACGGTTCATGCCGAAGGGCTTGGCGACGCCGACGTCTTCGCTCTGGCGTGCAAGGCGGGGACGATGTCGATCCAGGCCTTCTTCATCCGCGGCGGGCAGAATTGGGGTCACCGCGCTTTCTTCCCAGCACATACCAACGACGTTCCGGAAGCCGAGGTTCTGGCGAGCTTCCTGGTCCAATTCTACGAGGACATGCCGCCGCCGCGGCGGATCCTGGTCGACCGCGATCCGACCGACCGCGAGCTGCTCGAGGAAGCTTTGTGCGAACGGTCTGGCCACGCGGTATCGATCGAAATCCCCAAGCGGGGCGCCCGGCGCAGGCTTGTCGACCAGGCGGCGCGCAACGCCGAGGAAGCGCTCGACCGCCACATGGCCGAGACCACGACCCAGGGCAAAATCTTGCGCGAGCTCGCCGACACGTTCGACCTGCCCGACGTGCCCAAGCGGATCGAGGTCTATGACAACAGCCACATCATGGGCACCAACGCGACAGGGGCGATGATCGTCGCCGGGCCCGAGGGTTTCCGCAAGAACAGCTATCGCAAGTTCAACATCAAGCGGCCAGAGACGCAGCCCGGCGACGATTTCGCGATGATGCGCGAAGTGCTCGAGCGGCGCTTCGCTCGGTTGGAGAAGGAAGATCCGGACCGGACCGGGGGCGAATGGCCCGATTTGTTGCTGATCGACGGCGGCAGGGGCCAATTGTCGGCGGTGTGCGAGGTCCTGGAGGATGCCGGAGTCCATGACGTCCCGGTGGTCGCCGTGTCCAAGGGACCGGACCGCAACGCCGGCCGCGAGACCTTCCATCTGCCCGGCGGCCGCGAGCTGACGCTGCCGCCGAACTCGGCCTTGCTGTTCTATCTCCAGCGCCTGCGCGACGAAGCTCACAGGTTCGCGATCGGCACGCATCGTGCCAAGCGCGCCAAGAGCCTGACCACCTCGACCCTCGACGAGGTCCCCGGCATCGGCCCCAACCGCAAGCGCGCCTTGCTGATGCATTTCGGCACCGCCCGGGCGGTCAAGGGCGCCGCGCTCGAGGACCTCGAGAAAGCGCCGGGGATCAGCAAGGCGATGGCCCGGCAGCTCTACGACTATTTCCACCCGCGCGGATGAGGATCGAGACGCCCGCCATCGTCTGCGCTCTCAGGAGCCACGGCGAGCATGGCGCGGTGGTCCGCCTGATGACGCCCGATCATGGGCTGCAGGCGGCTTATGTCCGGGGAGCGCGCGGGCGCCGGATGCGGCCGGTCCTGATGGCTGGAAACCTGGTCCAGGCGTCGCTTTCGGCACGCACCGATACCCAGCTTCCGCAAGCGACGGCCGAGCTGCTCCACAGCCGCGGGCCTTTGTTGTCCGAGCCGCTCCCGGCCGCGGCGATCGAATGGGCGACGGTGCTGACCGCGACCGCGCTGCCCGAGGGCCAGCCCTATCCGCGTCTTTATTCGGCGCTCGAAGCCCTGCTCGAGGCGATTGAGGCAGCGGCGTCCGCGATCGGTTGGGGGCCGGCGCTGGTGCGCTACGAGCTGCTGCTGCTTGCGGAGCTCGGTTTCGGGCTCGATCTCGAGCGCTGCGCGGTGACCGGATCGAGCGAAGACCTGGTCGCGGTCAGCCCGAAGTCGGGCCGCGCGGTGAGCGCCGCCGAGGCCGAGCCGTACCGGGGCAAGCTGCTGCAATTGCCGCCATTCGTTCGCGAAGGCGGCCGCGCGAGCTGGGACGAGATCGACCAGGGCTTGGCCTTGACTGGTCACTTCCTGTCCCGCGACATCCTCACCGACCGCTCCGCGCCATTAACCGAAGCGCGCGAAAGGCTCGTCGAGCGGTTGCGCCGCGCCGGTGGTCTCGCCTAGGTGTGAGCGCGTGACGACCGACGACGCTCTGGCCATGTTGTTCCCGAACGTCGCGGTCACGCGCGACATCGCCGTCAGGGTCGCGGTCAGCTTCCTCGCCGAGCAGTCCGATCCGAC
>JBJMVJ010000006.1:0-5817 GCA_045810685.1 Sphingomonas sp.
GAGGTTGAGCTTGGGCATGATCCGCCGCACCGCCTCGAGCGCTGCTTCGCGGGTCAGCGAAGCGATATCCGCGCCGACGAAGCCGTAAGTGCGCCGGGCGAGGTCGTCGAGATCGACGTCGGGCGCGAGCGGCATCCCGCGCGTGTGGATTCCAAGGATCTCGCGCCGGCCGGGCTGATCGGGCACGCCGACGACGATCTCGCGGTCGAAGCGGCCGGGACGGCGGAGCGCCTCGTCGAGCGCCTCGGGGCGGTTGGTCGCAGCGATTACGACGGTATTCTGCCGCGGCTCGATTCCATCGAGCAGGCTCAGCAGCTGGGCCACGAGGCGCTTTTCGGCCTCGCCGGTCACCTGCCCGCGCTTCGGCGCGATCGAGTCGATTTCGTCGATGAAGATGATCGAGGGTGCGCTCTGCGCCGCCTGCTCGAACAATTCGCGCAGCCGCCGCTCGCTCTCGCCGTAAGCCGAGCCCATGATCTCGGGACCCGCGATGTGGAAGAATTTGGCCGCGCTTTCGTTCGCGACGGCGCGGGCGAGCAGGGTCTTGCCGGTGCCGGGCGGCCCATGGAGCAACACGCCCTTGGGCGGGTCGACGCCGAGGCGCTGAAACAATTCGGGATGGCGCAGCGGCAACTCGACCATTTCGCGCAGCGCGTCGATCGTGTCGCGCATGCCACCGAGGTCGTCGTAGGTGACGTCGGCACGGCGCTGTCCCTCGCCGTCTCGCGCCGTATATTCGGGCAGCAGCTCGACCGCCGTCTTGGCGTCGATATGGACGATGCCCTTGGGCAGCGCCGAAACCACCACCAGCCGAAGCTCCTGGAGCGCGAACGCCGGGGCGTTGAGAAGCTGCCGGACATGCTCGGGCATGTCGGCGTTGATCCGCTGGTGGCCCGCGGTCGCCACGGTGTCGCCCTCGACCAGCGGCCTCCCGGCAAAGGTTCGCTTCAGCGCGTCGGCGGAGCCCTGGAGACGAACATTGGGCTGTGCGGGGGCGAAGACGACTCGGGTCGCAGGCTGCGACTCTGCTTTTCGAACCTCGACGAAATCGCCCGAACCGACACCTGCATTGGCGCGCTGCAGACCGTCGAGGCGGATGATGTCGATTCCCTCATCCTCGCCGTAGGGGCCGATCGCGCGGGCCGCGGTCGACCGCTTGCCGATGATTTCGATGACGTCGCCCTGATTGAGCCCCATCTCATCCAGCAACTTGTCCGGCAGCCGGGCGAAACCGCGCCCGCTGTCCGCCGGGGGCAGGCTCGCGACCTGCACCTTGCGTGATTTCACGCGGTCGATGGTGTCTGCTTCAGGCATGTCGTCTCCTACCCCGCGCTATCTTGCCGAACGGCGGCACAGCGGCGCGGTTTCAATAAGTGTCAATATTTGATCGCACCGGTGATCTTGCGGACGACCGAGCGCGGCGCGAAGCGAGTGCTCGCCGCGACGAGTTTGTTGACGAGCCCGGGGATGACGACGGCGCGGTTCCTGTCGAGTGCATCCAGGCCGGATTCGACCACTTCGTCGGCCTTCATCGCTAGGCGATCGAATAACCCATTGCCGCCGAAGCCCGCGACGTCGCCGAACTCGGTGCGGGTCGGCCCCGGGCACAGGCAGCTGACCTTGATGCCATGCGGCTTGAGCTCCTCGTGCAGCGCTTCGGAGAGCGACAGGACGAATGCCTTGGTCGCGAAATAGACGGCCATCTTGGGTCCCGGCTGAAAGGCCGCGGTCGAGGCGACGTTGAGGATCGAGCCGGACTTGCGCTCGATCATCGCCGGCGCGACCGCCCGGCAGAGGTCGGTCAAGGTCCCGACGTTGAGGTCGATCATCTGCCGCTGGCGCTTTGCATCGAGCTCGGCAAAACGCCCGATCAGTCCGAAGCCGGCATTGTTGACCAGCAGGTCGACGGTTTCGCCGCTGGCCTCGATGTCGGCGATCAGCTTGGCCGCTGCGCCGTTCTTCGAAAGGTCGATCGCAACCGCGCGGGCGTTGCCGAGCTCACGCGCCAGTTCGTCGAGCCGGTCCTTGCGCCGGGCGGCGAGCACCAGCGTGTGGCCGCGCCTCGCCAGCTGCCGCGCGAATTCGACACCGAGCCCGGAAGACGCGCCGGTGACCAGCGCGACTTTCTTCACCCGCTTGCTTTCGACACCGTCGCCTTGATGATCTTGCCCGGCTCGCGCGGCGGCTCGCCGACGGGGAGCGAATCGATATATTCCATCCCGCTCTCGACCTGGCCCCAGACGGTGTACTGGCCGTCGAGGAAACCGGCGTCGTCGAAGCAGATGAAGAACTGGCTGTTGGCGCTGTCCGGATTGGGCGTGCGCGCCATCGAGACGGTGCCGCGCTTGTGCGGCTCGCGGCTGAACTCGGCCTTCAGATTCGGAAGCTTCGATCCGCTGGTCCCGGTCCCCGTCGGATCGCCGCCTTGCGCCATGAAGCCGGGGATCACGCGGTGGAACACGACGCCGTCGTAGAAGCCGCTGTTGGCGAGGTCGGTGATGCGCTGCACGTGTCCCGGCGCGAGGTCGGGACGGAGCTTGATCACGACGTCGCCGCCGGTGGAGAGGCTGAGGGTAAGGCGGTCGCTGTCGGCCATGGGTGCGCTCCCGATGAAAGCTTGGAAAGAACCGCGATCTAGGGATGCAGCGACGGTTGCGCCAGAGCAGCCGCGTCCATAGGAGGGCGGCACCGGGTCCAGTGGAGGGGAGCGTCATGGCCGACAATGACCGCATCGCCCCGGAGCTGTTGGCGGAAGCGAACCCGGCCCGCAGCAGCGCCATCGACGAGGAGGACCGGCTGCGGCCGGAGTTCGTGGAAAAGGTCCTCGATGCGGTCGACGAAGGCGACGACGAGACCGCGCGCAAGCTCGTCCAGCCGCTGCACCCGGCCGATGTCGCCGACCTGATCGAGGCGGCCGCGCGCGACGAGCGCGAGGGGCTGGTCAAGGCGCTCGCCGGCATCGTCAGCCCCGACGTCCTCGCCGAGATGAACGACTGGGTCCGCGAGGACCTGCTCGACGAGATGGAGCCGCAGCAGGTCGCGGACATCGCCGGCCAGCTCGACACCGACGATGCGGTCGCGCTGATCGAGGACCTCGACCGCGATGACCAGCAGGCGGTGCTCCGCGCGATGGAGCCGGACGACCGGGCGGCGGTCGAGGAAGCGCTCAGCTATCCGGAGGAGTCCGCCGGCCGACTGATGCAGCGCGAGCTGTGCGCGGTGCCCGAACATTGGAACGTCGGACAGGTCATCGATTATCTGCGCTCGACCAAGGACTTGCCGGACGATTTCTGGGAAGTGTTCGTGGTCAGCCCGACCCATCACCCGGTCGGAACCTGCAAGCTCTCGCTGATCCTGAGGACCCCACGGGGGCGGCCGATCGGCGAGATCATGCAGCGGGAGCAGACGCTGATCCCGGTCGACATGGACCAGGAGGATGTCGCGCTCCGGTTCCAGAAATACGCCCTGGTGTCGGCTGCGGTGACCGACGAGGAGGGACGGCTGGTCGGCATGATCACCGTCGACGACATCGTCCACATCATCCAGGAAGAAGCCGGCGAGGACGTCCTGCTGCTGTCGGGCGCGGGCGGCGAGGATATCAACGAGCCGGTACAGCTGACCGTGCGGCGGCGGCTGTTCTGGCTCGTGATCAATCTCGGTACCGCGATGATCGCGGCGAGCGTCGTCAGCCTGTTCCAGGGCGAGATCGGCAAATATGCCGTGCTCGCGGTGCTGATGCCGATCGTCGCCGGGATGGGCGGCAACGCGGGGACCCAGACTCTGGCCGTCGCGGTACGCGCGATCGCGACCAACCAGCTGACCGAATCGAATACTCTTCGCGCGTTCGGGCGCGAGCTGACGATCGCGGTCGCCAACGGCTTGTCGCTCGGCTTCCTGGTCGGCGTCGGAGTGACCCTGATCTTCCACAATCCGCTGCTCGGCGCGGTGATGGGCGCGGCGATGATCATCAACAATCTCGCCGCCGGCCTCGGCGGTATCCTGGTCCCGGTCACGCTCGAGCGGCTCGAGATCGATCCTGCCGTGTCGTCGGCAGTGTTCGTCACCACGATCACCGACGTGACCGGCTTCTTCAGCTTCCTGGGTCTTGCCTGGGTGGTTGGCCTCGGCCGCTAAGCGATTGCGAATCCTGACCGAATTGGGCATCGGCAATGAGTGCCGAATGTTCATCTGACCAAGGTCGCGTTCGCCTGCCGCGACCTCGAAGCGCTGCAGCGACGAATCACGTCGCGGGCCATCGGCGGCGAGGTGCGCGTCGCGACGCGCATGCGGCCCAAGCGCGCCGCGGAGCTGCTTGGCGGATCGCTCTACTGGATCGTCAAGCACCGGCTGGTCGCGTGCCAGCAGATCCTTCGCTTCGACGACCGCGAGGATGGCCGAATCGACATCGTCTGCTCGGCCGATCTCGTCACCGTGTCGCCACAGCCGCGCCGGGCACATCAGGGCTGGCGCTATCTCGAGGCGGCTGACGCGCCGACCGGCGAAGACGACGGCAGCGGCCTTGGGGCGCTCCCGCCGCAGCTCTACGGACGGCTCGCCGCGCTCGCTCTTTTATAGTCGGCTGGCCGACGCTATTCGGCGCTCCACACCAACAGGGAGACGCGCATGACCAGTACATCTTCGCTGATCGATTCGAGGGTCGCCGACCGCGC
Source organism: Sphingomonas sp. (assembly GCA_045810685.1). Classification (GTDB taxonomy): domain Bacteria; phylum Pseudomonadota; class Alphaproteobacteria; order Sphingomonadales; family Sphingomonadaceae; genus Sphingomicrobium. Next base: position 4,671 of record JBJMVJ010000006.1, read on the forward strand.
CATGCTCAACCACCCCTTCTACCAGGCGTGGACCGAAGGGCGGCTTCCGCTCGACACGCTGCGCGATTACGCCCGCCAATATTTCCATCACGTCGAGGCCTTTCCGCGCACCGTCAGCGCGGTGCACAGCGCCTGCGCCGACCGCGACGGGCGCCGCATGCTGGCCGAGAACCTCGCCGAAGAAGAGGGACTTGAGGCCGGCAAGCAGGATCACGCGAGCCTGTGGCTGATGTTCGCCTGCGGGCTCGGCGAGAACGAGGGTGCAGTCCGCGCGCAACACCTCAATCCCGAGACACAGGCGCTGATCGACACGTTCCGCCGCCTGTCGCGCCAGTCCTATGCTGCCGGCCTTGGTGCGCTTTATGCCTACGAGAGCCAGTTTCCTGGCGTGGCGAGCGCCAAGATCGAGGGCTTGATCGACCGTTACGGGATCAAGGACGAGGAGACGCTGCGTTTCTTCCGCGTGCATGAGAGCGCCGACGTCGAACATAGCGCCGTGTGCCGCACGCTGCTCGACCGGCTGGCAGAGGATGAGAAGGCCGAAGCGGTTGCCGCAGGCGAGGAGCTTGCCGGCGCGCTATGGAACTTCCTGTCGGGTGTGGAAGCGCGCGCCAGTTTTAACTAGCGGCAGCCGCTTACGCTCGCCGATCCGGTCACCTTGACCGTGCAGGAGGGGTGCCCGGCGAGCCGGATTGTGGCCGGACCCCAGGCATCGATTCGCGCCGTGTCGGTGACGGTTGCGTCAATTGTTGCCGTGCCGTCCGCGCTGATTGCAGCGCTGGGCGTCGTCAGCCCCCGAGCATCGAGCGAGGATATGCCGCGCATGAGCGCGGTCAGCTTGCCGGCGTGGCCCGCAAGCCTGACGTTCGCGCTGCCAACCGCGTTGACGCTCATCTGGTCGGCGGCGACGTTGCCGATCTCGCCCGCGCCGGAGCCCTGAATCCACAAGCTGAAGCTCAGGCCCTTGACCCGGTCGATGACGAGGCTGCCCGCACCATTCAACCAGGCGCTTGCCAGGTCGTGGGTGCCGACGCTGATTTCCACAGGTCCGGGGTTCTGTCCGGGATAGCCACCCCAGGACTGGGCCGAGCTGATGACGAGCGTGTCGCCGCGCACGTCGATTGCGACCCGGTCGATCGCTGCGGGC
>JBJMVJ010000007.1:0-3891 GCA_045810685.1 Sphingomonas sp.
ACCAGATTCTCGATCCGGATGCCGTATTCGCCGGTCTTGTAATAGCCGGGCTCGTTGGACAGGATCATGCCCGCCTGAAGCGGCTCGTCGCCGCCGCTCTGGCTGCTGCCGACCGGCGAAATGCGCTGCGGTCCCTCGTGGACTGCGAGGAAGCTGCCGACGCCGTGGCCGGTGCCATGGGCGTAGTCGAGGCCCGCTTCCCACAGCGGCCGGCGAGCGAAGCTGTCGAGCTGCGACCCGCGAGTGCCCTTGGGGAAGACCGCGGTGGCGATCGCGATATGGCCCTTGAGCACGCGGGTGAAGCGGTCGCGCATCTCCTCGGTCGGCTGGCCGATTGTCACGGTGCGGGTGATGTCGGTGGTGCCATCGACATATTGGCCGCCCGAATCGATCAAATAGAGCGTGCCGGGCTCGAGCTTGCGGTTGGTCTTCTCGCTCGACTTGTAATGGACGATCGCGCCGTTCGGGCCGGCGCCCGAGATGCTGTCGAACGACAGGTCGCGGAGCTCGGGATTGGCGCGGCGCAGCGCTTCGAGATGATCGGATGCCTTGAGCTCATCGACGTCGCCCTTGGGGGCTTCCTCGTCGATCCAGTGAAGGAAGCGCGAGATGACCGCGCCGTCGCGGGCCTGGGCCGCCTTCTGGCCCGCGATTTCGACCGGATTCTTGAGCGCCTTGGGCAGCACGACCGGGTCGCGCAGCGGCAGGATCTTGGCCCCGGCCTGATCGAGCGCGTCGAAGATCGCCGCGACCGCCCGCTCGGGGTCGACGACCACGGTCTTGCCCTTGAGGTTCGCTAGCGCGCCCTCGAACTCGGCGCGTTCGTGGAGGCGGACTCCGTTGCCGAGATGCTGGCGCACGTCGGGCCCGATCTTTTCGCCGGCGACGAACAGGTCGGCGGTGCCGTCGGCGTTGACCAGCGCATAGGCCAGCGCGACCGGCGTGTGGGTGACGTCGGCGCCGCGGATGTTGAACGCCCAGGCAATCGAATCGAGCGCCGACAACACCGCCGCGTCGGCATGATGCTGGGCCAGCCAGTCGCCGATCTCGGTGCGCTTCTCGGCCGCCGACTTGCCGGCATAGCGATCGGGCTGGACGACGAGATGGGCCTTCGAGGCTTCGGGCCGGTCCGTCCACACCAAATCAATGGGGTTGCGCTTGACCGCCACCAGCTCGGCGCCGCGCGCGGCGAGCGCTTCCTTCGCCTTGGTCACCCAGTCGCGCGTGTGAAGCCAGGGATCATAGCCGATGCGCGCGCCTTCGGGCGTGTGGTCCTTGAGCCAGTCGGCGATGCTGGTCTCGGGCACCGACTGGTAGCTCCATTCGTCGGCGGAAACCTGCTGGCGGACCTGGAGCGTGTAGCGGCCGTCCACGAAGATCGCGGCTTCCTCGGGAAGCACCACCGCCGAGCCTGCCGAGCCCTGGAAGCCGGTCAGCCAGGCGAGCCGCTGGGCATAGCTCCCGACATATTCGCTCATATGCTCGTCGGTCAGGGGAACCACAAAGCCGTCGAGCTGGTCGGCCTTGAGTTGTTCGCGAAGGGCTTTGAGGCGATCGGCGTAAGACGACATGGACTAACTCCCTCGCCTCCCAGCTAGTGCAACCGCCGCCGTTCTTAAAGTCCTGACCGGCCGCGGTAGTTGGCAAAGTGACGCCTCTGCGCGCGCGGGGTCCGGCGTGATGATCAGAAGATCATCGGCTGTCCATCATGTGACTGTGCAGGCCCAATCTTAGGGTGGCGCATCGCGGGTGAGTCGCGAAGTTCCCACATCTCACAAGGAAAACGTCATGAGAAAGTTTGTTCGTGCAACTGCATTTCTCGTCGGTGCCGGTCTTATGGCGTCACCGCTACTCGCCGGCGAAATTACCGGGCCGCCGCCGACGGGGAACGTTCCATCTCCGCCGAACACCAGCATTAGCAATGGCAATTCCCTTTGTTCGTTTTCGGGGCTGAACGATACGCCTCTCGGACTTCCCGGAATCGATCCGGGCGGACAGGTGCAGTCCTTTGGCTATTTCATGTCTCAGTTTGACCTCTACGATCCGAGCGATCCCGCGCAGCGCAACAGCTTCGCGTTTCCATCTCAGGGCTGCAATCCGCAGCATACATTTGGCCGGCACTAAACGATCGAGCTGGGTGGGGTCGCGGTAACGCGTCCCCACTTCTTCGCCGCCCACGACAAAGAGAAGTCCAAATGCCGGCGCTCATTCAACTTGCAGCAGCAGCTCTCATTGCGGGACAGCCATTCGACGCGCCCGCGCCGACCCCGCAGATCACCGCGGACCAGGCAATCGCACGCCGTGACATCTGCTATAATCTCGCAACGGCCGCGGCCTATCCGCTGGATCTTCGCGACTGCCTGGCCTTTGCGCAGTCGCCGGATGCTGCCTTCAAAACCGAGGTCTGCAACTTCCTGAAGGACACCGCGCAGCTCATAGATTTCGAGTTCACATCGTATGCGGCCTGCCTGCGCCAGGGACTCGCCGTGCGATGAAGGGTTGGCGGCAGGTAGCGATTGGACCATGAGGGACCCCGGATGACCTAACGGCGAAGGGGGGAACGGATGAACGCAACTGCGACGTTTCCTCTTCGCTTCGCCGAACTGACCATCGATCCCGTCCGACGCCGCGTTGCCGGGCCAGGCGGCGACATGGCCGTGGAACCGCTGGTCATGCAGCTCCTGCTGCAACTCGTCGACGGTCAGGGCGAGGTGCTGCCACGGCGTGAGCTGTTCGACCACTTGTGGGGCAACGCCCAAGTCGGCGACGACAGCCTCAACCGACTGGTCGGAGGTCTTCGGAAAGTGCTTGAACGGACGAGCGCCGGCGCCGTGCAGATCGAAACAGTGCCGCGCGTCGGGTATCGATTGATCGCCGGCCCAGCGGGCGGCGTGACGCCGCGGATCACCCGGCGATCTCTGCTCGCCGCCGGTGCTTCCTCGTTGCTTGCGCTTGGTGGAGCCGCACTATGGCAGGCCTTAAAGCAGGCTCGCGTCACTGAGGCACGGCGCTTGATCAACCGCGGCGACAGCCTGCTGCGGGATGCAGTTCCGCTCCAGGCCGGCGAGGCGTTGCCACCCTTGCGGTCCGCGCTTGAGATCGATCCCGGCAACGCGAAGGCGCTTGGGCTGGTTGCGTTGGCTGAAGAGACCCGCGCGAACAACGGCGGTAGCGACAATGCCGGTGAGACACTGCGGACTGCAGAGGAGGCCGCGCGAGCGGCGCTGCAACGCGATCCCAGGGAGCCGCATGCCCGCCTCGCGATGATCGACATTACGGCCGGCAGTCTTGACTGGTCCCAAATGGAAGACCGGCTGGAAGCCCTGCGCGCATCGGCGCCCGCCAACCCGCATGTGCTCGGCAGCCTCTCATCGTTCCTTCAGGCCGCTGGCCGAACATCGAAGTCGTGGCTGTACAATGAACAAGCAGCGGCAGCCGCTCCGACGTCGCCAACGCCCCAATGGCGGCGCGCCCTCAGGCTTTGGACGGCGGGCCGCAACGAGGAGGCGGTGAATCTTAGCGAGCGGTTGCTGCCGCTGTGGCCTAGGCACGCACTGGTGTGGAATGCGCGTTTTATGATCCTCGCGTTCACCGGTCGGACGGGCGCAGCCGCCGCGATGCTCCGCAATGCCGTGGCCGCGCCGGGTAACGCGCATCCCGTCACGCTTGCGCAATGGCTGCCTACGCTCGACGCTTTCGCGGAACCGACCGCCGCGTCCATCGCAAGAGCAAAAGAGGCCAATCTTGCGGCGGCGCAGCTCAACCCCGGCCAGGCGACATATGCTGCGATGGCGCTCAGCCAGCTTGGTGAAATCGATGCAGCATTCGACGTCATCGACGGCCTGTTGCTGAGTAAGGGGCCGCTGGTGGCGAACCGGCCGATCATCCCGC
>JBJMVJ010000008.1:0-54614 GCA_045810685.1 Sphingomonas sp.
CACCGCCTGGTCCAAATCAGTGCCGAACCCGTGGGGGTTCCAGGTCCGGCCGAACGCGCTGCTGTCGATGGTCAGCGGCTATGCCGATGCAGCCGCGGCGACGCCGCTCGGCTGGCCGGTCTTTTGGATCAGTCTTGCGCTGGCGACGCTGATCTTTGCGCTTTCGTCCGCAACGCCAACGCCGGTACGGGCCATTGCGGCTTCGGCCTTTCTCTACGGCCTCAGCTACCTGATCGTCGGCGTCGCCATTGGCATCCGCTATTATTTCTGGACGATCACCGGCGCGGGTCTTGCCGCGATGCTCGTCGCGGGTGAGCTGTGGGGGCGCCGGGCGGGCTTCCCACGCCATGCGCTTCTGCTTGGAACGGCCGTCGTGGTGCTGCCGACGGTCCTTGCGACTGTCGCGCGCATTGCCTCCTGATCGCCGCGATATGAACGAAACGTCATTGGCGGCCGTGCTCCGATCGAATTACCGCTGAGCCATGGCCGACCGCCAGATCTTCCACGATCCGTCAGGGCGCCGCGGCAAGCGGTTCAGGCTCGCCGTCGTGCTGTTCGTCCTGCTCAACATCCTCAGCGTGGCCGCGCTGTTCGCGACCATCCGGGTAGTTCCAGCTCAGCCGCCACTACCCGTCGCTCTCGAGCATGGAGTCGCCCAAACGCGCCCCCGGCCGACGTTGCTTGCGCAAGCGACGAGGCGGGTCGACGCCGCCATCCGCCAGCTGCTCGGGACGCAGCCGCCGAGCGCGCGCCGGGTCGGAGCCCGCAGGGCGACGGCGGCCGCGACCGCGATGAGCAAACCGCTCTACGTCGGCTTCTACGTGCCGTGGGACGTAAGCTCGAGCGCCTCGCTCCAGCGGCACATCGACGATCTCGACTGGCTCGCACCGGTGTGGGTTACGGTGACCGGCCCGGCGCATCAGTTCAACGTGCTTCCCGACCCCGATGGCCGCTCGCTGATCAACGCCGCGGCGCACCGGCCTCTGATCCTCCCCGTCGTCCAGAATTTCGCCAATGGACAAGTGGATCAGCCTGGAATCCAGGCGATGCTCGCCGATCCGCGCCTGCGCCGCCGCTTTCTCGACCAGCTCGAGCCGTTCCTGCTCGCCAACCACGCGTCTGGCGCGGTGTTCGATTTCGAGCAGCTCGATCGGCCGGGGCAGGAGCATTATCTCCAGCTTCTCGCGGAGGCGCGGCAACGGTTCATCAAGCACCGCTGGCTGCTGACCGTCGCGGTTCCGGTCGACCAACCGTGGGACCTCAGGCGCTTCGCCCAGCTCGCCGATAAACTGTTCGTTATGGCCTATGACGAGCATTCGAACGACGGCCCGCCCGGGCCAATCGCCTCGCAGCAATGGTGGGCGAGCTCGGTCGCGGCCGTGGTTCGCCAGATCCCGCGCGACAAGGTCATCGTCACGCTCGGCAACTATGCCTACGATTGGCACGACGGCACCGGCGATCCCGAAAACGTCGAAGAAGCCTGGGTCGATGCGGGCGACAGCGAGGCGCCGCCGGTGTTTGATCGGCTCGCCGGCAACAGCACCTTCGCCTACGCTGACGAGCAGGGCCACCCGCACACCGTGTGGATGCTCGATGCGGCGAGCGCGTTCAATGAGCTGAGCGTGCTCGATCGCGCCGGCATTCGCGAGGTGGGGCTGTGGCGACTCGGCGCCGAGGATCCGGATCTGTGGTCAATCTTCGGCCGAAATGTTCGCACTCCGCGAACCCTCTCCGGCCTCGTGCACCTGCGCGAGGGCACCAATGTCGATATCGAAGGTCCGGGGGAGATCATCCGGATCACCGCGCTTCCAACGCCTGGCCTGCGCAAGCTGACGCTTGGGCGGAACGGCCTGCTCACCAACGTCGAATTCATCCGCGTGCCGCGGCCGTACACGATCACGCGGACCGGCGATCGGCCGGGGGCGGTCGCGCTGACCTTCGACGACGGGCCCGATCCGCGCTGGACCGGGCGGATTCTCGACATCCTCAAGCAGAAGCGGGTTCCTGCCACCTTCTTCATCATCGGCGAGAATGCGCTGACCGAACGCGGGCTGCTCCAGCGAATGCTGCGCGAAGGACACGAGATCGGCAGTCACACCTACACCCACCCAAACCTCGCCAATGCCGACGCGATCCGGACGCGTTATGAACTGAACGCTACGCAGCGATTGTTCCAGGCGTTTACCGGGCGCACGCTCAAGCTGTTCCGCGCGCCATTTTTCGGCGACGCCGAGCCGACCACGGCGGACGAGATCGTGCCGGTGTGGGAGGCGCAGGACCGCGGCTATCTCTCCGTCGGACTGCACGTCGACAGCGAGGACTGGCAGCGGCCCGGCGTCCCGGCAATCATCAACAATGTCGTGTCGGGAGTGCTCAAGAACGAGGCCTGCGACGTCACGTCCGAAACGCAGTGCAGCCACAATATCGTCCTCCTCCACGATTCGGGCGGCGACCGGCGGCAGACCATCGCGGCACTGCCAGCGATCATCGATATACTACGCTCGCGCGGCTATTATTTCGTTCCGGTGTCGGAGCTCGCCGGCCTGTCCCGCGCGCAGGCGATGCCGCCGCTCTCGCCGGCGGATTATGCTGCGGCGCGGGTCGACCTCGGCCTGTTCCAGCTGCTCGGATTTTCAGTGCGTGCGCTCGGTTTCCTGTTCACCGCGGCGATCATTCTGGGCATCGCCCGGGCGTTGACCTTGAGCGGCCTTGCGCTGCTGTCGGCGTGGAACGAACGGCGGCGGCGGCGACCGCCGATCGACCCCGACGTGTTCGTCAGCGTGCTGATCCCCGCCTACAACGAGGAGCGCGTGATCGAGCGCTCGGTGTCGCGGGTTCTCGACAGCGCCAAGGTGCGCGTCGAAGTCATCGTGATCGACGATGGTTCGAGGGACCGAACGTCGCATATCGTCGAGCAGGCGTTTGGCGCTGATCCGCGCGTCCGCCTGATCTCCCTCGACAATGGCGGGAAGGCGCGCGCGCTCAACCACGGACTCGCGCTCGCGAAGAGCGAGATCGTCGTCGCGCTTGATGCTGATACCCAGTTCGAGACCGACACGATTGCCCGGCTGGCGCGCTGGCTCGTCGCCGATGAGCGGCTCGCCTCGGTTGCCGGTAACGCGAAGGTCGGCAACCGGGTCAACATCGTCACGCGCTGGCAAGCGCTCGAATATATCACCGCGCAGAATCTCGAGCGGCGCGCGCTTGCGCGGCTCGGCGCCATGACCGTGGTTCCCGGAGCCGTCGGGGCGTGGCGGAAACAGGCGATCCTCGAGGTCGGCGGCTACCCGCCCCAGACCCTGGCCGAAGACCAGGACCTCACCATTGCCGTCCAGCGCGCCGGCTGGAAGGTCGCCTACGACCAGAGCGCGATCGCGTGGACCGAGGCGCCGCAGTCGATCAAGCAGCTCGCGCGCCAGCGTTACCGCTGGGCTTATGGAACGATGCAGTGCGTGTGGAAGCACAAAGGCGCGATGGCTACCCGCCGGCCGCCGGGTCTGGCCTTCATCGGGCTGCCGCAGACCATCCTGTTCCAGTTGGTCTTCGCTCTCATCTCGCCAGTGATCGACCTCGCGCTGCTCGTCAGCATCTTCAGCACCGTCACGTCGATCGAGGAGCATGGCTACACCGCGATGCAGGGCGATTTGCAGCATGTCGCCTTTTTCTGGCTGCTGTTCGCCGCCATCGACCTTACCGCCGGGCTCATCGCAATGGCGCTCGAACGGCGCGAGAATTGGCGCCTGATCGCGTGGCTTCTCCCGCAGCGGTTCGGCTATCGTCAGATCATGTATTATGTCGTGATCAAGGCCGCGGTCCAGGCGCTGCGCGGCCCCCTCGTCGGCTGGTCGTCCATCGCCCGCTCAGGCAAGGTCGAGGTCGGGCCGAGGAAGGATCGAGTCATGGTGGACTCCGCACTGCTTTAGCCAAGGGCGTCGCTCGCGTGTTGCCGCGGCCCTCGCTTCCTGTAAATTGCCGCGCCTTCAGGGGAGAGTTGTTTGGCGAGCCTTGAGCTGATCGGCGTGCGCAAAGCATTCGGTTCGACCCCAGTGCTCGACGACATTAGCCTGACGCTCGAGCAGCGCGAATTCATCGCGTTCCTCGGGCCTTCGGGCTCGGGCAAGTCGACGCTGCTGAGAATCATCGCAGGGCTCGAAACCGCCGACGCCGGCGAGGTTCGGCTCGAAGGCCGGCGCATCGACACGCTCCCGCCCGGCGAGCGCGGCATCGCCATGGTTTTCCAGCATTATGCGCTCTACCCGCACATGACTGCGCGGGACAACATGGCGTTCGGTCTAAGGAACGCGCGGGTGCCGAAAAGCGAGATCGAGCGGCGGGTCGCCAGCGCCGCCGACGTCCTCGAAATCACGCCGCTGCTCGACCGCAAGCCGGCCGAGATGTCGGGCGGCCAGCGCCAGCGCGTCGCCCTCGGCCGCGCTCTGGTAAAGGAGCCGAAGCTTTTCCTCCTCGACGAGCCCTTGTCCAACCTCGACGCGGCGCTTCGGCTGCGCACCCGGGTCGAACTCGCGCAGCTCAAGCAGAAGGTCGATGCGGCGGTGATCATGGTCACTCACGACCAGGCCGAGGCAATGACCCTGGCCGACCGAATTGTCGTGATGAACGACCGCCGAATCCAACAGGTCGGGCCGCCGATGGAGATCTACAGCCGGCCAGCGAACATCTTCGTCGCGCAGTTCGTCGGCTCACCGGCAATGACGCTGCTCCCGGCGATTCTGCTCGACGACGACAAGCCGTTCGCGACGATGAAGCTGGGCGACGGATCGATCGTCGAGACGCAGGCCCCGCGCGCGGGGCTGCCGCCCGGCGAGCTGCGCCTCGGGCTCAGGCCGGAGGCGGTGCGGGTTGCCGCAGGCGCGGCAACGACCAACGCCAAGGTCGAGCTGGTCGAGCGGCTCGGCGAACGCACCCTCGTCTACGCGCGTCTCGCGGACGGGCAGCCGATCACCGCCGAGGACGAGGCGTACAGCCGCGTGCGCCTTGGCGATGAGGTGTCGCTCGCGATCGACGGCTCGGCCGCGCATGTGTTCGGGCCGGACGGCGCCGGCCACCACCGGACCGACGCATGACGAGCGAGCGCGACTGGCGCGGGCTGCTGTTCGTCGCGCCGTTCCTCGCGCTCTATTCGCTGATCCTGATCCTTCCGCTGCTGCGCGGACTGTGGCTCAGCCTCAACCAGGTCGACCTGTTCGGCGCTGGTCATTTCGTCGGCGTCGGCAATTACGCGCGGCTGCTGCACGATCCGGTCTTCGGCACGTCGCTGGTCAATACGTTCGAGGTCACGCTGATGATCGTGCCGGTGCTGACTGTGATCGCGCTGCTGCTCGCGCTAGCGCTCAACCGCGCCGGCAAGGGCGCAGCGATCGTGCGCGGAATCTTCTTCGCCTCCGCGGTGCTGTCGGTGACCATCGTCACCCTCATCTGGCGCTTCGTGCTCGCGCCCGACGCCGGCCTTCTTGGGGAGGCGTGGAAAACAGCAGGATGGCAGCCGCTGCCGTTCCTCAGCGACGTCCACCTCGTCCTGCCGGCCCTGGCGATCACCACCATCTGGTGGTCGGTCGGCTTCCCGATGCTGCTGTTCCTTGCCGGGCTGCAGCAGATCCCCGAGGACATGTACGAGGCCGCCGCTCTCGACAATGCGAGCCGCTGGACAACCTTCTGGCGTATCACCCTGCCGTCGCTCAGGCGCACGACCGTTTTGGTGGTCATGCTGCAAACGGCGGCGCAATTGCAGCTGTTCGGACAAGCGCAGCTGCTGACCGCCGGCGGCCCCAGCGGAGCGTCGCGCACCGCCGTCCTGTTCCTGTTCGAAACGGCCTTCGGTCGATGGGAGCTGGGCTATGCCAGCGCGGCGGCGGAAGTGCTGTTCCTGATCATCCTAGCGGTTACACTCACGCAATATTGGGCGACCGGCCGGACGGGAGCGCAGGATGTCCGCTAGCCTGCAGCGCGGCCGCCTGACGCCGCTCGGCTGGGCGGCCCTGCTGCTGGGCGCGCTGGTCATGGTCACGCCGCTCCTCTGGACGCTGCTGCTGTCGCTCAAGCACAATGCCGATCTCGTCGGCCATAGCGGCGCTGCGCTGCACGGCCCCTACACGCTCGAGAATTACGGCGCGATCTTCGGCAACAGCCTGACGCTGCGCTGGCTGCTCAACAGCGCGATCGTCGCACTGGGCATGACTGCCGGCGTGCTGATCCTCGCCAGCCTCGCGGGATATGCCTTTGCCCGGCTCGACTTCCCGCTGCGCCGCACCTTGTTCGTCATCGTCCTGCTGGGCCTTGCGGTGCCGAGCCAGGCGGTGATCCTGCCGCAGCACCAGCTGTTCGCCTCGCTTCACCTTCACAACAGCTATCCGGGCCTGATCCTGCCCGGCCTGATCGCACCGTTCGGCGTGTTCTTCATGACCACGTACATGCGCGGGATCCCGCGCGAGCTCGACGAAGCGGCGATGCTCGACGGCGCGTCGCGCTGGACCATTTTCCGCAAGATCATCCTGCCGCTGACCGTTCCCGCACAGTCGACGCTTGCGGTCTTCACCTTCCTCGGCGCGTGGAACGATTATTGGTGGCCGCTGATCAGCGCGACGCGCAGCGACATGTATACGCTGACGGTCGGTCTCGCCGCCGCACAGATGAACTATGCCCAGACCAGCGGCCTCGGTTTTCTGATGGCGCAGGCGGTGTTCGCCTCCATCCCGATCTTCATCGTTTACATTGTCTTCCAGAAGCAGATCGTGCGCGCGATGGCCGGCGCCGCGGTGCGATGAGGCGGACCGCCGCCGCGCTCGCCGCACTGCTCGCGCTCGGCAGCTGCGCGCGCAGCGACCACAAGACCCACCTCTACCTCCAGCGCTTCTTCGGCGAGTGCGGCGCCGAATATGGCGGCAGCACCGACATCGCCAAGGCCGAGGGCGAGTGCGGGATCATCACCACGTTGGTCGATCGCTTCAACGCCGAGAACCCCGACGTGCACGTCGACGTCAATGTCGTCGCCTGGCCCGGCTATCCGCAGCTTACCGCGCAGGTTGCGGCGCGCGATCCGCCCGACCTCGTCACCATGCACGAGGGCGTGATCAGCGATTATGCGCTGAAGGGCCTGCTCGAGCCGGTCGACGACTATCTGCAGATGGCACGGATCAGCCCGACGGACTTCACAGACGCCGCGCGCGCCGGGGTCACGATCAACGGCCATGCCTACGGCCTGCCGTGGGACACGCACGGCGGACTGTTCCACGTCAACACCGCTTTGTTTGCCAAGGCCGGGCTTATGCGCGGCGGCAAGCCGGTGCTGCCCAACACCGCCGACGAGCTGATTGCCGAGGCGCGGCAGTTCGAGCAGCGCACCGGCAAGCCCTATCTCATCCAGAGCAATGTCGGCGACCCGGCCTTCGCCGCGCGCAACCTCTACACCTACATGATGGCCAAGGGCGCGGTGTTGTTCCCGGATGCACACCACATACGGCTCAACACACCGGTCGGGATCGAAGTCGCGAACTTCTTCCGCCGCATCAACCAGGAGCGGCTCGGCACGCAGAACATGGACACTCCCGCGGCGATCGCGGCGTTCATCAACGGCGAGGGCGGAATCTACCCGACCGGCACCTGGATGATCGGCTCGTTCCAGCAGGAAGCGACCACGCCCGGGCGGCCGCTCTACAACAGCTATGCCGTCTTCCCCTACCCGCGTCTGTGGGGCGAACATGTCGAATATGTGAGCGGCCACAGCTGGGTGGTTCCAACGCGCAAGCGCAGCCCGGCGCAGCGCGCCGCGATTGCGCGCTTCTTCAAGTTCATGGCCGCGCACAATTATGACTGGGCCCGAACCGGCCACATTCCCGCGTTCAAGTCGGTGCTCGAAGACCCGCGCTTCCGTGCGCTGCCGCACCGCGCGGACATCGCGCCGCTGGCCGAGATCGGCCGCCCGCTGCCGAGTTATGTCCAGCGCCAGAATGCGATCGAAGGGATCGTCGGCGAAGAAGCGGCCGCCGCGTTCACGGGGCAGAAGAGCGTCGAGGCCGCGCTCGCCGACGCCGAGCGACGAGTCAACGACATGCTCGGCCAGGTGGAATGAGCCTCCGTTAACCCGGAGCAGTGTTGCCCGATTGCAGCTTGTAAGTTTCCCAGCACACGTAATACAACGTCGCTAAGTCACGGTAGCACTGCTGTTTGTCGCCAGAGGGGGCTCATCATGCGGCGTTCAACTCAGGTCCTGCTTTCCACCACTGCCATCGCGGCGATGTTTGGCGCGGCTTCACCGGCGCTCGCCAAAGCGGAGCCGGTACCGCCGCCCAATCCCGCGGCAACCGCGCAGCAAAATCCAGCTGAGCCGGTGCAGAACGCCGACGCGCCGCAGAGCCCGGCCGCGGCGGCCGCGCCGGCGGACTCGAGCGCGATCGTCGTGACCGGTCTCAGGCGATCGTTGCAGTCGGCGCGCAATATTAAGCGGAACAGCGACCAGGTCATTGATGCTGTCGTCGCCGAGGACATTGGCAAGCTCCCCGACATCACGGTCTCAGATACGGCGGCGCGCATACCGGGCGTTCAGGTGGAGCGGAACGGAGGCGAAGCCAGTCGTGTCCTTCTGCGGGGTCTCGACCGCACCTATTACACGACGACGTACAACGGCCGTGAGATCTATACGGCGGAAACTCGCTCGGTCGCGCTGCAGGATTTCCCCGCCGGCGGCATCGCCGCCGTCGAGGCGTTCAAAACCTCAACCGCCAATCTCGTGGAACCCGGTCTTGCAGGGCTTATCAATGTCCGCTCGCGCCGTCCCTTCGACTTCAAGGGGTTCGAGATCGCCGGCTCCGTCTGGGGCAATTACACGAACCAATCGCGGGATCTCAAACCCAACGCCCAACTGCTTCTGACTGACCGGTGGAATGCCGGCGCCGGAGAGTTCGGCGCGCTGATCAATTTTTCATATACGCGCTTGCACTATCAAGACTCGGTCCGGCGGCACGGCTTCTTCATCGCCGACCTCGCTGGCTTCCGCTCACCCGATTTCCCTGAAATTCGTTACTTCGAAGGCGACCGCTGGCGGCCCTCCGTCAACGGCGCTCTTCAATATCGTAACGGCAATCTCAACCTTTACGCCGAGGGTCTTTGGCAAGGCTATCGTGAGAACGTGACCGACCGCCTGTGGCAGCAGCCCCTCTGGAACTGCGGCCAGGCGACCTACTCCAACCTGGTTACTGAGAATGGCCAGATCATCAGCGGCACGGTCAATCGGCCTGGTTGCAACGGTGACTGGCCGCAGGGCTTCCAGGGCGCGACAAAGCGGCACACCGACACGTATCAGTTTGCCGTCGGCGGCAGCTACGATGCCGGGCCGCTCAGAATCACGGCGGACCTCGCGCGGACCGACAGCACCTTCAAGCTTCGCACCGAGAGCGTGGATTACAAGATCAGCAGCAACAATCTGACCGTCAACTGGTTCACTGGCCGACCCGGCGGATCAGGGCCGACTATTGAAGTCGTCGGCCTCGATTTCGCTAACCCGGCCAATTACAGGTACCGCGGCTTCTTCGAAGACTATCTGACGGCGAAGGGCAAGGACTGGCAAGGCCGGCTCGATTTCGAATACACGTCCGGGCTCGCCTTCCTTCCAAAAATTCAATGGGGCGTACGCTACGTCGATCGCGATGCGACGAGGAGGGCTGGAGCGCGCTATTTCAATGCCAACAATGGCGGCGTCTTCAACATTCCGATCAGCACCGTGCCGCTCGATTATGAGCTGTTCCACCCGGCCTTCAACGGGGACAGCAACGCCCCCACGCCAAGAACCTGGTTGGCGCCGACATTCAATAGCGTGTGGAATAACTTGACCGCGCTTCGGCAGTTCAACGTCGCTCTGCACGTCCCGTGCGACGGCGACCCGGCCATCGTCAACTGTGACGTCAATGCTCCTAACGCCGATCCGCGCCGCAACTTCAGCGTCAACGAGAAATCACCTGCGGCCTATGCGCAGCTGAACTATAATTTCGATGCGGGCGGCGTGAACATCACGGGTATTCTCGGCCTTCGTTACGTTCACACCAAGGATCAGGTGACGGGGACACAGTTTGCGCCGGGGACGCCTGCAGTCGGCACGCCGATTTCGGTCACCAACAAATATACGGACTGGCTGCCCAACGCGAACATGAACATTCGCTTCAGCCGCGATTGGCAGCTTCGCCTCGCAGCGACGAAGACTCGTACGCGACCGCTGTTCGAACAGCTGAATCCATCGCTGGACCTGGCCGCGCCTGTCACCTGCTCTCCTGGACAGACCAATTGTATCCGTACCGGTAATGGTGGCAATCCGTTCTTGAGGCCGCTGCGCTCAACCAATTACGATGCGAGCCTCGAATATTACTTCTCACGCACGGGATTTGCCTCGGCCGCGGTGTTCTTGCGCGACATGAACGGCTTCATCGTTAACCGGACCTTCGATTACCCGAATCTCGATCCCAATGGAGCGACGTTGGAGATCACGGGCCCGGTCAACACAGACAAGGGCAAGATAAAAGGTTTCGAGGCACAGGTTAGCACGTTCTTCGATTGGGATTTCGTGCCAAACTGGGCGCGCGCATTCGGTGCGCAGGCGAACGTCACGTATATCGACGCCAAAGCCGAGATCCCGCTGTTCTGTCCTGCTTTCATCAATCCGTGCGTGTCGACGTTGCCGTTCGATCCCAACGCCACGGTTCGCAATTTGCCAATTCCGGATGTGTCCAAGTGGACGTGGAACCTTGTCGGCATGTACGAGCGTGGTCCACTAAGCGTGCGGCTGTCGTACAACCGGCGCAGCAGCTATCCTGAAGGCGCGCTCGATCAGCGTCGCGAGGGTCCAGACCCAAGAAACCCGATCAACTATACGCTGCAGGGCCGCGGCAATCCGGTCAGTCGACTGGACCTCTCGACCACCTACAACTTTACTGACCAATTCACGTTGTTCTTCGACTGGACCAACATGCTGAAAAAGCCGTTCAAGTCCGATATCGTACGCACGAATTACGGGACGAAGAACGGCCTGCCGAGCAGCACGGAAATCTTCCCAATGGTCGTTCGGTTCGAAGAGTCCGTGATCTCCGCCGGTATCCGCTTCCGGTTCGGCGGCGAGGAGCATCGCGCTCCGGCACCGGTCCCGGTCGTCGCGCCGCCGCCTCCGCCGCCGCCTGTCGTCGAAGCGCCGCCGCCGGCGCCCCCACCGCCGCCGCCCGCTCCGGCGCCGGCACCGGAACGCGGCTAGGCAGTCACTTGTGCTCGGCTGAAGTCCGCTCGCGCAGGCTCGGACCGAGCACCGGCTTGCCGTCCTTCCAGAACAAAGGCGCGATGTAGAGCTCGCGCTTGTCGCCGGCCTTGCGGCAGCTGCTGTCCGCTGCCCAGGCGTGGAAGCTGATCAGGGCGCGATCGCCGACGCTGAAGATGCTCTGGTGCCCTGGGCCGCTGAGGCAGCCTGCGTCGCGCTCGCGGAAGCTGTGCAGCAGCGGGT
Organism: Sphingomonas sp.; assembly: GCA_045810685.1. GTDB lineage: Bacteria > Pseudomonadota > Alphaproteobacteria > Sphingomonadales > Sphingomonadaceae > Sphingomicrobium. The sequence continues at coordinate 11,492 of JBJMVJ010000008.1, forward strand.
TCTCCGGCGCCGGGGTGCACGGGCCCAGTGGCCCGGCGCAGCCCGCATAGCCCATCGCGTAAGGCGAAAGCCCGCCTTCCTCCGGGTTCCAGCCGAAGAAGCCGCCTGAGAAGAACAGCTCATAGCCCGCCGGCAAACGGACCATCGTGGGCGCTTCGACGACCCGATCTTCCCACGCCTGATTGTCCTTGAGCAGCTCGACCGGCTCACCCGTCACGGAGAGCCCATCGGGAGAGAGCGGCTGTCCCCATAATGACGTGCGCTGGTGCACGCGATTGCCGTCATTCTTGAAGTAGAGATAGAGCTTGCCGTCCCCGTCCTTGAACGCGTCCGGATCGATGCTGCCGCCAAGCCTGGTCTGGCAGACGATCGGCCCGGTCGACGAATCCACGAACGGGCCGAGCGGGTCGGAAGCGACCGCGACGCCGATGCACTGCACGTCGCGACGGCGGTCGCTGGCGGTGTAATAGAGCAGAAACTTGTCGCCGAGCTGGAGGACTTCGGGTGCCCAGGTGAAGCCTGTCTTGGCCCAGCTGCCAAGCGTCGGCAGCGCGTCGCGGCGCTTGCCCGTCGCCGGATCCCCGACGAAGTTCCAGTGGACGAGGTCACGCGAGGTTGCGACCGGGACATTGGGCCCATCGTTGGTCGAATAAGCGATGAAGTCGGCGCCGTGCCGGAGCACGAACGGATCGGGGAAATTCTCGCGGAAGACGGGCACGAACGATGGCTCGGCGGCTGCAGCCGTCGCGCCGAGGGCCAGCGCCACCGGCAGGAACCAACGCAGTAGGCGCCTCACCATCATCGTCCCCACCTTCAGATCAGCTCGACATGATCGGCCTCGAAGCGCAGCCGCGCCGTGAGCAGCGCGCGGAACGCATTGTAGCCGCCGTCGCCCGGGTGAAACGCATGAAAGAACAGCTGCGGCTCATTGTCGAGGCCCGGCGCGACAGAGGCATGGCCGGGCGCGGTCCAGCTGCGCGTGGATTTGAGCAGCGGCCGCGCCTGCTTGCGGTAGGGGCCGAGCACATGATCGGCGACGGCGACACCGATGCCGTAGGCGGGCGTGCTGAAATCATTGCCGGCATAGAATAGCCAATAGCGCCCGTTCTGGAGCGTGCAGAATGGGCCTTCGATGAGGTGGCCCTCCCAATCCATGTCGTTTGTGAGGACGATCTTCGACTCGCCGACGAGCGAGCGGCCGTCCTCGGCAATTTGCTGCGCGCGTACCGGTGTGGTCATCGCCTCGAGGATCTCGTCGGCGAGCGCGTAATCGGCGAGCGCCCCTTTGACCCGCTGCCAATTGCCCAGCGCAGCCTCGATCATACCCGTCATCAGATAGAAGCGTTCCATCGGCCGGCGCCTGTTCGCCCAATCGACGATCGCGGCCGCAAACGCCGCGCTCTTGCGGTCCTCGTCGCGATCGAACAACCGATCGATGAGCTCCGGTCGGTCGCGCAGCAGGCTTGCGAGCGGCCGCGGCCAGATGCCGTTGCTGTCGTCCTTCCAGAAGAGGTACCGGGTGCCGTCCGTGTCGGTGAAGATGTGGCTGTCGATCACCCCGCCGCTGAGCGCGCCGTGGGGTACGCCGGTGGTGTTGACCTCCTTGCCGGTGACCAGCGGCGCGCCATTGTCGATGAACGGGCCGAGCGGACTGGCCGAGCGGGCGAGGCCAATGGCCAGCGCGTTGGACTTTTGCCGGGCGGTGTAGACAACCCAATATTCATCGCCGGCCTTTGCCATTTCGGGCGCCCAGAAATCGGCAACGCGACGACCCGTGGCGGTCCACTCCGGCTGCTGGCCCTCGGGGAAGACGAACGCCTCGTGCTGCCAGTGGATGAGGTCGTTGGAATGGAGGATCGGAAACGCGTCGGGCGCGTCGTTGGACGTCGCCAACAGATAATAGCCGCTCTCGGTCTTGAGGACGGCCGGGTCGCCGTAGCCGGCAAGGATCGTCGGCGAGACATTCTCGGTGAGCAGCGGCTGCCAATGCTGCGGCGTATCGGGGAAGCCCTCGGCTTCAGCGAAGAAGTGCGGCAGGCGCGTCCCGAAGTCGCGGTGAAGATCGCGGAAGAAGTGGAAATAATGCTGCGATTCCATACCCGGGATCAAATAGGATCTGGAACGCCCGTCGGACGCGGTCACGTCCATGCGGACGCCCTCGCCCTCGTGCTCGGCGGTGACGGCAAAGGTCGGCGACTCGGTCGTAATCATGGGGCGGCTCGATAGGAGCACGACGCTCGCACGGAAAGCCTTGTGAAGCCTTTGCAATCACTTATGGGGAAAGCGTGACGCGGAGACCCTGGCTTTTTGCAGTGTTGGTGGCACTCGCGGCGGCGACCCCCGTCCACGCGGCGCAGACCTACGTCAATCCGGTCATCGATGCCGACTTTCCCGATCCGACGGTGATCCGCGCGCCGGACGGCTTTTATTATGGCTATGCGACCCAGAGCCAGCGCGACGGCCGCTGGCTCAACATCCAGGTCGCGCGCTCGAGCGACCTCGTCCACTGGAAAGAGCTCGGCGATGCGTTGCCGGCCAAGCCGGCCTGGGCGACAACAACCCAGGACTTCTGGGCGCCGCACGTGCTGCGCGACGGCGCACGCTACGTCATGTTCTTCTCGGCCAAGCCGGACACGTCGGACGAGCGGCACGGGCTGTGCCTTGGCGTGGCAACGGCGCGATCGCCGGCCGGGCCGTTCACCGACGTGGGCCATCCGCTCAAATGCGGCGAGGGATTCGTCAACATCGACCCGATGGCGCTGACCGACCCGGCGACCGGCAGGCTTTTGCTCTACTGGGGCTCGGGCTTCGCTCCGATCAGGGTCCAGGAGCTGAGCCGCGACGGATTGTCTTTCGCCCGGGGCAGCAGCCCCAAGGAGCTGGTCTCGCCCGCGCCCGGCCGGAAGGCCTTCCCGGTCCTGATCGAAGGCTCGTGGGTCGTCCGCCATGGCGGATATTATTACCTCTTCTATTCGGGCGACAATTGCTGCGGCGCGAAGGCGAATTATGCGGTGATGGTCGCGCGCTCGCGGAGCGCGACGGGGCCGTTCGAAACGCTCGAACAGGCGACCGGGAAGCCGCATAGCATCATCCTCGAAAAGCGCGGCAAGTGGATCGCGCCGGGTCACAACAGCGTCGTGACCGACGCCGCGGGGCACGATTGGATCGTCTATCACGCAGTCGACGTGAACCGCCCGCGCGAAAAGCCGACCGACGAGGTCAACACGCGCCGGGTGATGCTGATCGACCGGATCCGCTGGCAGAACGGCTGGCCGGTGATCGACGGGCCGAGCGAGACAGCGCAGCCTGCGCCTTCGCGCCGCCGCTGACCGCGTGCCGCAATATCGGCCCGACCCCAAGATCCTGACCCTCGGCGCCGACTTCTACGATCCGGTCGAGGCGGCAGTCTTCCCGCAATGCGTTGCGCGGTTCGTTAATCAGCGTTGGGCCGAGCGGATCGGACTTGATCTCGATGCAGCCGGCTGGGCGCGGCACTTCTGCCGGTTCGAGCCGCTGCCGGACAACCTCACGCAGCCGCTGGCGCTGCGCTACCACGGGCATCAGTTCCGCGTGTACAATCCCGAGATCGGCGACGGGCGCGGGTTCAGCTTCGCCCAGCTGCGCGATGATCGAAACCGCCTGCTCGACCTCGGCACCAAGGGCTCGGGCCAGACGCCCTACAGCCGGCATGCGGACGGACGGCTGACGCTCAAGGGCGGCGTGCGCGAAGTGCTGGCGACCGAAATGCTCGAGGCGCTGGGCGTCAACACGTCGAAAAGCTTCGCGTTGTTCGAGACGGGCGAGGCGCTGGAGCGCGGCGACGAGCCCTCGCCGACGCGTTCGGCGGTGCTGACGCGGCTCAGCCATGGCCACATCCGCATCGGCACCTTCCAGCGGCTCGCCTTTTTCGGCGACATCGACAACATCCGAAAGCTCGTCGGCTATTCGCTGGAGAATTTGTACGCCGAGCGCGGCGGCGGCGCGTTGCGCCTGTTCGATCTTGTCAGCGGTTCGACCGCGGAGCTCGCTGCATCCTATCTCGCCGCCGGCTTCGTCCACGGCGTCCTCAACAGCGACAACATCAACATCACGGGCGAGAGCTTCGACTATGGGCCGTGGCGCTTCACGCCCGAGTGGGACACCGACTTCACCGCCGCTTATTTCGACCATTACGGCCTCTACGCCTTTGGCCGGCAGCCGGAGGCGATCCACTGGGACCTGGCGCAGCTCGCCGGCTCCCTGTCGCTGGTCACCGAAGCACCGCCGCTGTCGGATATCCTCACCGGCTGGAGCGGGCGGTTCGACCGGGCGCTGGTCGGCGCGATGCTTCGCCGGCTCGGAATTGCTCCGGGCGGTAACGACCGCGAGGTTGCGGGTGCCTTGATCCGCGCCCTCGCCACTAGGGCGAAGCCGATCGACCGCATCTTCTTCGACTGGCGCGGCGGCCGCGATCCCGGGCCGGGTTCCTACACCGGCGACGCCTTCCGCGAGCTCGCGCAGCGGCTGCGGGGCCGTGAAGTCACACCGACCCACGCCTATTGGTCCGACGAGGCGCCTTGCTCGATGCACATCGACGAGGTCGAGGCGATCTGGTCGGCGATTGCCGAAACGGACGACTGGCAGCCGTTCGAGGACAAGGTTAGAGCTGTCCGGCGGATGGGCGAAGCAATGGAACAGGATGCAACGGCAAGCTAAGCACCGGTCGGACGAGGTTGGACAGGCGGGCGCCGGCGCGAAGCTGGTCTCGACCGATCCCGCGACCGGCAAGACGCTGTGGACGGGCGGGATTGGCGATGCCGCCGCCGAGGTCGCGGCCGCGCGCGCTGCGTGGCCGGAGTGGGCCGCGCATTCGATCGCATTCCGCATCGAGGCGGTGCGCCGCTTCGCCAATGTCGTGCGCAAGAAGGAGAGCAAGTTCGCCGAGCTGATCGCCCACGAGACGGGCAAGCCGCTGTGGGAAGCGCGCACCGAGGTCAGTGCCGTGGTCAACAAGGTCGAGATTTCGGTCGACGCTTATGCGGAGCGGACTCCGCAGCGCAAGCTCGAGGCCGCGCTCGGCAACCGAGTTGCGGTGCGGCACAAGCCGCACGGCGTGCTTGCGGTGCTCGGCCCCTATAATTTTCCCGCGCACTTGCCCAATGGGCACATCGTTCCCGCGCTGATCGCCGGCAACGCGGTGGTGTTCAAGCCATCGGAAAAGACCCCGGCAACCGGCGAATTCCTCGTCCGGTGCTTCCACGAAGCGAAAATCCCGGAAGGCGTGGTGCGGCTGCTGGTCGGGGGCCCGGAACAGGGCCGTGCGCTGGCTGCACAGCCCGGCATCGACGGCCTTCTGTTCACCGGCTCGGCGCGCGCCGGAATGGCGCTCCACCAGCAATTCGCGGAGACTCCGCAAAAGATCCTGGCGCTCGAGCTCGGCGGCAACAACCCGCTGGTGGTGTGGGGATCCAAGCACATCGACTCCGCCGCGATGATCGTCGTCCAGTCTGCCTATCTGTCGGCGGGGCAGCGCTGCACCGCGGCGCGGCGGCTGATCGTCGAGGAGGGCAATGAAGGGCCGCTGCTTGACGCCGTCCAAGAGCTGATTGACCGGCTGATCGTCGATCACCCCTTCGCCGACCCTCAGCCGTTCCTTGGGCCGCTGATCGACAATGCCGCCGCAGACCACGTTCAGGAGCAATGGCTTGGCCTGATGATGAAGGGCGGAAAGCCGCTCCGCCGCCTCGATCGGCCGCAGGCGGACCGGCCCTTTCTCACCCCTGCGCTGATCGACGTCACCGCGGTTCGGGACCGGCCGGACGAGGAGATTTTCGGCCCGGTGCTGCAGCTGATCCGCGTCAAGGACTTCGACGCCGCGATCAGCGAAGCGAACAACACCCGCTACGGCCTCGCGGCGAGCCTCGTTGGCGGAAGCCCCGAGCTGTACGACAAATTCTGGGCCGGCGTGCGCGCCGGCGTCATCAATTGGAACAAGCCGACAAACGGCGCCCCGTCGACCGCGCCATTCGGCGGCGTCGGAATGAGCGGCAACCATCGCCCGAGCGCCTTCTACGCCGCCGATTATTGCGCTTATCCGGTGACCAGCAGCGAGGCCGACCGGGCGCGAGCGGCGATCGGCGAGGGCCTTCGCGACCCCAACATGCTCGAGGATTAACCCCTGCAGCCGACGGGGCCAATGCAACAACCTTGGATCGGTTTGGCGATCCGCTGCGTTGAGCGTCCTTGTGATAATCAGATCCAGCGTCGGCAAGGCGCTCATCCTTGCCCTGTGCAGCGTCGCCTTCTCATCCTGCTCTCAGGGAGGAAGCTCGTCGAGCGGAGGCGGTTCGGGCTCGCAGCAAGCGGGCACACCCCAGATCGACTGGAACGGCAACACCGAGCGGCAACTGCGCGAGGCGATCGCGCAGGCGCCGGCCAATGGACTCAAGCCCGAGCTGTTCCTGAAGGGCGGCGAGAAAGGCGCGGCGCTGACCGAGGCGGCGCTCAAATATGCGTCCGCGCTGGCAAATGGCTATTCCGACCCGAGCAAGCTCCACGAAGTTTACACGATCGCGCGTTCCCGGATCGACCCGCGCCAAGGGCTCGCTGAGGCCATTCAGAAGGGCGACGTCAAAGGCTGGTTCGACACGCTTGTCCCGCAGACCGACGAATACCGCGCGCTGAGCCAGGCGCACCTCCATTATTTGCAGCTGGCCGCGAAGGGACAGCCGCAGCCGATCCCCGACGGCAAGCCGATCAAGGCCGGGAAGAGCGATCCTCGAATCGCGCTCGTCCGAGCGGCGCTAGTCGCAAGCGAGATCGTCGCGGCGCGGACGCCGCCAGCGCAAAAGGCGGGTGCCACGACCGCGGCTCACGCCGCGCCCGCAGCGCAATCCAACCGCTACTCGCCGGATCTCGTCGCCGCGGTGAAGCGCGTGCAGGCCGAGTGGGGCTTCAAACCCGATGGCGTGATCGGTGGCGATACGCTGAACGCGCTGAATGCCGGCCCAAGCTACCGCGCGCGCCAACTGGCGATCGCGATGGAGCGGCTGCGCTGGCTTCAGCGCAGCCCGCCGGCGACGCGGATCGACGTCAATACGGCCGCGTCTTTGCTCGATTATTGGCGCGGCGGCGAGCATGCCGACCATCGCGAAGTCGTCGAGGGCGAGCCGGACAAGCCGACGCCGCAGCTGCAAGGCCCGATCACCCGGCTCGTCGCGAAGCCGACCTGGAGGGTGCCCAAGGGCATCGGTGAGAAGGAACTCGCGACCAAGAGCCAGTCATGGCTGCAGGCCAACGGTTTCGTGCTGCAGGGCGATCAGTGGATCCAGCAATCCGGGCCCAAGAATTCGCTCGGACTGGTCAAGTTCGACATGCAGGACCCGGAGCAGATTTACCTCCACGACACCCCCGCCAAGGCGCTGTTCGGCCTGCCGGAACGCCATCGCAGCCACGGCTGCGTACACGTCCAGAACGCTGTCGAGTTCGCGACCTCGCTCGCCCAGGAGCAGGGCATCCTCGACCGCTTCCAGCAGGCGATGCAGAAGGACGACGAAAGTTTCGTCCCACTCAAGACGCCGATCCCGGTGCGCCTGCTCTACCAGACGGCCTTCTGGGACGGCTCCCGGATCCAGTTCCGGCCCGACGTTTACGGCTGGGACGACAATGTCGCCAAGGCGCTCGGCCTCGAGCCAGGGCCGCCGCGCAAGATCCCGCAGCCCGAGAGCAGCGACGACGTCGGGCCGTAACGGCAGGGGGCGCCGAACCCTCTGGCCGACGCCCCCATCCCCCTCCCCATGATCGCGCCGCCTGCGTTCGGGACAAAGCGGCGCGACCCGCCGCTAACTGCCGCGCAGCTCCGGCATGTAGCCCTCGTCCACGATGTCGCTGAACTTGGTGATGCGGCTGTCGAACTTGAGCCGGACCTTGCCGGTCGAGCCGTGGCGCTGCTTGGCGACGATCACTTCGGCCAGGCCGTAGGCGCGCTGCATCTCTTCCTGCCAGGCGCTGAAGTCGGGATGGTCGTCTCCCGGCTGCTTGGCGGCGAGGTAATAATCCTCGCGATAGATGAACAGCACGATGTCGGCGTCCTGCTCGATCGAGCCGGATTCGCGGAGATCCGAAAGCTGCGGGCGCTTGTCCTCGCGCTGCTCGACCGCGCGGCTCAGCTGTGACAGGCCGATCACCGGCACGTCGAGCTCCTTGGCGAGCGTCTTGAGCCCCCGGCTGATCTCGGAAATCTCGTTGACGCGGTTGTCGTTGCTCGACTTGCTCGTGCCCTGGAGCAGCTGGAGATAGTCGACGATCACCAGCCCGATGCCCTTCTGCCGCTTGAGCCGCCGCGCACGGGTACGAAGCGCGGCAATGGTGAGGCCGGGCGTGTCGTCGATGTACAGTGGCAGGCTCTGCAGCTCGGCCGCGGCCCGCGCCAGCGAGCGGAATTCCTGTTGGCTGATCCGCCCCATGCGGAGGTTCTCGGAGCTGATGCCCGATTGCTCGGCAAGGATGCGCGTGGCCAGCTGGTCGGACGACATTTCGAGGCTGAACAGCGCGACACTGGCGCCCGCGGACTTGGCGGGCTCGATCCCGTCCTCCTGGTCCTTGAGGAACCTGCGGGCGGCGGCAAACGCCATGTTGGTCGCAAGCGCGCTCTTGCCCATGCCGGGGCGGCCGGCGACGATCACCAGGTCCGACTTGTGCAGCCCGCCGATCTTGCCGTTCAAGCTGTCGAGCCCGGTGGTGAGGCCCGACAAATGGCCGCCGCTGTTGAGCGCTTTTTCCGCCAGCTGCAGCGCTTCCTTGGACGCCTCGCCGAAGCTCTTCGCCTTGCCTTCCGCGCCGCCCTCCTCGGCAACCTTGTAGAGCTCGGTTTCGGCGCGCTCGATTTGAGCGAGGGGGGCAACGTCCTCGCTCGTGTCGAGCGCGCCTTCCACGAGCTCGCGGCCGACGCCGATGAGGGCGCGCAGCAACGCGAGATCGTAGATCTGGTCAGCAAAGTCGCGAGCGCCGATCACCGCCGCGCCGGAACCGGTCAATTGCGCGAGGTAGGACGGCCCGCCGACTTCCCTGATCGACTCGTCGGCCTCGAACAGCGGCCGCAACGTGACCGGGTTGGCGACCCGGTTGCTGTCGGTCAGCCGCAGGACCGCCTCATAGATGCGGCCGTGCAGCGGCTCGAAAAAGTGGAGCGGCTTGAGCTTGAGCTGGACGTCCTCGACCAGCCGGTTGTCGATCATCAGCGCTCCGAGGAGCGCCGCTTCCGCCTCGACGTTCTGGGGGAGGGCTGGAGGGGCTTCAGACGCAGACTCGGCAATTCGGATCACTTCGGCCATGACCAGGCTCCTACGCTCGTGTGGCCCCACATCAAGCGCTGCCGAAATACCACAGCTGTGGATAGCTTGTGCACGAATCTGGTCCGGGTTCACCCGAACTGCGGAATTTGAATTGCCGCCAATCCACAGATTTGATCGAGCCATATTTGATGCCTCGAACTCGCCCCGTTACGCACTCCGAATGTCGATTTTGTCGGACCGCTGGATTCGCGAGCAGGCGCGGCAGCACGCCATGATCGAGCCGTTCGTCGAGGCGCAGCGGCGCGAGGGCTGCATCAGCTACGGCCTGTCGTCCTACGGCTACGACGCGCGCGTCGCCGACGAGTTCAAGATCTTCACCAACGTGGATTCGGCGACCGTCGACCCCAAGGATTTCGCCGCCAACAGCTTCGTCGACCGCAAGACCGACGTCTGCATCATCCCGCCCAACAGCTTCGCGCTGGCGCGGACGGTCGAATATTTCCGCGTGCCGCGCGACGTGCTGGTGATTTGCCTCGGCAAGTCGACCTACGCCAGGTGCGGGATCATCGTGAACGTGACCCCGCTCGAGCCGGGGTGGGAAGGCCATGTGACGCTCGAATTCTCGAACACCACGCCGCTCCCCGCCAAGGTCTACGCCAACGAAGGCGCCTGCCAGTTCCTGTTTCTTCAGGGGAACGAGCCGTGCGAAGTCAGCTACGCCGACCGTGCCGGCAAATATATGGGGCAGAAGGGCGTCACCTTGCCCAAGCTTTAGTTCGTCATTGCGAGGAGCGCAGCGACGCGGCAATCCAGCGCCGTGACATGGATTGCTCCGCTTCCCTCGCAATGACGAAGAGCGCTGACCAAGCCCAGCAGCTCGACGCCGCCGACCCGCTGGCCTTTGCCCGAGAGCGGTTCTTGCTGCCGGACGCCGTCATCTACCTCGACGGCAATTCGCTCGGCGCCCCGCCCGCGGCGACACCGGCGGCGCTGACGAACACCGCCGAGCGGCAATGGGGCGAGGACCTCATCGCCAGCTGGAACAAGCATGGCTGGATCGACTGGCCGACGCGGATCGCGGCAAGGCTCGCGCCGATCGTCGGGGCAAAGCCGAACGAGCTGCTGATCGCCGATTCGACCAGCGTCTGCCTGTTCAAGCTGCTCGCGGCCGGGGCAAAGGCGCGGCCGGGACGGAAGACGATCGTCACCCAGCGCCGAAATTTCCCGACCGACCTCTACGTGACACAGGGCCTATGCGACTTGCTTGGCCTGAGGCTCAAGGCGGTCGATGCCGACGAGGTAATCGGGGCGATCGACGAGGACACTGCGATCGTCACGCTGACCCACGTCGATTATCGCTCAGCCTCGATCCACGACATGCGCGCCGTCAACGAAGCCGCCCGTGCCGCCGGCGCACTGACCGTGTGGGACCTGTCGCACAGCGCGGGCGCGATCGAGCTCGACGTTGCCGGCGCGGGATCGGAACTCGCGGTCGGCTGCGGCTATAAATATCTGAACGGCGGTCCGGGCGCGCCAGCCTTCATCTACGTCGCCGGGCGGCTTCAGGACGAGCTGCACAACCCGCTCCAGGGTTGGATGGGCCATGCCGAGCCCTTCGCCTTCGTCGACGATTACCGCCCTGCGGACGGAATGCTCAAATTCCTCACCGGCACGCCGTCGATACTGGCGCTGGCGGCGCTCGACGCGGGCCTCGCCACTTTCGACGGCATCGCGCTGCGGGATCTTGCCGCCAAGTCGCGCTCGCTGTCGCAGCTGTTCGTTGAGGAAGTCGAGGCGCGCTGCGGCGACGAGGTCCAGCTCGCCTGTCCTCGCGACCCGATGCAGCGCGGTAGCCATGTCGTCTTTGCGCATCCCGAAGGGTACGCCGTGATGCAGGCACTGATCGCTCGCGGGGTGGTCGGCGACTTCCGCGCGCCGGACCTGATGCGGTTCGGCTTCGCGCCGCTTTACAACAGCCACGCCGAAATGGTGCGCGCCGCGGACATCCTCGCCGATATCCTCGCGAGCCGGGAATGGGACCAGCCGCGCTTCAAACAGCGCGCCAAGGTCACCTGATCGGCGCGTTCTTCGCGCGAAGGCCGTCGATGCTCCACGCGCCGGGCCCGGCGGCCGCGATGTAGAGGAAGATGAAGCAATAGAGGATCGCGGCTTCTCCCATGTTCACGATGGGCCAGAAGCTTTTCGGCGCGTGCGCGATGAAATAGCCGACGGCGATCTCGCCCGACATGATGAACGCGGCGAGACGGGTGAAGAGGCCTAGCGTGACGAGCACGCCGCCCGTGAATTCAATGACCGCCGCAGCGAGGAGCATGGTCGGCAACGGGTGGGGGACGCCGGGCTGGTCCACGGGAAAATGGAACAGCTTGGCCGTGCCGTGCTCCATGAACAGCAACGCCGCGACTATCCGAAGCAATGCGAGCGCCTGCGCCTGCCAACGTGACAACCAGGTGAATTCCATGTGCCCCGCCTCCTTCCTTATTTCGCCTGTCTAACGGGACGGCCGAAGCGTCGCCAAGTGTCAGGCGTGTGCCCGCTCCTTTGCCGCCTGTTGGCTCGCGTGCGCCGAATCCTCGGCCAGTAGCCGGCGCGATTCGTGGATCATGTGCACCCAATCGTGGAAGGCATGGGCGACGCCCTTTATCAACTCCTTCAGCGGGCCGTCCTTGAGGCAGCCGCTCTCGTCGAAACTGTCGTCCGAGACATGGCCGAGATAGGCCTCAGGCGCCTGCATCACGGGCATGTTGAGGAAGACCGCGGCCTGGCGGATCTGATGGTTGGCGCCGAAGCCGCCGATGCTTCCCGGCGACGCAGTGACGATCGCGGCGGGCTTCTTGTCGAACACGCTCTGGCCATAAGGCCGCGAGCCGACGTCGATCGCGTTCTTGAGGACGCCGGGAACGCCGCGATTATATTCGGGGCTGCAGAACAGCACGCCATCGGCAGCCGCAACCTCGCGGCGGAAGCGGAGCCACTGCTCGGGCGGGTTGCCGTCGAGGTCCTGGTTGTAGAGCGGCAGGTCGCCGATCTCCACCATCGAGCAGTCGAGATTGTCCCCGCGCAGCGCACAGATCGAGCGCGCGACCTTGCGGTTGAGGCTCCCCTGGCGAAGGCTGCCGACGATGATCGCGATCTTGTAGGCCATGGGTCACCTCCTCCTGCTGCGTCCCCAATACCCCGAAGACGGGAAAGTTGCGTGCCCCCGACGTCTTAGGGCGTGGCCGCCTGCGCGCGGGCTACGAGATAGGCATGAAGCTGCTCGATCTGCCCGTCCGTCATGTGGCTGAGGTCGGAGCGCGCCGTGGCCCCCATCATCGGCAGCTTCTGGCCGCCCGCCGGCCGGCCGGTGCGGAGCAATCTCGTAAATGCGGCGAGGTCGTATGCCCCGGCGATCGTCAGATCGGGTGACAGCTCTCCCGGCTTCACTTCCTTGCCGCTGAGATCGGCATTGTGACAGCCGGAGCAATATAAAGCGGCGAGCCGACGGCCCGCTTCATATTGCGGCCCGACCGGCCTCGGCTCCAGGTTTTTATAGTCGGCGACCAGCGCCGGCGCAGTCTTGAACTTGCCCATGACCACACCCAAGCGACCGATGGGACCGTACGAACTCGCCGGCGTCGTCGATCGGCCCGGCGGTTGCCTTCGCACCATCGCAATGATCGCCGCGACCTCTTGATCGGAAAGGATTTGAAGATTCTCCGACGGCATGATGAACAGGCTCCGGCCGTCGCTGCCGATCCCTTGGCGGATCGCCCGGGCGAGCTGCTCGTCGCTGGCGTGAGCAGCGACTTGTGTGAGGTTCGGCGCCCATACCGTTCCGATCATCGGTTCGCTGAACATCTTTTCCCCGCGCAGCCCCGCGCCGTGACAGCTGAAACACCCGAGGATTCGGCCCTGCCGCTCGGCATCGGCCAGCTGATCCGGCGTGGGTTGCGCGAGATGCTCGGGCTTTGCCGCGACGCGGGCACTCAGCTCGTGCGAGGAAATTAGCCACAGCGCCGCCGCAGCGATCGAGAGCAGGGCGAACAGCCCACCAAAGGCATAACCCGCCCAACGCAAGACTTTGATCATCGGCCAAGCCCCCTGCCCGACTCAACTCATATCATCGGGTAATAAGCGACGTCGCGAATCCAATGAACAAGAGGATCACCAGCGCGAGAAGCACGATGCGGACGCGCGCGTGACGCTCACGCAGATCGACGTCGTAGGCGACGACATCGAGCCAGTAGACGCCGGGCTTCGCCTCTCGAATGATATTCTTGGACCGCATACGGTCGAATTGTCGCCCCTGCATTCCGTTGCGCGGCTCGAACCCGACGGCACGCTCCGGCCGCACCGCGTCTTCGCTAAAGAAATGATGCTGAATGTCGCGCCTCGCCTTTGCGACGGCTGCTGCGGCAGCGGTGGCCATCAATGCTTCTCCTTCGCTTAGCGCCGTCGATTGTCGTGGCGAATATTGGCGGGCCGGCCGCGCCGGCTCGTAGTTCGCACGCGGTCGCGCCGCGCGGGCGCCGAGGCGCCGCCGTAGCTGCCTTCGGGCAATTCGAAGCGCAGCGATCCTGACACGGGATTGGCCTCGGCAAGCCGTAGCGTCAGCCGCTGCCCGACCCGGTAGGTCTCGCCGGTTTCGTCACCGACCAGCGCCCGCGCGGCTTCGTCGTAGCGGAAATATTCGCGGCCCAGGTCGCGCGCGAGCACGAGCCCATCGCCGCCCAGATCCTCGACCGTGGCGAAGAAGCCGAACGGCTGCACGCCCGTGATCCGGCATTGCACCAGCTGCCCGACCTGGTCGGCAAGAAAGGCGGCGACATAGCGATCGACCGTATCGCGCTCGGCCTCCATGGCGCGCCGCTCGAGCATCGAGATCTGCTCGCCGATCTGCTCGAAGCGCTCCTCGTCGCCGGGCGGCAGCCCGCCCTCCCCAAGCTTGAACGCCTTGACCAGCGAACGGTGGACGAGAAGGTCGGCGTAGCGCCGGATCGGCGAGGTGAAATGGGCGTAGGTCGCGAGCGCCAGCCCGAAATGGCCGAGCCGCTCCGGCCCGTAACGCGCCTGCATCTGCGTGCGCAGCAATTGCTCCATGATTTCCGCGCGTCCCTCGCCCTCTTCGCCGAGGCGATTGATGATCGCGTTGAACGTGCCGGGCCGGATCACCTGCCCGAGCGCGAACTCGATGCCGAAGGTCGCGAGATAATCCTTGAGCGCCACCAGTTTCTCGCGGCTTGGCGGCTCGTGGACCCGGTACATGACCGGCGCCTTCTTCGCTTCCAGCGCTCGCGCCGCGGCGACATTGGCCGCGATCATATAATCCTCGACGAGGCGGTGCGCGTCCAACCGATCGCGCGGCGCGATTGAGGTGATCCGCCCCTTCTCGTCGAGCACCACGCGCCGCTCGGGAAGGTCGAGCTCCAGCGGGCCGCGCTTCTGCCGTGCGGCAAACAGGGCCCGCCAGCAGGCCCACAAGGGCTTCAGCGCGTTGTCGACCAGTTCCTGTGGCACCGGTCCTTCGATCGGCGGCATGGAGCAGGTCGGCGAGCTGACCTCGATCCGCTCCTCACCCGCCGCATCGATCGCCGCCTGCGCATCCTCATAGGCGATGTTCGCCGCGATCCGGACCTTCGCACGGGTGAAGCGCCAGCTCTTGAGCGTCCCGTCCTTGCCGATCTTGAGGTGACAGGCCATTGCCGCGCGGTCCTCGCCCGCTTTGAGCGAGCAGATGTCGGCCGACAGCTCCTCAGGGAGCATCGGCACCACCCGGTCGGGGAAGTAGACGCTGTTGCCGCGCGCGCGCGCCTCGCCGTCGAGCTCGGAGCCGGGGCGGACGTAGAAGCTAACGTCGGCGATCGCGACGAGAGCGTTCCATCCTCCCTCGCCATCCGCCTTCGCCCAGATCGCGTCGTCATGGTCGCGCGCGTCCTCGGGATCGATGGCGACGATCGGCAGATGCGTGAGGTCCTCGCGTTCACCGAGCGGCAGCTTGGAGACTCGGTGCGCCTCGTCGATCGCTTGCTTCGCGAACTCGTGCCGAAGCCCGTGCTTGTGGATCGCGATCAGCGAGAAACTGCGCGGCGCGAAGGGATCGCCGAGCACTGCATCGACCCGGGCCTGGACGCGCGGCGGGCGCCCGCTGACCTCGCACAGCACGAGATCGCCGGCCTCGGCATCCTTGAGATCGGCAATCGAGAACTCGCGCCGCTCCTTCTTGTCGACCGGCGACAGCCAGAAACGCTCCCCGTCGCGCCGCACCACGCCCAGCACCAGCTCCGCCGAGCGCGCGAGCTTCTTCATCGGGTGGGCGATGAAGCCGTCGCCCTTCTGCTCTGTCCGGCAAAGCACGCGGTCGCCGATCCCGAGCGCGCTGCGCTTGCCGCGTTCGATGAGGCGGAGCCGGGGCGGCGGAGTCTCGGCGTGCCATTGTTCGGGGACGCCCCAGACGGTGCCGCTGTCGTCGACTGAATGGACACGCAGCACGGTCACCTTGGGCACGCCGCCCGACTGGTGGAAGGCGCGGCCCGGCGATGAGTCGATCAGCCCCTCGTCGGCCATGTCCTTCAGCAGCCGCTTGAGGTCGATCTTCTCCTGGCCCGACAGGCCGAACGCTCGCGCGATCTCGCGCTTGCCCGCGGGCTGGTCCGACGTGGCGATGAAGTCGAGGATTTGCTTCCTCGACGGCATTCCGGTGGGGCGCTGCTTGACCATTTCAAGTTGTCATTGCGAGGAGTGGAACGACGAAGCAATCCAGTTGCGCCGACGTCCCCCTGGATTGCTTCGCTTCGCCCGTAATGACGGTCACCGCAGCTGGCTATCCTTGCTGCCCCGGCGGTTGATCGTCGAATGGGTCACCGCCTTGTCGCGCAGCGACTGGCAGGCGATGCAGGTGCGCACGCCGGGCAGCGCCTCGCGCCGCTTCTTCGGGATCGGCTCGCCGCAATCGTCGCATTCCTCGGCGGTTTCGCCATGAGGCGTCAGCGCCCGTGCGCGAAGCACGGCGTCCTTCACAGTGTCCTCGATTTGCTGCTCGACCGCGCCGTCGCGCGTCCATCAGCGGCCATTCTTGCCTCCTACGCTGTCATTGCGAGGCGCGAAGCGCCGGGGCAATCCGGCAACGAACGCGAAAGTAGATTGCTTCGCTCCGCCCGCAATGACGAGCTACTTCTTGGGAGGAGCAATATAGGGATGGAACGCACCACCCGGTACCGTCGAGGCGACCGGGCTCTCGAACCCGTCCTTGCTCACCGACGACACGCCGAACACCCAATCGTCGACGCGAATGTGGGGGAGGACAATCCGGCAAACCGTTGCGTCGGTGGTAGAGCATAAGGTGACGAAGGTATCGCTGCTCAATTGGCGTCGCACCGCGACATTCCTGCTCAGTTCCCATTGACTGGCGTCTGTCCGGCGCCATCGGACATTGTAGGCCGTCGCGCCCGCGACAGGATTCCAGGTCAAAGTCGTATCCGTGCTCACCGCTCCCTCGGCCTTCCCCTCGGGCGGCGGCGGGGCGCTGGCGATCGCAGCGAGCGCCGCGACGTTCAGCTTCGCGACCTTCGCCAGGTACGGAAAATCCATATGGTCGATGGTGTCGCCATACTGGACCCCCTTCTCGACCCGCACATCCTGGTGCTGCCAGTTGTAATTCTCGACCGCGACACTGAACCGCACCGCCGGGAAGCCGAGGTTCAGGAATTCGGTATGGTCGCCGCCGCGCCCGAAGCGGTCGTTCCGCCAGATCTGCCGCACATCGAGTCCGATGCTGAGCCGGTCGGCGAGGCTGTCGAGGAAGCGCGAGATGTTGCGCGACGGCGCGTCATTCTCGCCGCCGAGGCTGCGCTGCGCGGCCGCGAGCGCGTCGTGGCCTTGCCAGCGCGGGCCTTCCGAGAACACCCGCACGTGCGTGCTGTCGCACACCCCGTCCGATCCGCAGCTATTGCCGATGATGTCGTTGTTCAGATTGGCGGTGACATTCCAGCCCTGCGCCTTGGCGTAGGCCGCGATCACCTTGGCCCCGTAGAGCCCCTGCTCTTCCCCGGAATCTAGCGAATAAACGATCGTTCCGGGGAACTTGTGCCTCGACAGGACCCGCGCGGCTTCGAGCACCGCCGCCGAACCGGAGCCGTCGTCGTTCGCACCCGGTTGGAACGCATTGGCGTTGAGGATGTCGGTCACGCGGCTGTCGATGTGGCCGGTGATGATCACCACATCGTTGGGCCGCTCGGTGCCGCGCTGGATCGCGACGGCGTCGCAGATCCGCGTCGGGGTCGGCACGCGCTCGCCCTGGAATGTGTCGCACGGGCGCACCGTCTCAAGGCCCAAGCTCCTGAACTGGCTCTCGCCCCAGTTGAGCGCCGCGCCGATGCCGCGGTTGGGATCAGTCTGCGAAGACAAGGTATGCCTTGTGCCGAAGCTCACCAGCTTTTCGACCGTCGCCTTCATCCGCGCGGCGCTGACCGGCGCGACGATCGCGCGGAGCCTCGCATCCGGAGAAGGAGGCGGCGCGGCGCCGATCAGGGCCAAACTGCTGAGGGCGATCATTTTACGCATGGCGACTCTCGCTTTCCTCGCTGCCCGGCAACTGGCATTTCGGCTTCCCCGGGTCTAGTGGCGCGCCAACCCCACAAGACTCGACGAGGACGCGTAACCATGCTTCGCAGCATCGACCATTTCATCGGTGGCTC
The DNA here is from genome assembly GCA_045810685.1 of Sphingomonas sp. Classification (GTDB taxonomy): domain Bacteria; phylum Pseudomonadota; class Alphaproteobacteria; order Sphingomonadales; family Sphingomonadaceae; genus Sphingomicrobium. Next base: position 29,457 of record JBJMVJ010000008.1, read on the forward strand.
CAGCTTCGCTTCGGGCGAGCGTCAGGGCGATGTGTTCGACCCCAATCAGGGCCAGGTGCAGGCGCAGGTCCGGCTCGGCACCGCCACTGACCTGCAAAAAGCCGTGGATGCAGCCAAAGCCGCGCAGCCGGCCTGGGCAGCGACCAACCCGCAGCGCCGCGCGCGTGTGATGTTCAAGTTCAAGGAGCTGGTCGAGCAGAACATGGACGCGCTCGCCCACTTGCTGTCGAGCGAGCACGGCAAGGTCATCGGCGACTCCAAGGGCGACGTTCAGCGCGGCCTCGAGGTCATCGAATATTGTTGCGGCATCCCGCAGGCGCTGAAGGGCGAATATACCGTTGGCGCCGGCCCCGACATCGACGTCTACTCGATGCGCCAGCCGCTCGGCATCGGCGCCGGAATCACTCCGTTCAACTTCCCCGCCATGATCCCGATGTGGATGTTCGGAATGGCCATAGCCTGCGGCAACGCCTTCGTGCTGAAGCCCTCCGAGCGCGATCCCAGCGTTCCCGTCCGGCTCGCCGAATTGATGAAGGAAGCCGGTCTTCCCGACGGCATCCTAAACGTCGTCCACGGCGACAAGGAAATGGTCGATGCGATCCTCGACCATCCTGATATCGCGGCGATCAGCTTCGTCGGCAGCAGCGACATCGCTCAATATATCTACGCCCGCGGAACCGCCCACAACAAGCGCGTCCAGGCGTTCGGCGGCGCCAAGAACCACGGCATCGTCATGCCCGACGCCGACCTCGACCAGGTGGTGGGCGACCTTGCCGGCGCCGCGTTCGGTTCGGCCGGCGAGCGCTGCATGGCCCTTCCGGTAGTAGTGCCGGTCGGCGAGGAAACCGCCGATGCCCTTCGTGCCAAGCTCATTCCCGCGATCGAGTCTTTGCGCGTGGGGGTGTCGACCGACGCCGACGCCCATTATGGGCCGGTCGTCAGCAACGCCCACAAGGAACGGATCGAGAGTTACATCAAGATGGGCATCGACGAGGGCGCCGAGCTGGTCGTCGACGGACGCGGCTTCAGCCTCCAGGGGCACGAGCAGGGCTTCTTCATCGGGCCGACCTTCTTCGACCACGTCAAGCCGAGCATGAAAAGCTATCAGGACGAGATCTTCGGGCCCGTCCTGCAGATGGTCCGGGCGCGGGATTTCGAGGAAGCGGTTCGCCTCCCCTCCGAACATGCCTACGGCAACGGCGTCGCCATTTTCACGAGGAATGGCCACGCTGCGCGAGAATTCACTGCCCGCGTCAACGTCGGGATGGTCGGCATCAATGTGCCAATCCCGGTGCCGGTCTCCTACCACAGCTTCGGCGGCTGGAAGCGCTCGGGCTTCGGTGACATCGGCCAGTACGGGATGGAAGGGCTGCGCTTCTGGACCAAGAACAAGGTCGTCACTCAGCGCTGGCCCGACGGCGGTCCGCACGGCGAGAATGCGTTCAACATTCCCACGATGGGATGAACCGCCTTCCCCGTGCGTTCGGCGCGGATACGGCCGTTTCCTCACGCGTTTCGTCGGCGTTACGATGAGGAAGCCATGCGCGCTGCATCCAAGCTGCTGATCATGACCGCCTCGCTGGCCGCTTGCCACAAGGCGCAGTCACCGGTGCAGAACAATCAAGACATGTCGGTCGAGAGCAATCTCGCGGCCGGCCAGTTCCCGCCGAACGCCGAGATCGAGACGCTGCCGCCCGACGAAAGCAGCGAGACCTCGAGCGGCGAGCTTGCCAAAGGCGATGACAATCCCGACGTGAACGACGTCAGCAACAGCCACTGATCCGAAGGACCCGCCCATGAAGCTCTATTATTCGCCCGGTGCGTGCAGCCAGGCGCCGCACATCCTGATGCATGAGACCGGCATGAATCACGATGCCGTGCGGGTCGATCTCAAGACCAAGACGCTCCAGGACGGCAGCGATTATCTCAAGATCAATCCGAAGGGCGCCGTCCCCGCGCTGGAGCTGGACAGCGGCGAGGTGCTGACCGAGAATGCCGTCATCCTCCAATATCTCGGAGACCGCACCAGCTGGCCCGAGGTGCTCCCGCCGATGGGTGACTTCCGCCGCTACCACGTGCTCGAGATGGTCAATTTCATCACCACCGAGCTGCACAAGCGCTTCGGTTTCCTGTTCAACCCGAATGCGACGGACGAGATGAAGCAGGTTGTGATCGCCGACCTGTCGAAGAAGCTCGACTATATCGACCAAAAGCTCGGCGACGGACCGTTCCTGTTCGGCGGCGAACTCACTCTGCCCGACACGTATCTGTTCGTAATCGTGCGGTGGGCCGACAAGATGCTCGGCGGGCTCGACAAGTGGCCCCACCTTCGTGCTTTCTACGAATGCATGCTGGAGCGGGACTCCGTCAGGAACGTGCTGAAATTCGAGGGATTGCTGCAGGAAGAACCCGCGGCTTAACCGTCGATCTTGCTGACTGGCGGCGCGCCCCCTAATGCCCGCCGCCAATGACGCAGTTCGACCTCACCGACGACCAGCTTCAGATCCAGGAGATGGCGGCCAAGTTTACCGCCGACGCGATCACGCCGTTCGCAGCGGAGTGGGACGAGAAATACATCTTCCCCCGCGATACGATCCGGGAAGCGGCCGAACTCGGGTTCGGCGCGATCTATGTCAGCGAAGAAAGCGGCGGGATCGGGCTCGGGCGGCTCGAGGCGGCGCTGATCATGGAGGCGATGGCCTACGGCTGCCCCTCGACCAGCGCCTTCATCTCGATCCACAACATGGCAGCATGGATGATTGACCGCTTCGGTTCGGCCGAAGTGAAGCACAAGTACCTGCCGTCGATGATCAATATGGAGCGGATCGGCAGCTATTGCCTGACCGAGCCCTCGTCCGGCTCCGATGCCGCGGCGCTCAAGACCCGCGCCGTGCGCGACGGCGACCATTATGTCGTCTCCGGCTCCAAGGCGTTCATCTCCGGCGGCGGCGAGAACGAAATCTACTTGACCATGGCCCGTACCGGTGAGGACGGCCCCAAGGGCATTACCGCGCTGGTGATCGAAAAGGACATGCCGGGCGTCAGCTTCGGGGCGCAGGAAAAGAAGCTCGGTTGGCATTCGCAGCCCACGGCGCAGGTCAATTTCGACGAGGTCCGAGTCCCCGTCGAAAATCGCGTCGGCGCCGAAGGCGAAGGTTTCCGCATTGCGATGATGGGCCTCGACGGCGGCCGCATCAACATCGGCGCCTGCTCGCTCGGCGGTGCCCAGCGTTGCCTCGACGAAGCGATCGCCTACACCAAGGAGCGCAAGCAGTTTGGCCAGCCGATCGCCGATTTCCAGGCGACCCAGTTCACGCTGGCCGACATGGAGACCGAGGTCCAGGCTGCGCGGTACCTGCTCTATGTGGCGGCGGCCAAGGTGACCGCCAATGCGCCCGACAAGACGAAGTTCGCGGCCATGGCCAAGCGCCTCGCGACCGACACCGGCTCTTCGGTGGTGGACCGCGCGCTCCAGCTCCACGGCGGCTACGGCTACCTACGCGACTATCCGATCGAGCGCTTCTGGCGCGACCTTCGAGTCCATTCGATCCTCGAGGGCACAAACCAGATCATGCGCGTCATCGTCAGCCGCGACTTGCTCAGACAATAATGACCGACGACGTCCTGATCTCGACCCAGGACCGGGTCGGCCGCATCCGCCTCAACCGGCCCAAGGCGATCCACGCGCTGACGACGTCAATGTGCGAGGTGATGAGCGAGGCCCTGCTTCGCTGGATGCACGACGACAGCGTCGAAGCGGTGGTGATTGATCACGCCGAGGGCCGCGGCTTCTGCGCCGGCGGCGACGTGGTGATGATTGCGCGCAGCGGCAGCAAGGATGCGGCCGACGCCAAGCGCTTCTTCTTCGCCGAATACCGGCTCAATCATTTGCTGTTCACCTACCCCAAGCCGACGGTCGCGATCATGGACGGGATCACGATGGGCGGCGGCGTCGGCATCTCGCTGCCGTGTGATTATCGGATCGCGACCGAGAACACGCGTTTGGCCATGCCCGAGACAAGCATCGGCCTGTTCCCCGACGTCGGCGGCGGCTGGTATTTGCCGCGCCTGCCGGGCCGCGTCGGCGAGTTCATGGCATTGACGGGGGCGAGGCTCGACGGGGCCGAATGCCATTACCTCGGCCTCGCCACCCATTACGTCGAACAAGCTTCGCTGCCCGATATGATCGACCGCATCGCCACCACTCCGCAGCGGGTCCAGGGGCCGATCGGCGCCTTCGCGGCCAAAGCTCCCGAGGCGAAGATCGAGACGAACCTGCCGCAGATCACCAAGTTGTTCGCGTCCGACCGTCTCGAGGAAATCCTCGCCGCGCTCGAAGCCGACGAAAGCGACTGGGCGCTGACCGAGCTCGGCACATTGCGCAACAAGAGCCCGCTGTCGTGCAAGGTGTCGCTGCGGCTGATGGCCCAAGGTGCGCAGCGGACCAGCTTCGGCGACGAAATGAAGGCCGAATATGCGCTCGCCGGGCGGGTCGCGCGCACTCACGACTTCCGCGAAGGCGTGCGCGCTGTGCTCATCGACAAGACCGGCGATCCGCAGTGGAACCCTGCGGCGCCCGAGGAAGTGACCGACGAAATGCTCGACGTCCTCTTCGCCCCACTGCCCGAGCACGAAGCCTGGACGCCGTTCCCAGAGGCCCAAGAATGAACGACTACAGCACTATCCTGGTCGAGACGCGCGGGGCGGTAACGCTCGTCACCTTGAACCGCCCTCAGGCCCTGAACGCGCTCAACAGCGAGGTGCTGAGGGATCTCATCGATGCTTTCGGCAAATATGATGCCGACCCGGCGCAGCGCTGCCTGGTTCTCACCGGCTCGGACAAAGCATTCGCCGCCGGCGCCGACATCAAGGAAATGTCGAGCCAGGGCTTCGCCGACATGTATTCGTCCAATTTCTTCGCCGGCTGGGAAAAGGTCACCGCGACACGCAAGCCATGGCTGGCCGCGGTCGCCGGCTATGCGCTCGGCGGCGGCTGCGAAGTCGCGATGATGGCCGACTTCATCATCGCCGCGGACAGCGCGAAATTCGGCCAGCCGGAGATCAAGCTCGGAGTCACCCCGGGGATGGGGGGATCGCAGCGCCTCGCCCACGCAGTCGGGAAGGCCAAGGCGATGGAAATGTGCCTGACCGGCCGGATGATGGACGCCGCCGAAGCCGAGCGCTCGGGCCTTGTCGCGAGGGTGGTCCCCGCCGCCGGGCTGCTCGACGAAGCGCTCAAGATCGCCGAGACCATAGCGGCAATGGCGCCGCTCGCGGCCATCGCCGTCAAGGAGATGGTCAACACCGCGTTCGAAATCCCGCTTGCCCAAGGGATCCGGTTCGAGCGCCGGCTGTTCCACGGCCTGTTCGGCACCGAGGACCAGAAGGAAGGCATGACGGCCTTTGTCGAGAAGCGGCCAGGGAATTGGAAGGGACGCTGAGCATGGCGCGCATCGCATTCATCGGCCTTGGCCACATGGGCGGCGGAATGGCGCCGAATCTTGCCAAGGCGGGGCACGAGGTCGCTGCGTTCGACCTGGTGCCGGAGGCGGTTGAAAAAGCTGCATCGCAGGGCTGCTCGGCCGCAAGCTCGGCGGGCGACGCGGTGAAGGGCACGGACGTGGTAATCACCATGCTCCCGGCCGCGCAGCACGTCCGCGCGGTGTTCGAGAATGACGTCGCCCCCAACGCCAAGCCGGGCACGCTGCTGATCGACTGCTCGACCATCGACGTCGCAAGCGCGCGCGAAGTCGGCGAAGCGATGCAGGCCCGCGGCCTCGATTTCGTCGACGCGCCAGTCTCCGGCGGAATTGCCGCCGCAGCCGGCGGGACTCTGACGTTCATGGTCGGCGGCACCGACGAAGCCTTTGAGCGTGCCCGCCCGTTCCTGGAACCGATGGCGAAGGCGGTGATCCACGCCGGGCAGCTCGGCGCGGGACAGGCGGCGAAGATCTGCAACAACATGATCCTCGGTGCGACCATGGCCGCAACCTGTGAGGCGTTCGTCCTCGCCCAGAAGCTCGGCCTCGACCTCCAGACGTTCTTCGACATTTCGTCGAAGGCCTCTGGCCAGAGCTGGTCGATGACTAGCTATGCGCCCGTTCCCGGAGTCGGTCCCGACACGCCGGCCGACCATGATTACGAGGGCGGCTTCGCTGCCGCGCTGATGCTGAAAGACTTGAAACTCGCCGCTGATGCGGCGCGGAGCGTCGGCGCTTACACGCCGATGGGAGGCGAAGCCGAGGAGCTCTACCAGCGCTTCGTCGACCGTGGCGGCGGCCACAAGGATTTTTCCGGCATCATCAAGATGATCGACGACAGCTGGAAAGTCCCTGAACAGCAATAGGAGAGGTCATGCGCGTTGTTTCGATTGTTGCTGCCGGTGCGTGCCTGCTGTCGGCTTGTGGAGGTCCCCAGACCAGCCAGGCCAACAACGCGCAGGCGAATATAAGCAACGATGCGGCGCCGCCGCCGACCGCCAATGCTAGCGCAACCGGCAATGCCATGGTCATGCTTGCCGCCGCCCCGAGCACGGAGCAGGCGCTGAAAATCATGCACGACCGCCACGACGCGATGGAGGGGCTCGGCAAGGCGATGAAGGAGCTGCACCGCGCGTTGGATTCGAGCCCGGCGGACATCAACGCGATCCGCGCGCAGACGGCAATCATGGCCGCGACTGCGCCGAAGATCCCCACGATGTTCCCCGCCGGGACTGGACCCGACGTCGGCAAGACTCGCGCCAAACCCGAAATCTGGCAGCAGCATGAGCTGTTCGTGCGCAAGGCAAGGGACTTCGCTGCCGCGGCTCAGGCGATCGACGCGGCGGCCAAAACGGGCGATGTCAACAAGGTCATGGCGCTCCACGAGCGCGTCGACGCGGCATGCAAGGCGTGTCACGATCCGTTCCGCGCGCGCGAACATTGATGATGGCGCCGGCGGGATGAAGCAGCCGGTCTGGGACCTGCCCGTCCGGCTCTTCCACTGGCTGCTCGCCGGGCTGATCGCGTTCAGCTGGTGGTCGGTCCACAACGACCACACCGATTGGCACATCTGGTCGGGCTGCGCGATCCTGACCTTGCTTATCTTCCGCTTCCTGTGGGGCTTCGTTGGAAGCTCGACGGCGCGCTTCTCGAGCTTCATTCGCGGTCCGCGGGCCATTCGCGACTATCTACGCGGGCGGTGGACCGGCGTCGGCCATAATCCGCTCGGCGCGCTCAGCGTTGTCGCCTTATTGGGCGCGGTCGCCGTTCAGGTCGGGCTCGGACTGATCTCCGAGGACGAGGACGGCCTTTACCGAGGCCCGCTCTACCGACTCGTCAGCACCGACACGTCGGACAAGGCGCGCGACATCCACGAGCTGTGGTTCAACGTCATCCTCGGCCTGATCGTGCTGCACGTCGCAGCCATTATTTTCTATCGCTTCCGGCGCAAGCATTTGACCCGGCCGATGATCACCGGCCGCGCAGTTCTCGATCCAGGCACCCCGCCGATGCGGCCCGGCAAATGGTGGGTAGCGCTGATCTGCCTCGCCATCGCGATCGGCATTGTCCGCTGGATCATCGCCGGGGCGCCGCCGTTCAGTCCTTGATAGATACCCTCCAGCAGCCCACATCTGCACCATGCTAATCCGCACCGAACAGACGCCCAATCCTGCGACCCGCAAGTTCCTTCCAGGCCAGACGGTTATGGACGCGGGGACGCGCGACTTCGCCGATGCGGAGAGCGCCGAGGCCTCGCCGCTCGCCCGTGCCCTGTTCGACAGCGGGATGGTGGAAGGCGTGTTCTACGGCCGCGACTTCGTTTCGGTTACCGCGGCGCCGGGGGTCTCGTGGAACGACCTCGAACCCTTGGTTCTCGAAACCCTTCTCGACCATTTCGTCAGCGCCGCGCCTCTGTTCGCACCCGGGACGGCCGGGGCAATCAACGTCGCCGACAATGACTTCGAGGAAGATCCCGCCGACGCCGACATCATCGACCAGATCAAGGAGTTGATCGAGACTCGCGTCCGCCCGGCGGTCGCGCAGGACGGCGGCGACATCGCCTACAAGGGCTATCGCGGCGGCCACCTTTATCTGACGATGCACGGCGCCTGCTCGGGCTGCCCTTCGTCGACCGTGACCTTGAAGCGGGGCATCGAAAGCCTGATCCGCCATTACGTTCCGGAAGTCGAAACCGTCGAAGCGGTTTAGCTTCGGGGGTTGCGGCCAGGAGCCGCTTGTGACCATCATCCACTCATGATCCTGGCCTTCGACACGTCGAGCGCCGCTTGCACCGTCGCTTTGTTCGACGGCAATGGCGCCTGCCTCGCCCGCCGGGACGAACGGATCGGCCGCGGCCATGCCGAGCGGCTGGTGCCGATGATTGCCGAGCTGATGGACGGCCGTCGCGCCTCTCGGATTCTCGTCGGCGTCGGCCCGGGAAGCTTTACCGGCATCCGAGTCGCAATCGCCGCGGCGCACGGCCTCGCGATCGGCTGGAGCGCCGAGCTTTCCGGAATGTCCTCTCTGGCCTTGCTTGCCGCGGGCGCCGAGGGCGCGACCGCCGAGATCGCCGCCGCGGTCCTCGGTGGCCACGGCGAGCTGTTCGTCCAGGAATTCGACGCCGCGACGCTCCAGCCGACCTCGGAGCTGCGCAACCTTGATCCCGTGGAGGCTGCGCGCCTCACTAGAGCCGAGCGGGTCGTCGGCTCGGCCGCCACGCAGCTGGTCGAGGCACGCGGCTGGGGCGAGGCGATCGAGCTCTATCCATCGGCCGCCGACGCCCTTCGCCTGCCTGACGAGCTGCGTTCGCTTGGTCCAAACCCCGTCTATGCGCGGTTGCCCGATGCACGGGTGCCGGAGGCTGCGTGATGGCGACTGTCGAGCAGCAGGTGCGGATCGACGCGGGCTCGTCCGAGGACATCGACTCCGTCATGACGATCATGGGCCAGGCGTTCGGCCGCCGATACGGCGAGGCATGGACGCGCTCACAGCTCGGCGGGATTCTGCCGATGGGCGGTGTCTCGCTCACCCTGGCGCGCGATACGGACGACGGCGCGACCATCGGCTTTTCCTTGTTCCGCACCGTCGCCGGCGAATCGGAGCTGCTGCTGATCGCGGTCGTGCCGGACCGCCATCGCTGCGGCATCGGAGGCATGTTGCTTTACGACTTCATCGACCGGGCCCGAACCGACGGAGTGAAGCGCGTCCATCTTGAAGTCCGCGACGGCAATTCGGCCGTCGGACTGTACCGAAAAGCGGGGTTTTCTCCCGTCGGACGGCGGCGCAACTATTATCACGCGCCCGATGGTAGGCGTTTCGACGCAGTTACTTTGGCTTATGAACTTTAGTTAAAGCGCAGTTGGTCTTTCCGCGACTTTGCGAGGCCATTGCGGCGATCCAAATCACGGCGTAGATATTTTGGGTGTGCAGTGGATGACTGCACGGCCTCTGCTCGACGTCAGGAACTCTTTATGCCGGACATGGACAATACCGAAGACACGTTGCTCACGCTGACGGCCGACATCGTCGCCGCGCATGTCAGCAACAACAGCGTCGCCGTGAATGACTTGCCGAACCTTATTCAGAACGTGCACTCCGCTTTATTCGGCATCGCCGGAAGCGGCACGGCGACCGAGCCGAAACCCGAGCCGAAGGTTTCGATCCGCTCGTCTATCAAGCCCGACTACATCGTCTGCCTTGAGGATGGGAAGAAGCTCAAGATGCTCAAGCGGCATCTGATGACCCACTATAATATGACCCCGGACCAGTATCGGCAGAAGTGGGGCCTATCCACCGACTATCCGATGGTCGCGCCGAATTATGCGGAGCAGCGGCGGACGCTCGCCAAGTCGATCGGCCTGGGCACCAAAAGGCGGCGAACTCGCGCTGCCAAGTAAAGGCTCGCAAATGCGAATGCGGGCACTTAACTGGGACGGATGACGCGCAAGATCGACATCGAGGCACTGTGCGCCGACAAGGGGCTACGCATCACCGAACAGCGCAAGGTCATCGCGCGGGTGCTCGGCGACAGCGAAGACCATCCTGATGTCGAGACGCTGCACGCGCGCGCGGCGGCGGTCGACCCGAACATCTCGATCGCGACCGTCTATCGAACGGTGCGCCTGTTCGAAGAGGCAGGCATCCTCGAACGCCATGAGTTTGGCGACGGCCGGTCGCGCTATGAAGCGGCGTCAGAAAGCCATCACGACCATCTGATCGATGTCGAGACCGGCAACGTCATCGAATTCGCCAACGACGAGCTCGAGGCACTGCAAAAGCGGATCGCGGAAAAGCTCGGTTTCCGCCTCGTCGACCATCGAATGGAGCTGTACGGCGTCGCCCTCAACCGCGACCGCTGAGGCGCCGGCCGTTCGCCCCAATGCGCGCGCGGCGCTGCGGATCGCCGGGCTGATTGGCCTGTTCGGAGTTCTCGGCCCGGTCCACGTTATCACCAAGGCGCTGCTCGGCCGCTCCGCGTGGCCCCACCGCTTCCTCGCCGCCGCTGCGTGGATCTGCGGCGCACGCGTGCGGCTGCGTGGCGCGCCCATCCATCGCCACACCTTGCTCGTCTCCAACCATCTGAGTTGGCTCGACATCCTCGCGATCGGCGGCGCCACCCGCTGCGCCTTCGTCGCCAAGGACGAGCTCGGCCATCCGTTCATCCACTGGCTCGCAGACCAGAATGGCACCGTCTATGTCCGCCGCAGCCACAAGAAAGGTGCCAAGAACCAGGCGATCGCCATTGCCGCTGCGCTTCGAGGCGACGGACCGGTGGCGTTGTTCCCGGAAGGCACGACCGGTCCTGGGACGCATTTGCTGCCGTTCCGCTCAACGTTGCTCGAAGCGGCGAACTTCGCGGCGAGCGACATCGCGATCCGACCGGTGGCCATCGACTATGGCGATGCCGCGCCGCAGGTTGGCTGGTTCGACGACGAACCGGGTCTGGACAATGTGTTTCGGCTACTCGGCCGGCGCGGGACGCTTCGGGTCACCGTCCACCTGCTCGAGCCGCTCGACCGTTCGGGTGATCGAAAGCAGCTCGCCCATGCGGCGCGCGAGGCGATCCGCGAAACGCTCGGCTTAACGTCGCTCGACCACTCGCCTATAGACAGCGGCGAATGACTCCCAAGACTTTCAAAATCAAAAGCTACGGCTGCCAGATGAACGTCTATGACGGCGATCGCATGGCCGAACTGCTAGCCGCCGAGGGCATGAGCGCGGCCACCGACGGCGAGGACGCAGAGCTCGTCGTCCTCAACACGTGCCACATCCGTGAAAAAGCCGCCGAAAAGGCCTATTCGGATGTCGGGCGGCTCAGGCGCGAGGACGGCTCGAAGCCGCTGATTGCACTCGCCGGCTGCGTCGCCCAGGCGGAAGGCGCCGAAGCCAAGCGCCGTTCGCCGATGATCGACCTCGTCGTCGGGCCGCAGGCCTATCACCGTCTGCCCGAGATGATCGCGCAAGCCTCGCGTGGTGCGCGGCCGGTCGACACCGACATGCCGCCGATCAGCAAGTTCGAAGCGCTGCCGGCGCGTCGCCGTGCCACGCCGAGCGCGTTCCTGACCGTGCAGGAAGGTTGCGACAAATTCTGCACTTATTGCGTCGTGCCCTACACCCGGGGCGCGGAGGTCTCGCGGCCTTGGGGCGACGTTCTCGCGGAGGCGCAGGCGCTGGTCGACCACGGCGCGCGCGAAATCGTGCTTCTCGGCCAGAATGTGAACGCCTGGGGCGACGGAAAGCGCGGCCTAGCCGACCTCATCCGCGCCCTCGGCGAAATCCATGGGCTTGAGCGGATCCGCTACACCACCAGCCACCCGGCGGACATGAGCGACGATCTGATCGCCGCGCATGGCGACGTCCACAAGCTCATGCCTTATCTGCACCTCCCCGTGCAGTCAGGAAGCAACCCGATCCTCAAGGCGATGAACCGCAGTCATAGTGCTGACACATATCTCGCCATTATCGAGAAGGTGCGCGCCGCCCGTCCAGACATTGCCATCTCCGGCGACTTCATCGTTGGCTTCCCCGGTGAAACCGAGGCAGATTTCCAAGCGACCCTGAACATCGTCGACGCGGTGCGTTACGCCTCGGCTTACTCGTTCAAATTTAGCCCGCGGCCGGGCACGCCTGCCGCAATCATGGAGGACCAAATTTCGCGCGACATCATGGACGAGCGGCTGCAGCGGCTGCAGGCGCGTATCGGCGAGCACAGCCTTGCGTTCAACCGTTCCAAGGTCGGCTGTGATACGCAGGTGCTGATCGAGCGCAGGGGCAGGTTACCGGGTCAGATGATCGGCCGCTCTCCCTGGCTCCAGTCAGTCCATGTCGACACCGACGCCCAGCCCGGCGACATTGTCGCCGTCACCCTCGTCGCCGCCGGCCCGAACAGCATGAGCGGCGCCGTCCGGCAGCAGGCCGCCGCCTGATGGCGCGCCGTGACCTCGCCGCCGTCGGCGCCAACGATGCGGGCCGCGCCCGGCTCGAGCTCGAGTTCGAGCAGCCTTACCTGCTCGGGCCGCTGTTCGGCGACTATGACCGGCACCTGATCACCATCGAGCAAAGGCTCGGGGTGCACATTTCGGCGCGCGGCAACCGCGTGCAGATCGAGGGCGAGGCCGACGCCGCTGCACGCGCCCGCGACGTTTTGACCGGCCTCTACAACCGGCTCGATCACGGGCACGACGTCGACGCCGAAGCCGTGGAGGCGGTGCTCGGCATGGCGGCCCAGCCCAACCTTGACGGGATCATCCAGGAGGAGGTCACCTCCGCGCCGCGGGTGATGATCCGCACCCGCAAGAAGACCATTGTCCCGCGCTCGCCGGTCCAGACCGTTTACATGGAGGCGCTCGGCCGCGACGAGATGATCTTCGCGCTCGGCCCCGCGGGCACCGGCAAGACCTATCTCGCGGTCGCTCAGGCGGTGTCGCAGCTGATCAGCGGCAGCGTCGACCGGCTGATCCTGTCGCGGCCGGCGGTCGAGGCCGGCGAGCGGCTCGGCTTCCTTCCCGGCGACATGAAGGAGAAGGTCGATCCCTATCTCCGGCCGCTTTATGACGCGCTCTATGACATGCTGCCCACGGAGCAGGTCGAGCGTCGAATCGCGTCCGGCGAAATCGAGATCGCGCCGATTGCGTTCATGCGCGGCCGAACGCTCAACGATGCCTTCATCATCCTCGACGAAGCGCAGAACACCACGCCGTTGCAGATGAAGATGTTCCTGACCCGCTTCGGCATGAGGAGCCGGATGGTGATCTGCGGCGACCCCCACCAGGTCGACCTTCCGGATCCGAGCAAGTCCGGCCTCGCCGACGCCGTCGAAAAGCTCGACCGCGTCAAGGGCATTGCGACGGTCCGGTTCACTGCAGCGGACGTCGTTCGCCACCCGCTCGTCGGGCGCATCGTCGAAGCATATGAGGGGCCCAGTTCTTCGTTGAGCCAACCCCGGTGATGCTCGAAATCGCCCTCGACGCCGACGAGGAATGGGACAGTAGCGGCTTAACCGAACCGCTCGTCCGCCGCGCCGCCGAGGCGGCAATCGCCGAAAGCGCCTTCCCGCAGCTAGCCGAGTCCCAGCGCACGATCGAGCTTTCGGTGCGGCTCACCAGCGACCAGCAGGTCGAGGCGCTCAACGCCCATTGGCGCGGCAAGCACAAGCGCACCAACGTGCTCTCCTTTCCGATGGCCGACGAGCGCGAATTGAGCGACAAAAGCTTTGCCGATGCAGAATTGTTGCTCGGCGATATCCTTCTCGCGCACGGAGTCTGCGAAGCGGAAGCGGCGGACAAAGGCGTGTCGTTCCAAAGCCATGCGACGCACCTGATCGTCCACGGCACGCTGCACCTGCTCGGCTATGATCATAATGACGAGCGCGCCGCGGCGGACATGGAAGCCCGCGAGGTCCGCGCGCTGGAACGGCTCGGAATTGCCAACCCTTACGAGGTGACCGCCTGATGGCCACCCGCAACGAAGAGGCCGGTGGCTCCCGCCTGTGGCGCGGCATGCGTCACCTGATCTTCGGCGACGATGCAGAGCCGAGTCTGCGGGACCAGATCGAGGAAGCGATCGAGGACGCGGAGGATTCGCGCCCGGTGGCCGGCGACCTTTCCCCGCCCGAGCGGCAGATGCTGCGCAACCTGCTGCATTTCGGTGACCAGACGGCAGGCGAGATCGCGGTGACGCGCGGCGACATCATGGCGGTGCCTTCGGACATCAGCTTCGACCACCTGGTCCAGGCATTCGTCGATGCGGGCCACAGCCGCCTGCCGGTCTACGGCGAGAGCCTCGATGAAGTGATCGGCATGGTCCACATCAAGGACGTCTTCATGGCCAAGGTCGACGCTTCGCGCGACCGCTCGCTGCCAGCGCTGATGCGCGAACCCTTGTTCGTGCCAGAATCGATGAGCGTGATCGAGCTTCTCGCGCGCATGCGGAGTCAGCGCGTCCACCTTGCCATCATCGTCGATGAATTTGGCGGCACCGAAGGCCTGGTGACGATCGAAGACGTGGTCGAGGAGATCGTCGGCGACATCGAGGACGAGCATGACGAGGCCGAGGCCGGAATGCTGACCATGCTCGACGATGGCTTGTGGGAAGCCGACGCGCGGCTCGAGCTAGAGGAGCTCGCCGAGGCGGTTGATCCGCGACTCTCGTCCGCCGAGGACGAAGTCGACACCCTCGGCGGCCTGATGTTCCTGCTCGCCGGGCATATCCCGGCCAAAGGCGAATGCGTCGCCCACCCTTCCGGCTGGAAGCTCGAAGCGGTCGATTCAGACCCCCGCCGAATCATCCGCGTCAGGCTCCACGCGCCGGTGCGGCCGCCGGGCTAACTCCTCGCGAACAGTTTCGCGGGGTCGGCCATGGCCTTGAACTCGAGCGCGTTGCCGGCCGGATCTAGGAAGAACATCGTCGCCTGCTCGCCCGCTTCGCCCTTGAAGCGCACCGTCGGCGCGATTAAAAACTCCACTCCGGCATCGGTCAGCCGCTCGGCGAGCCGCGCCCAATCCTTCTTCGGCAGCACAACGCCGAAATGGGGCACCGGAACGTCTTCGCCATCAACCGGGTTGGTCGCGCGCGCCCGCACCGCATCCGCCGCCAGGTGAGCGACGATCTGGTGGCCGTAGAGGTCGAAATCGACCCAATGATCAGCGCTGCGCCCCTCAGGGCAGCCGAGTAGGTCGCCATAGAAACGGCGGGCCGCGGCGAGATCGTCGACGGGAAAGGCATGGTGAAAGGGCGGGAGGGCCATCGCCGCCCAATGTCATTGCGGGCGTAGCGAAGCAATCCAGAGACTCGCGAGTGGATTGCTTCGTCGCCGCGCTTCTCGCAATGACGGCAGTTGAATGCTTTACGTCGTCTACGCCTTCGCCGCCGGAGCGGCCTCGGCCTTTGGCTTCGCGCCGGTGGGCCTGTGGCCACTGCTTCCCGTCGCCTTCGCGCTGCTGTGCGAATTCATTTGCCGGGCGAAGAGCCTCCGACGGGCGCTGCTCGCCGGCTGGGCCTTCGGGGTCGGCCAGTTCTTGGTCGGCCTCAACTGGATCGCGACCGCATTCACCTATCAAGCGGCGATGCCGCCATGGCTCGGCTGGGTCGCGGTCGTGCTGGTCTCGCTTTACCTAGCAGTCTATCCGGCGCTCGCGGCGGGCCTTGCGTGGCGGTACGGCCGCGACAACCGGGTCGTCCTCGTCATGGTCCTCGCCGGCGCCTGGGCGGTCACCGAATGGCTCCGCGGGACGATGTTCACCGGCTTTCCATGGAACCCGGCGGCGGCCGCGCTTGCGCCAACGCCGCTGATCAAGATCACCGCGCTGATCGGCACCTACGGCTTGTCGGGCTTGGTCGTGCTCCTGGGCGGTGCGATCTGGCTGGAGTATTACAAGAAATGGTTGCCGGTCGTGCTGATCGTCGCGGCGGCCGCACTGCTATGGGTGCTGCCAGCGTCTCCGGTGCCGCCCGATCCACTGACGATCATGAACGTGCGGGTCGTCCAGCCGAACATCGGCCAGCAGGATAAATGGCGCCCCGGATTTGACGAGGAGGCCGCGCGCCGACTTGCCGCCTTGTCGGGGCCGCCGAGCGCCGAACCGCGGCTGCTGCTTTGGCCCGAAGCGGCGATCACCGAGCCGCTTCAGGACGCGCGCATCGATCACCAGGCATTCGCCGAGTTCCAGCGCGCGCGCGCGGCTTCGTTGCTCGGCCCCGACGATCGACTGCTCACCGGAGGCATCGCAATCGCCTCCAAGGACGGCATCCACCTCGACGGCGCCGTCAACAGCGTCTTTGCGCTTGCGCCCGGCGGCAGGGTCGTCGGGCGCTACGACAAGGCGCACCTCGTGCCTTACGGCGAATATCTGCCGATGCGCCCGCTGCTCTCGGCCATCGGCATCTCACGCCTCGCCCCGGGCGAGCTCGACTTTTCCTCAGGCCCCGGGCCGCGCACGCTCAACATTGGCGGCGAGTGGGGCAAGGTCGGCTTCCAGCTCTGCTACGAGATCATTTTCTCGGGACAGGTAGTCGACGAGAAGCACCGTCCGGCGTTCATCTTCAATCCGTCGAACGATGCCTGGTTCGGCCGCTGGGGACCGCCGCAGCATCTGGCGCAAGCCCGGCTGCGCGCGGCGGAGGAAGGACTACCGGTGCTGCGCGCCACACCAACCGGGATCAGCGCGGTGATCGATGGCCGGGGCAATGTCGTGAAGGCGCTGCCGTGGCGCACCGCCGGCGTGATCGACGCCGTTCTTCCGCCCGCGGCCAACTCGCCGCCCCCGTTCGCGCGCTTCGGCAACCTCATTCCGCTGCTGCTCGGCTTCGCGCTCATCATCGGCGGCATTGTGCTGTCCCGCCGCCGCCGCTAGGAAGCACATATAAAGCTTTCCTTATATCCCCACATCAGGACGCCTTTCTCTCATGCGCAGCTCGTACCTGTTCACCTCCGAATCCGTTTCCGAAGGCCATCCCGACAAGGTCGCCGACCAGATTTCCGATGCGATCGTCGATCTGTTCCTGTCCAAGGACCCGGAAGCGCGCGTTGCGTGCGAGACCATGACCACGACCAACCGCGTCGTCCTCGCCGGTGAAATCCGCGGCCAGGGCATCATGGACGAGGAAGGCAATTGGGCGACCGGCATTCGCGAGGAGATCGAGGAAGCGGCGCGCGCCGTGGTCCGGCGCATCGGCTATGAGCAGCAGGGCTTCCACTGGGACCGGTTCGACTTCGCCAACCACCTCCACCCCCAATCCGCCCATATCGCGCAGGGCGTGGATGCGGCCGAGGACAAGGACGAGGGTGCCGGAGACCAGGGCATCATGTTCGGCTTCGCCTGCGACGAGACGCCCGACCTCATGCCGGCGACGCTCGACTACAGCCACAAGATCCTGATGGAGATGGCCAAGGACCGCCACAGCGGCGCGGCGCCCTTCCTGGAGCCGGACGCGAAGAGCCAGGTGACGCTTCGCTTCGAGGACGGCATTCCCGCCAAGGCCACGGCGATCGTCGTCTCGACCCAACATAAGCCCGGCTATGACAAGGGCGAAAGGCAGGCCCAGCTTCACGCTTATGTGAAGGATGTGGTCGCGCGGGTGATGCCCCAGCGGCTGCTCGGCAACGAGACCGTCTATCACATCAACCCGACCGGCAGCTTCGAGATCGGTGGACCCGATGGCGACGCCGGCGTGACCGGCCGCAAGATCATCGTGGACACCTACGGCGGCGCCGCTCCGCATGGAGGCGGTGCCTTCTCCGGCAAGGACCCGACCAAGGTCGACCGTTCGGGCGCCTATGTCGCACGTTACCTTGCCAAGAACATCGTCGCCGCCGGCCTCGCCAAGCGCTGCACCATTCAGCTCGCTTATGCGATCGGCGTTTCCGAGCCGCTGTCGCTATACGTCAACACCCACGGCACCGGCACTGTGGGCGATGATGCCATCGAGGCGGCGATCGGCCGCATCGGCAAGCTCGGCCGCCTGACCCCGCGCGGCATCCGCACCCACCTCGGCCTCAACAAACCCATTTACGCGGCAACCGCCGCCTACGGCCATTTCGGCCGCAAGGCAGAAGGCGAGCTGTTCCCGTGGGAGCGCGTGGACTTGGTCGAGGACCTTAAGGACGCAGTCGGCGCGTAGGCGCTACAGGTTCGATGTGTCGTGCACGCCAACCCCGTGGCGGTAGACGAGGTCCCCGCCTTTCCAGCCGCTGTAGAGCAGGATGAGCACGACGACGCCTGAAAGATAAACGCCTGTCGATTGCGCGAATCCGGGATTGTTGAGTCGCAGCACGAGGTTCACGAGCTCGATCACCACCGCCGTCACATTGGCGAGCATGTGTTTGAGCGCGTCGCCGAGGCGCCGGATGCGTTCATCGCCCAGATAATCGGTGAGCCCGGCGACCGCCGCCAACGCGGCCATTACGAGGCCAACGCCGAGCAGCCACATCGAGGCCCTCGCCCAGCCGAGATCATTGTTCTGCTTGTAGACGATGTCGGTGACGAACGCGCCGACGAAGCAGACGATCGGGAACGGGATCAGCATCGGGTGGATCGGATGGTCGGCGATCTTCGCGGTGCTGTGGGGCCGGCCGCCGCGGGGCCCTTCGTTCGTCGTGGCCATGATCTTTCTCTCCTCTCGTTCAAGCGTGAGCCGGCGCGCGCGCGGCTCCGGCGTAAGTGACCCGCCAGACGGTGCCGCCGACGTCATCGGCGATCAGCAGCGCGCCGGTGCGATCGACCGCGACACCGACCGGGCGGCCGCGTGCCTTGCCGTTCGCATCAACGAAGCCGGTGACGAAATTATGTGGCTTCCCGACCGGGCGTCCTCCCGAGAAGCGGATGAAGACCACCCGATAGCCATTGAGCTGACGGCGGTTCCAGCTGCCGTGTTCGCCAACAAAGGCGCCGCCGCCGAAAATCGCCGGGAAGCTCGCGCCGGTGTAAAAGGCCAACCCGAGCGCCGCGACGTGCGAACTCAGCGCGTAATCGGGCGGAATTGCTTTCGCGACCAGGTCCGGCCGCTGCGGCCTGACCCGCGCGTCCACATGCTGGCCGTAGTAACTGTATGGCCAGCCATAGAAGGCACCCGGCCGCACGGACGTCATATAGTCGGGCACCAGGTTCGGTCCGAGCTCGTCGCGCTCGTTGACGACGGTCCACAGTGTGTTGCTGCCTGGATAGAAGGTCAGCCCGTTGGGATTCCTGAGCCCACTCGCGAAGACGCGATAGGAACCAGTCTTCGGATCCACCTCCCAGATTGCGGCGCGGTTGATTTCCGCTTCCGGCCCGCGCTCCTGGACGTTGCTGTTCGAACCGACGCCGGCGTACAGCTTCGACCCGTCCGGGCTCGCAGTCAGCGATTTCGTCCAGTGATGGTCGATCAGTCCGCCCGGAAGTTCGATCACTTTCTCGGGCGGAGCCGTGATCTTCGTCTGCCCCGGCGTGAATGGGTAGCGCAGGATCCCGTCGGTATCGGCGATGTAAAGGTCGTTGCCGACCAGCACGATCCCAAACGGCGAAACAAGATGGTCGACCAGAACGCTCCTCAGCTCCGGCTTGCCGTCGCCGTCGGCGTCGCGGAGCAGCGTGATCCGCTGCGGCTTGCCGCCGCTTGCTGAAGTCTCTTTGCCGCCGCCGCCATGCGCCAGCGACATGATGAAGTCGCGGATCGGGTCCTTGGGACGGTCGACCGGCTCGGACCCAACTCGATCGGTTTCAACGACCAACACGTCGCCGTTGGCGAGCGGATAGACGTTTCGCGGGTTGGATAGGCCCGTCGCCATGGCTTCGATCTTGAAGCCTTGCGGCACGCTTGGAGTCTCACCCTGCTTCCAGCCGACAACGTTGGGCACACCGACAGCGGCGACCAGTTCCTCGACCGGTTTGGGCAGGACCGGATTTGGCCCGACCTGCTGCGACGGATCGATGTTCTGGCTACTTCCGCACGCCGCGAGCGGGATCACGGCGAGGGCGATGCCGAGCGCGCGCCTCATGGCCGCTCTCCGTAGCGCGTCTCGTGCCACAGCCAGCCGTAGGACATGATCAGCACCGCGCTGATCACCGACAGGATCAATCCCGCCGGCACCACCGCGGTCCAGCCGTCGCGGGCGTGGACGAGGCTGTTGATGAACTCGACGACCAGGGTAACCAGCAACAGCGCGAACGCGCCCCAGCCGAACGTGGTCCGCAATTCGACCAGCCTGGCGAAGTCGATCAGCATCAGAATGGCGGCAATCACGCCGAACAGCAGCCCGGCGGCGAGCAGCCAGCTGGAGAAATTGACCCACTGCAGATTGCCGCCGCTGTTGTCGTAGGCAAGATCGGTGAGAAGCGCTCCGGTAAAACAGACGATCGGCACCGGAAGAAGCAGTGCGCTGTAGGGATGACGGGTAGTGCCCAGACCGCTCCTGGGCCGTTCACTAACAGTTTCGGCCATCGCGCTGTCTCTTTTCTTGCCAGAAAAGCGCGACAAACTCGCAGAGGTTCCCAAGAGTTAATCTGCGCCCTACCCGCATTCGCGATGACGGCGTTCAAGTCTGGTGACCCGCTAACCCTCAACCGTCTCTACGGCCGGTCGAGTGGGCACAAGCTTCGCAAGAGCCAGCAGGAGCTGATGGACAATCTGCTCCCGGCGATCGAAGTGCCAGCCGAAGGCGACATCACTGCGGCGCGGCTGTTCGGCGATGACCGTCCGCTCCACTTCGAGATCGGCTTCGGCTCGGGCGAGCATCTCGCCAACCGCGCCGACATGCTGCCGGAGCACGGCTTCATCGGCGCCGAGCCGTTCCTCAACGGCGTCGCCACAGCGCTTGGGCACATTCGCGACCAGCGCCTCGCGAACATCCGCCTGTGGCGCGGCGACGCGCTCGAGGTGCTGCAACGGCTACCCGATGCTAGCCTCAGCTTCCTCTACCTGCTGCACCCCGACCCCTGGCCCAAATCGCGGCATGCGAAGCGCCGAATGGTCAACGACCGCCCCCTCGACCTGTTCGCAGCCAAGCTCAGGGCCCGCGGCGAGTTTCGGCTCGCAACTGACGATCCGACCTATCTCACTTGGGCGCTAATGGTCATGCAGCGCCACGCAGATGAGTTCGAATGGCTCGCCGAAACACCGGCCGATTTCCTGCAACCACCCGGCGGCTGGATCGAAACCCGCTACGGCGCCAAGTCCCGGCGCGAGGGCCGCCGGCCTTATTATCTGCGCTACCGGCGAATCTGACCCGGCGTCAGACGCAGCAATCGGCCTCCGGCTTCATCTTCGAGCACGTAGATCGCCCCATCCGGCCCTTCGCCGACCCAGCGGATGCGCCGGCCCATGTCCCACTGATCGGCCCTTGCCGCGCGGTCGCCGCTGAAGGTGACGCGGATCAGCGCCCTCGCCGACAGCGCGCCGATGAATCCGCTCCCCTTCCACTCGGGAAACAGCTTGCCGTCGTAGATCATCAAGCTCGACGGCGAGATCGATGGCACCCACGTCAGTTTCGGCGCCTCAAGATCGGGCCGGCTCGAGTGAGGCGGGATCGGGTTCCCGTCGTAGTTCCTTCCTTCCGAGACCAAAGGCCAGCCGTAATTCGTCCCGGGCAGGATCAAGTTGAGCTCGTCGCCGCCGCGCGGACCCATCTCCGTCTCCCACAGACGCCCCTCCGCATCAAAGGCGAGGCCGTAAGGGTTGCGGTGGCCACTGCTCCACGTCTCGGCAGGTGTCAGGTTTGGTCCCGGCCAGCGGATGGTGCGGCCCGGCTGGCTCGGCGCCGCCTCGGTGTCCTCCGGCGGATCGGTGACGACCACGCTCGGCGCTCCGGTTCGTCCGGCGAACGGATTGCGCGGCGCCGGCTTTCCGTCGAGCGTCAGGTGGAGGATCTTGCCGAGTGGCTGGCTGGGATCTTGAGCAGGGGTGAAGCGCTGGCGCTCGCCGCTGCTCAGGAACAACGACTTCCCGTCGGGCGCGAACGCGACGATCGCGCCGAACTGGCCGCCGCGCCCGCCTGCCGGGTCGTGCCAGAGCCGCTGCAGGCCGCTGAGCCGCGCGCCATTGCTGTCGCGGACCAGCTTTGCGCGTGAGAGAGCGAGCCCGCTGCCGCCGTTCTCGGAGGGCTCGGCATAGGTGAGATAGACCAGACCATCGCGAGCGAACGTCGGCGAGAGCTTGACGTCGAGCAGCCCGCCTTGGCTCGACACCACCACCGGCGGCGCGCCGGCGACCGGCTGCTTTTGACCGGTGCTCAGGTCGACCAGCCAGATGCGCCCCGGCTTCTCGGTGACGATTGCCGTGTTCGACCGGGGCACAAAGTCCATCGCCCACGGCGAGTCGAACGTTGCGACCGGCGAGGTGACGAACGACCGTTCGGAATTGCTCGCCGGCTGGGCCGTCGTGGGGTTCGAACTGCCGCACGCCGCGAGGACAATGAGCAACGCCGCTTGCATAATGTGCCGAGCCATTCGAGACTGTTCCATCCTCGTAACGTGAACCTCAGCCGCCCTGCGGCCCACTAAAGAACAATATGCGACCCTGCAGCTTACTCTCATTGGCTACCGCGGTTCCGGCCCATGCGGTCGAACAGGCCGACGCCAAGGCGTGCGCGCGCGAGGCATTCGGGCGCAAAGCGCTGTTCGACCGCCTCTCGGGCGTGTTCGACAACGCCGGCATCGCCCGGCGCCACATCGTCGCTCCGCTCGAGTGGTACATGGACAGCCACGGCTGGCATGACCGCAACGCGCTGTATCTGGAAGCGGCCGAGCAGTTGTTCATCGATGCGGCGGGCGCGGCGATCGAAAAGGCCGGGCTCGATCCGCGCGATATCGACGGCGTCGTCGCGGCCTCGACCACCGGCATCGCCACGCCGAGTCTCGAGGCGCGCGTCGCCCGCCGCCTGGGCCTGCGGGACAATGTCCGCCGGGTCCCGGTCTTCGGCCTTGGCTGCGCCGGCGGCGTCAACGGCCTGTCGCTTGCGGCGCGGCTCGCCGCCGCCGATCCCGGCAGTCTGTGGCTGTTCGTCACTGTCGAGACCTGCTCGATCTCGATCCGCCTCGACAGCGACGACCCAGCGGCAGTGGTCGCCACCGCCTTGTTCGGCGACGGCGCCGCCGCGGCTGTCGTCACCAGCGGGACCCACAGCCTTGCCCGAATTACGGGATCGGCCGAGAAACTGTGGCCGGATACGCTGCGAATCATGGGCTGGGACGTCGACGATCCGGGTCTCTCGGTGGTGTTCGACCGTGCCATCCCACCGTTCATCGAGGCAGAGCTCGCCGGGGCGGTGGACGAGATGGGCCGCGAGCTCGGCATAACCCGCGACGAGATCGACCGCTTCTGTTGCCATCCCGGCGGGGTCAAGGTGATTGATGCGATCGAAAGCGCGCTCAAGCTCAATCAGGGCGAACTCAACCTCGAGCGCGAGGTGCTGCGCGACTATGGCAATATGAGCGCTCCGACGGTGTTGTTCGTGCTGGAGCGACTGCTCGCGCGCGGGCTTCCCGACAAGGTGCTGATGACAGCCTTCGGGCCCGGCTTCACCTGCGGCGGGATGCTGCTCGAAGCGGCGTGATCCTCAACCTTTTCATTCTCTCGCTCGTTACCATGTCGCGGCTGGTGGAGCTGCCGATCGCTCGCGCCAACACGCGCCGGCTGATCACCGCCGGTGGGCGCGAGGTCGCGCGCGGCCACTATCCGCTGATCGTGGCCCTCCACGTCGCGTGGCTCGCCACTTTGTGGTGGCTTGCGCCAGCCGCGCCCGTAAACCTGCCGCTGCTCGCCCTCTTCGCCCTAATCGAATGCGCGCGGATATGGGTTCTGCAGACGCTTGGCCGGCGCTGGACCACGCGGATCATCGTCGTGCCCGGCGAGCAGCTGGTCGCGCGCGGTCCGTACAAATATCTCAATCACCCGAACTATGCCGTGGTGGTGGCTGAAATTGCGCTTCTCCCACTGGTGTTCGGCCTGTGGCGGGTGGCGCTGATCTTCAGCCTGCTGAACGCAGCCGCACTCGCCGTCCGCATCCGCGAAGAGAACCGCGCGCTCGGCCGCTGACCAGCCTTGCCCTATAGCTGACTCCCGCCTATATCGCGGGTCTCTCCTCGACATCGTCAGATGCCCGAGGCTGGGGCCCCACGGCTCCGGTCCGAGAGACGTTTGGGCTTTCCCACGGAGTTTGAGTGTCGGACATTGCGAGCGTCGCAAAGCAGATCGAGCCCGAGGTCAAGAGCCTCGGCTACGAGCTCGTGCGCGTCGCGATGATCGGCGGCACCTCGGACCCGACGCTGCAGGTGATGGCCGAACGGCCCGACACCCGCCAACTCGACCTTAGCGATTGCGAGGCCATCTCGCGGCGCGTTTCTGATTGGCTCGATGCGAACGATCCGATCGAGGGCAGCTACCGGCTCGAGGTCAGCTCGCCCGGCATCGACCGGCCGCTCACCCGCCTCCGCGATTATTCCGATTGGGCGGGCCATGAAGCGCGCATCAGCCTCGCCGAGCCGAAGGGCGGCCGCAAGCAATATTCCGGCACGATCGACGGGGTCGAGGGTGACCAGGTCAAGCTCACGGACAAGAGTGGCGCCGCCCACGTCGTGCCCTATTCGCAAATCTCGTCGGCCAAGCTGCTCTTGACCGATAAGCTCATCAACGCCACCGCGCCGCTCAATACCGAGGGCGCCGATACAATTCAGACCGTAGAGGAAGACATTTAATGGCCACCGCACCCGCTGCCGTCAGCGCCAACCGGGCCGAGCTGATCGCGATCGCCGACGCGGTCGCGCGCGAGAAGCTGATCGACAAGGGCATCGTCATCGAGGCGATGGAGGATGCGATTCAGCGCGCCGCGCGCGCCCGCTACGGCGCCGAGAACGACATCCGCGCCAAGCTCGACGCAGAGACTGGCGACCTTCGTCTGTGGCGGGTCCTCGAAGTGGTCGAGGAGCCCGAGGATCATTTCAAGCAAATCGACTCCAAGAGCGCGCAGAAGCTGCAGAAGGGCGCCGCCGTCGGCGACTTCATCGTCGATCCGTTGCCGCCGATCGAGTTCGGCCGCATCGCCGCCCAGGCCGCCAAGCAGGTGATCTTCCAGAAGGTCCGCGACGCCGAGCGCGAGCGCCAGTTCGAGGAGTTCAAGGACCGCGTCGGAGAGATCATCACCGGCGTCGTCAAGCGCGTCGAGTTCGGCCATGTCGTCGTGGATCTCGGCCGCGCCGAGGGCGTCATC
>JBJMVJ010000009.1:0-7629 GCA_045810685.1 Sphingomonas sp.
AAACACTAAAACTACACGAAGCACATCCGAACACAGGAGCTCGGGCGCGCGGAGAGCGTCCTCGCGGTCACGCGGCGTGATTGCTGCGCGTGGCTAGCGCAGCAATTCGTGCCCGCGCGGCTGGTTCTGGCGGCAAGCGGCCGGGTCGAACCGGGCGACGTCCTGAAGCTCGGTGAGCGGCTGTTCGGCGACATGGAAGCGAGTCCTGAGCCCGTCGTGGAGCCGGCGCGCTTCACTGGTGGGGTCCGCAACGATCGCCGAACCTTCGAGCAGGCGCATTGGTGCCTGGCCTTTCCAGGCAAGGGAGCGGCCGACCCCGCCCACGCGGCCTTGGCTTTGTTCGTCCAGGCGCTCGGCGGCGGCACCTCCTCGCGGCTGTTCCAGGAGCTGCGCGAGGAGCGCGGCCTCGCTTATTCGATCTACGCCTGGAACCAGGCATTTGCGGACACGGGGCTCGTCGGAATAGGCTGTGCGGCGGACCGCCGCCAAGCTGCGGAATCGATGCAGCTTGCGCGCAACGTGCTTGCCGCGACCGCGGAAACGCTGGCCGAAGCCGAGCTCGGACGCGCACAGGCGCAGATGGAAGCTGGGCTGCTGATGAGCCTCGAGACGGTCCAGGGCCGCGCCGATCACATTGCCCGCTCGATCGAGGTGTTCGGACGCATTTTGACGCTCGGCGAACTGCTTGGGCAGATCCGCAGCGTTACGGTGGCGGACGCCAGGAGCGCGGGTCGGGCCATGCTCGAGGGCCCCATTGCCGTCGCCTCGGTCGGCGCGAAGCTCGCGCTCGCAGCGTGAGCGAGCTCAGGACGATCATTGCTGAACCGTCGGCGGACTGGGGCCTGATCGACTGCGGTAACGGGCAGAAGCTCGAGCGATATGAGCCGTTCCGCATCGTTCGTCCGGAGCCGCAGGCGATGTGGGCGCCGGCCTCGGCCGATTGGGACTATGACGCGATTTTTGTCCCTGGGCCGGATGAGGACGGAGGAGGTCGCTGGCGGCAGAAGGACAGGGTTGTGCCGCCCGGCTGGAAGCTGTCTCGCGGCAACGTCAGCTTCGCCGCTCACCTGACGCCATTTCGGCACCTGGGTTTTTTCCCGGACATGGCACCTCAATGGGACTGGATGCGTGAGCGGTCCGCCGATGCCGACGTGCTCAATCTGTTCGGTTACACCGGCGTGGGTACTTTGCAGCTGAGCGACGTGGGCGCGCGGGTGGTCCACGTCGATGCTTCAAAGAGGTCCGTCGACTTCGCCAAGGAGAACGCGCGGATCTCCGGCATGGAGGACAGGCCAATCCGCTGGATCGTCGACGATGCGAGCAAGTTCGTCGCGCGGGAGGTGCGGCGGCGGCGGCGCTACGACGGCATCGTTCTCGACCCGCCCAAGTTCGGGCGGGGGCCGACTGGCGAGGTGTGGCGGCTGGAGGAGAATCTGGCGCCGCTGCTCGCCGATTGCCGCAAGCTGCTTGACGATGACAGCCGTTTCCTCGTGCTGACCGTCTACGCCGTGCGCATGTCCGCCCTCGCGATTGGCGAGCTCGTGAAGCAGATCTTTGGCGATCTTGGCGGCACGGTAGAGATGGGCGAGATGGCCGTGCGCGAAGAGGCTCGCGGACTGCTGCTTCCGACTGCCATTTTCGCGAGATGGTCTAAGTCCTAGCGCCTCTTATTGCCGCGCCCGCAACGAACGGCGCGCCCGCGGTCAGCAGCAGCGACACCGCCCCTTCGAGCAGCAGCGCGTTGGCGGCGCCGAAGATCAGCAGCGGCAACGCGAGCGGCAGAAGCAGCAGTCCGGCAAGCGACCCCGCGCGCGGAAGGCCCGCGGTCACCGCCGCAATCGCGACGGCCAGCGCCGCAAGCCCGGGCGTCCCTACCAGCAGGGCGATCTCGGCGCGTGCAAGTGAAGCGCCGCCCATGGCCAGCAATGCCGCTCCGGGGACGGTGGCGATCAGCAGCAGCGGCGCGAAGGTTAGCCAGTGGGCGGTGATCTTGGCGAAGGCGATGCTTTCGTCGGCAAGACCGTGCAGCGCGAGCTGGTCGAGCACGCCGTCCGCCCGATCTGGTTCGATGAGCCGCTCGACCGGAAGCAGCGCGGCGGTGAGCGCGGCGATCCACAGGACGCCAGCGGCAATGCGGCCGAGCAGGCGCGCGTCCGGTCCGACCGCGAACGGCATCAGCGCGACGACGAGCAGGAAGAAGGCGATCGGCAGCCAGCTTATGCCGGTCGAGCCGCGCCGGATGTCGCGAAGGATCAGCGCGCGCATCATTGCGCGAGCTCCAGCCCGTGCCACTCGCCCGGCAGCGATTGGTGAGAGGCGGCGAGCACGGCGCCGCCCACTGCCACGTGGCGCTCGACGAGATTCGCCAATCGCTCGACTCCCTCGGAATCGAGGGCATTCAGCGGCTCGTCGAGCAGCCACAGCGGCGCGCCCGATGCTGCAACCCGCGCAAGCGTTGCCCGCTTGAGCTGGCCCGACGAGAGCAGCCGCACGGGCACCGGCGCCAGCTCCGCGATGCCCATCGCGGCCATGGACTCCTCGGTCGCTCCGCCCCAGAAACTGAGCGCCCGCTTGAGCGGCAGCTCACGGTCGAGCGCGAGCGCGTCCTCGGCGAGCGCGAGCGCCGAGCGAGCGATGCGGCCGCGCTCGGCGCGGAGCAGTCCGGCGGCAAGCCGGATGAGGCTCGACTTGCCGCTGCCGTTGGGGCCGGCGACGTGAAGCCGCTCGCCGGGACCGAGCTCGAGATCGAGGCCTTCGAACAGCAGCCGCCCGCCGCGGCGCAGTGTAACCTGGTGGAAGCGCAGGAGCGCGGTCACTCGCGCTCCAAGGCGTGCATGTCCGCGTCGGAAAAGCCGAAATGATGGCCGATCTCGTGGATGACGATGTGCGCGACGAGCTGGTCGAGACTGAAGGGCGTCGAGCGCCATTCCGCCAGGATTGGCCGCGAAAAGAGCGTCACGCGCTCGGGCAAGGTCCCCGACTGGTCGACGCTCCGCCGGTTAAGCGACACGCCTTCGTAAAGACCGCTTAGTTGCGTCGGATGGGTGAGGCCGAGCTTGCGGATGGTGTTCATGTCCGCCAGTTCCTCGACGCACAGCACCACGTCTCCGAGGCTCTCGGCGAAGGGCGAGGGCAGCCGCGCGAGCGTGCGCTTCGCGACCGCTTCGATGTCATCGGCTGATGGCGTTCGGCCCGACAGGCGTTCGGCGGGGGTCATCATCGAACGCAGTACGAGATCAGGCGCGCCGGCGGCAACCTTGCCCCCGTGCACATCGGCCCTTAGATGGGCGCCCTTCCAGGACATGCGGAGCGGTGGCCGAGTGGTCGAAGGCGCTCGCCTGGAAAGTGAGTATACGGCAAAACCGTATCGAGGGTTCGAATCCCTCCCGCTCCGCCAACAAGTCATGCTATCCGGAGAACACCTGGTGACGCCGTGACGAATTGCGCGAATTTGCGCCACTATCAGAGCAGATGTGGTACGACGGAGAGCTTCGAAGAGGTGCTGAAATAGTAACACGAAGTGCCTTTTCTCTGCGCGGCAATTTCATGCTACCGCTTAGGTATTGTGCCATCGCAGGCTACGAGATGTTGAACATCTTGTGCTGGTGTTGCCAGCGTGCCGGGACGGCATCCGTGGCCGTCAAACGGTCGGTGGTGAGGTGTGCAGGCGCTTTTCCATCCAGCAAAGACTTGAGAACATCGGGGCTGAGGAACGCCAGGCGCAGTACTCGCGTGATGTAGCTGCGGGTCAAGTTCTCGCGATCAGCGATGGCCGTGACCGTCAACCCCTCGTCTTCGCAGAGCTGATCCCACCAGTTCCGCGCACGCGCGATCGACTTGATTAGGGTCGTATCGACAGCGGGAACGGCAGCACTGCCGTTCTGCATGATCAAGCGCATCACGCAGCCGCTGCGCTTGAGGGTCGTGACCACTTCCAACTCGATAGCCTGAGCCATTCCGGCGATGCCGAGAAGGTTTGCAACCTTAGCAGGGTTGAGCACAATGATGACGCGACCTGTCCCGAGCCGGACCTCGGACACGAGCTCATGCACCAGCTTCGCGGCCGGTGCGCGCGGACCGGCCAGCTTGATTGCAGCGTCCTCGCCGCGAGCGATGATCCCCGTGAGCTCATCAGGGGAGGGCATCGTCGATTGCGAGGCCAGCAATTCGATCGGGTCGTTCAGGCGGGCAGCCAATCTTGCACGTACGAGGGGTTCAATCTCACGTGCGGGAAGACGCCAACCCTCGGTTGCGCGAGCATCGCCCGAATGATGCAGATCGCGGCTGACATAGTAGCGGTAGCGTACTTTGCCTTTGCACGCGTGCGTGGCGATCATCGGCACGCCGCGATCATCGACCAGCTTTCCGGCAAGCAAGCTCGCCTCCGCGGGCGCGGGGCCGCGAGTGCCGTTGATGTTGGCAGCAAGGATCGCCTGCACCTGGTCCCACAGCTCTTGCTCAATGATCGGCGCGTGGTTGGCTTCGTGTGAGCGTCCGCCATGATCGATTCGGGCGATGTAGCTCGGGTTCGACAGAATCTTGTAGAGCTGGCCGCGGCTGAACGGCCCACCGCCGAAGGCGCGCCCACTAAGCGTTTTGCGCGCGGGCGAGCGGATGCCGCGTTCCTCCAGTTCGATGGCGAGCAGCCGGACATTGCTGAGTTCGACGTAACGGGCGAAGATGTGGCGGGCGATGGCCGCATCCTCCTCGACGATCGCAAGGCTGCGACCATCGGGGCGGTAGCCGATGGGCGGCGTACCACCCATCCACATGCCGCGGGCCTTCGACTGCGCAATCTTGTCGCGAATGCGTTCGGCGGTGACTTCGCGCTCGAACTGGGCGAACGAAAGCAGCATGTTCAAGGTCAGCCGGCCCATGCTGGTGGTGGTGTTGAACGACTGGGTGATCGAAACGAAACTGGTACCGGCTTTGTCGAACGCTTCGACCAACTTGGCAAAGTCGAGCAGCGAACGGGTGAGGCGATCGACCTTGTAGACGACGACGATGTCGATGTGCCCAGCGGCAATGTCGGCGAGGAGGCGCTGCAAGCCGGGTCGCACAAGCGTCCCCCCTGAGATGCCGCCGTCGTCGTATCGGTCGCGGACCAGCTTCCACCCTTCGCTCGCCTGGCTCTTGATATAAGCGGCACAGGCTTCGTGCTGGGCGTCGAGACTATTGAAGTCTTGCTCCAAACCCTCCTCGCTCGACTTCCTCGTGTAGATGGCACAGCGCAGCCGGGTCATGCGGCACGCTTGGTTTGTTTCGTGCCGAAGAAGGCCGGCCCAGACCATTGGGTACCGGTGATTGTGCGCGCGATGATCGACAGGCTGGCCCAATCCTTATCGTGCCAGCGGTAGCTCCCGTGATCGGTCATGGTGACAAGATGGACCTTGCCGCGCCACTCGCGCACGAAGCGCGTGCCGGGTGCCACCCGCGCCGCGGCGTGACCGTCGGCGATCTCCTGGAGCTTGCGCTCCATTGCCTTTGTGACGCCGCCCAACACCTTCGATTGGAGATGATGGGCGAGCGCGCGGCGCAGCAAACCGGTGCTGACGTTGGGCGGCGTCGTGCGAACCTGGCGGCTCCATGCCGCGCGCAGCTCGGCGCGCGACATGGACTCCAGTGCGGTGAGTTCGGCATCGAGGCTGACAGGGGTCATTCCGGAGCGACTGCGCGGTAGGTGCGGACGCCGTCCACCTTGTCGCTGCTGATGACATAGCCCTTTTTCTTAAGGCCGGTCAGCGCGGCACGGGTAGTGTGCGGCAACCAGCCGGTCGCGGCTACCATCTGATCGAGCGTGGCGCCCTCGTCACGGACGACCAGGGCGGCCAGTTGTTGCTGCTTGCTGGGTATGTTCGGCGCCTGCGCAAGTACGTTCGCTTGGGACTCTGAACCAGCACTCGGTTTGGTCATGCTTGCGCCAGCCTCGCTGGGCTTGTGGTTGCCGGTAGCGGCGGTCGGCGCCTTTTTGGAAGTCTTGGTCATCGTGGGTCTCCTTGTGGGGACAGCCCGGATGCTGCCCCACCACCCAAAGCCCCGCCGGTCGGACCGGTCGGGGCAGCGGCGCTTCTCCTGCGCTGCGACTCGACGGACCAATGCTCTGGTTCGAGCTCAAGTCCAGTCGAGTTCGAGGTTCCACAAAAAGCTGGGACTGGACTTAGTCACAAGGTGCAGGCGTCAATGCGTCCATGGACGAGGCGGACGCGATTGACCGGGATCTGATGGATCTAGTCGTTCAGCTGTGCACGCGCATCGGTATGATCATGGAGGATGTGAGCCCGGTCGCGCTCAACGCGTCCCGAAACGGCGTGGAAGCTCGTGTCGTTGAAGTCGCAGGAGCAATTCGTGTCATGAGCCCGCTTGCCTATGCCGCGGAAGTACTGCTGCAAAAGTGAGCCGGACCTATAGTCGGAATCACGCTGTGCTTACCCCTGGTTTTGGTGCTTGGCGTCGCGATACCAGTGATTCGCGCGGAAGCATTGCGTCTCGAAGACCGAGTCGAGGCGTGCGGCCGCGGCGGGCAGACTGCGGATCGTCGCAAGCGCCGCCTGTGCCCTTGTAAAGGCGATGCGCTGATCATCGTTGATCTCGCTCACTAGATGGTCACCGATGATCTGTAGGAAGACTGAGAACGGGTCCATATGGGCGGTTGGAACGCGGACGTTTCGAAGCAGGCCCATCACATAATTGTCATTGTCCTCGACCGCGTCGAAATCCCGATTGAAGGCCGTATTTATGGGATGGACCATCGCTGCCATCGATGAGAGCTGGCAATGATAGACGGGGTGCGCGGGCAGGCTGTCGTCATAATCGTAGTGAATGCCGTAGACGTGCTTCAGCCTTTTTTCGTCAACCTCCCGGAAATAGCCGACCCTCGTTGCAAAGCCTCCGGCCCAAAGCTGATCGCGGGTCGATTCTGATGAAAAGAGCAACGTGCCCTCAACCACGACGTAAATAGAGTTGTCCCCGCTCTCGGCTTTCTCTTTCAGTCGGAAGGTGACGGGCTTGACCTCCACTTCAATACCCTCGTCGGTTGGCCGCAGCACGAAAATGTCCCCGGCCTGATTCGGGCGCGCTTCTCCGCCCATCTTGCGAATTTCGGCGTAGAGGCTGTTCCAGGACTCACGGACACGCCGCTCCATGAGGGGCATCAGACTGGTGGCCGCCACCGTCAGCTACCGAGCATCGGCGATGTCTCGTCGTAAAACCCTCGCTCGACCCGGCTCAGGTCGGCGCCAAGTGGAATCCAGCCGCTCGATCCAACGGAGCAGTCGCTCCGCTCGCACACCACAGCATCGGTAAACGGACACCGATAGCCGCCGCGTTCGCCATGGCAGCGAGGGCATGTGGTGTAACGGGCAAGGGCGCCCTTGCCCAGGCGCTCTTCGAGCAATGCACGGCGGTAAGAAGCCTGTTCGCCGGTAAATTCGATTTCGGAGCTTTCGGCCCAGTTGTCGACCAGGTCATCGATCGCATCGCGCCAATAGAATGGGCCAAGCTCAGCGAACGGACCGTCGTAAAGTGCTGCTGCGATTTCCTGTTCGACATCCTTCTTCGCTGTATCGGCGACGGCGAAATAGGAGCTGGCGGCGCAGCCGTTAAGGAGTGGGCCCGGGTAGCGCAGGATCG
>JBJMVJ010000010.1:0-20598 GCA_045810685.1 Sphingomonas sp.
CCTGTTCTTGGCCGGGCAGATCAATGGCACGACGGGTTATGAGGAAGCGGCGGCGCAGGGTCTTGCGGCCGGGCTCAATGCCGGCGCCTCTGCGCTGGGGCTGGACCAAGTTCGTTTCGACCGTCGCACCTCGTACATCGGGGTGATGATCGACGATTTGACGCTGCAGGGCGTCAGCGAGCCTTACCGGATGATGACCGCGCGTGCTGAGCACCGGCTTTCGCTGCGAGCAGACAATGCGACCACCCGTTTGGGCTACACCGCGCTTGAGGCGGATTGCGTGTCTTTGCGCCGTCGCGCGCAGATCGAGGCGCATCTTGCGCTTCGTTGCGGCAGCGAGTGGGCTCGCACCGAAGAGGGCCAGGCTGACGCTCTTTATGCTCCCTATGTCGCTCGGCAGCAGCGGGAATGGGAAGTCGTCCAGCGCGACTTGCGGGTATGGATTCCGCGCTGCCTCGACTTCGCGGCGATTCCGGGGCTGTCGACGGAAATGGTCGAGCGCTTGTCTGTTGCGCGCCCTGAGACACTCGACCAAGCCTCCCGCTTGCCCGGCATAACGCCCGCCGCTCTTTCAGCGCTCTATGTAGCGGCGAGCCGCCGCGCTGCGGCGTGATCGAACGTTTGGCGCAAGTCGCCCGCAGAGCTGTTTCACGTGAAACATTCGAGAAGCTGCAGGCCTACGCGGCGTTCCTCCGCGAGGAGAATAAGCGGCAGAATCTGGTTTCCGTCTCCACGCTCGACGTGCTCTGGGAGCGGCACATCCTCGATTCGGCCCAGCTGGCGCGATTCGAACCTTACGCTGGCGCGTCGTGGGCCGATATCGGTTCTGGACCGGGACTGCCGGGGATGGTGATCGCCTGCCTGGTCGCCGGGCCGGTCATCTTGGTCGAGCCGCGACGTCTCCGCGCCGACTTTCTCCACAGAGCCGCCGAATCGTTACGGCTCGATGTCACCGTCGTTCCTACGAAGGTGGAGTACGCTACAGGAAGGTACAACGTGATCACCGCTCGCGCAGTGGCCCGGATTGGGAAATTGCTCGAGATATCCGCACATCTGTCCACAAGAAAAACGCTGTGGGTGCTCCCGAAGGGACGCAACCCGGAGCGGGAACTGGCCGAAGCGCAACAAGCATGGCAAGGTGCGTTCCACGTGGAACGGAGCGTGACCGACGGCGATTCCTTTATCGTTGTCGGCACTGGGGTGAGGGCGAAACGATGATCCGCATTGCGGTGGCCAATCAAAAGGGCGGCGTCGGCAAGACGACCACCTGCATCAATCTCGCCACCGCGCTCGCCGCGATCGGCTGGCGGGTGCTGCTCGCCGACTTGGATCCGCAGGGAAATGCATCGACCGGCCTCGGCGTTTTGCAGGCGCAACGGTCCCGCTCCAGCTACGACGTGTTGATCGGAAGCGCGTCTCCGGTTGAGGTGGCGGTCGCGACCCGAGTCCCGCGTCTCGACCTCCTGCCGGCAACGCAGGATCTGTCGGGCGCTGAGATCGAGCTCGTCAGTCTGGCCGATCGGGCGCATCGGCTGGAGAAGGCGCTCGCGGGTGCGCCGGCGGGGCGGTGGGACATTTGTCTCATCGATTGCCCGCCCTCGCTCGGCCTACTGACGGTCAACGCCCTGGT
This sequence comes from Sphingomonas sp., assembly GCA_045810685.1. Lineage (GTDB taxonomy): Bacteria > Pseudomonadota > Alphaproteobacteria > Sphingomonadales > Sphingomonadaceae > Sphingomicrobium. The sequence continues at coordinate 1,631 of JBJMVJ010000010.1, forward strand.
CGCGGCGCGCTATCTGCTGGTCCCGCTCCAGTGCGAGTTCTTCGCGCTGGAGGGGCTCAGCCAGCTGCTCCAGACCGTCGAACGGATCCGAACTGCATTCAACCCGCAGCTGTCGATCCTGGGCGTTGCACTGACGATGTTTGACCGCCGCAACAACCTGTCGCAGGCAGTGTCCGAAGATGTCCGGGCCTGTCTCGGCGCGACGGTGTTCGACACGGTTGTGCCGCGTAATGTCCGGCTGTCGGAAGCGCCTAGTCATGGGCTTCCGGCGTTGATTTACGACCTTAAATGCCCGGGCTCCGAAGCTTATGTGCGGCTGGCTCGCGAGCTGATCGGGCGGCTGCCGCAACTGGCCGCGGCGGCATGAGCAGCGATCGTCCGGCTAAGGGGCTCGGCATGGGGCTTCAGGCGCTGCTCGGCGAAGCAGCGCATCCGGCACCGGCCCCCGGCGTCGGCGAAGGCGCCGAATTGCGCGGCGGCGTGCGCGAGATCGAGATCGCCCGGATCAAGCCCAACCCCAATCAGCCGCGCGTGCAGTTCGACGAGGAGGCGCTCGACGAGCTCGCCGAATCGATCCGCGTGCGGGGGTTGCTCCAGCCGATTCTGCTGCGGCCCGACGGCGAGGATTATATGATCATCGCGGGCGAGCGGCGCTGGCGCGCGGCGCAGCGCGCGCGGCTGCACGCCATTCCCGCCATCGTCCGCAAGATCGACGAATCAACCACAGCCGAGCTTGCGCTGATCGAGAATATCCAGCGCCAGGACCTGAACGCGCTCGAGGAGGCCGACGGCTATCGGCAGCTGATCCAACGGCATGGTCACACCCAGGACGACGTCGCGCGGATCGTCCACAAGTCGCGAAGTCATGTCGCCAACCTGTTGAGATTGCTCGATCTTCCGGAGTTTGTACGGCAATCGCTATTGCAAGGCGATATCAGCATGGGTCACGCGCGGGCCGTGGCGACGTCCGACGACCCTGAGGCGCTGACCCGCGAAATCGTCGCGAGGGGGTTGTCGGTACGCCAGGCAGAAGATCGCGCACGCCGACAGAAATCCCGTCCCGGGGCCGGCATCGATATCGCGCGCGCCAGCGCACGCAATGCGGCGAAGCCGGTAGATGCCGACCTCCAGGTGCTCGAGCGGCAGCTCGGCGACCTGCTCGGGCTCAAGGTCCACGTCGCGCACAAGGGGCAGGGCGGATCGGTCACGCTGCATTATTCCAGCCTCGACCAGCTCGACATGATCTGCCAGCGCCTCTCGGGCGAGCCGATCTAGCGCGCGCTGCGCGCCTTGCGCGCGATCGCCAGCAGCTCCTCCCCAAGCGCCTCGCGGTCGGGCGCCGCCGTGAACATCAGGGAGCGCTCAAGCTTGCCGGCGCGCTCCGCAACCGTCGCTAAATCCTCGGCGCTCCACGCCGAGACCATCCGGTGAACCTTGGTCTTTTCTTTCCAGAACAAGGCCTTGCCCATTGACGTCATGACGGCGTCGAGCCGCTCGCCCCGCGCCACCCGCGCGCACAAAGGGGCAAGCATCAGCAGCCGGCGCTGCAGCGAGCGAACTACCGGAATGCCCTCGTTGCCGCCGGCCGGGAGCCGCGCCAGCTGATCGGCAAGCTCGCCCACTTCGCCGCCGAGCGCGAGATCGGCAAGGCGCTGGAAGTCGCCCTCGGCGCTGTCGGCGCCGACATCGTCGATCGCGCCATGGTCGAGGTCCTTGGGCGCCTGGGGCGAAGCGTCGACATAGAGCGCGAGCTTCTGCAGCTCCTGCGCGACAATCGCCTGGTCGTTGCCCGAGCTGTCGGCGAGCCGGGCCGCGACCGCGGCGCTGATCTTGAGCCCGAAGCGGCGGCCGACATCGATCACCATCCGCTCGGCTTCCTCCCCCTGCGGCGCGTAGGCGGCATAAGCGAGGGCGAGCGGCGACCCTTCGGCAAGCTTGCGAAGGCCCGAGCTTGGGGCAAGCACGCCGGCGATGGCGACGACGGGGCTTTCGCTTTCCGGCCCCTCGAGCAAGGCGGCGACGCCTTCTTCAATGTCCTTGGTCGCGGGCTCGATCCAGATCACGCGCTTGCCCCCGAACAAGCTCAACGCGCCCGCTTCATCGACAAGCGACGCGGGGTCGGACTTGACCGCGCCGGCGGCGACCACAAACTTCGCCGCGCCGAGCGCTTCGAGAAGGCGAGCGGCAAGCGCGCGCGACTGCGACTCGTCTTCGCCGAAAAACAAATAAAAGCGGATGCCCGGCGCGGGCTGGTCAACCGCACCGCCGATGGTGGCCTTGGTCGCCTTCACTTCGCCGGCTGCGTGCGCGATGCGTACAGCGCGACCCGCGCGGTGATCTGGTCGGCGACGATCCCGGCGAGGTTCTCGAGCGCGGTCTGTTCGGCCGCGATGGTCGCATATTCGGAGCTGACGATGTCGATGCCGGCGTCCGATCCGGCAGTCGCGTCGAGCACCACCTGACCGTTGTGCAGGTCGACGAGCTGGTAACGCGCGCGCAAAGTCCGCCTCTCCTGCGTCGCGGCGCGGTCGCTCCTCAGGCCGAACGAGGTGATGTTGTCGTCGAGCGTGACGTCGAGCCGGTAGGCAGGCGAAGCGCCATCGCCAAGGCGATCGACCAGCTTGTTGCGCACCAGCCAGCCGGACTGCCCGGGAATGGGCGCGACCGTCACCGAGCGCAAGGTTGAAGCGACGGTGCTCCCCGGTCCGCCGCCATACAGCGGGTGCAGACCACATGCCCCGAGCGCCAGAAACGCAAGGATGAGGAGCGGATGCCGCATCAGGCGACGATATTCACCAGGCGGTCGGGAACGACAATGACTTTGCGCGGACTGGCGCCGTCCAGCTGGCGCTGGACCTTCTCCGAGGCGAGGGCGAGCGCTTCGGCGGCGGCGCGGTCGAGCCCGCGCGGCGCGCTCAAGGTGTCGCGAAGCTTGCCATTGACCTGGACGGCAAGCGTCACCTGATCGTCGACCAGCAGCGCCTGATCGAAGGACGGCCATGGTGCGTCGGCCACCATCCCGTTCTCACCCAGCGCAGCCCAAGCCTCCTCGGCCAAATGCGGCGCGGCGGGCGCGGCAAGCAGGATCAATGTCCTCACCGCCTGATGCCGCGTGCTCGACGGCCGTGCCTTCTCGATGGCGTTGGTGAGCTCGTAGAGCTGGGCAACGGCCTTGTTGAACTGCAGCGCCTCGACCGCCTCCCCGACCGCAGCAATGGCGCGGTGAAGCTTGCGCTCGAGCTCCTCGTCCTCGCCTTCGCCGCCGATGCCGCCGGTCGCCAAGCGCCACACGCGCTGGACGAAGCGCGAGGCGCCCTCGATCCCACCCTCCGACCACTCGAGGTCGCGCTCGGGTGGGCTGTCGGAGAGCATGAACCAGCGCACCGCGTCGGCGCCATATTTGGCGAGGATCGGCTCCGGATCGACGGTGTTGCGCCTCGACTTGGACATCTTCTCGACGCGGCCGGGCGTCACCGGCTGGCCGCTCTCGATGTGGACCCAGTCGTCGCCGTCGCGCGTGACCTCGCCGGGACTAAGCCAGCTGCCGTCACCGGCACGGTAGGTTTCGTGCGTGACCATGCCTTGAGTGAACAGCCCGTGGAACGGCTCGGCGACGGAAATCCGGCCGAGCCGCTGCAGTGCGCGAGTCCAGAAGCGCGCGTAGAGCAGGTGCAGGATCGCATGCTCGACCCCCCCGATATATTGCGCGACCGGCAGCCATTTCTCGGCCTCGATCCGGTCGAACGCCTGGTCCGGTGGCTGGCTGGCGAAGCGGATGAAGTACCAGGAGGAATCGACGAACGTGTCGAGTGTGTCGGTCTCGCGCACCGCAGCGCCGCCGCAGCCCGGACAAGTGACATGCTTCCACGTCGGATGCCGATCCAGCGGATTGCCCGGTTTGTCGAACTCGATGTCCTCGGGCAGCACCACGGGCAGCTGGTCGCGTGGCACCGGCACCGCGCCGCACGCCGGGCAGTGGATGATCGGGATCGGCGTGCCCCAATAGCGCTGGCGCGACACGCCCCAGTCGCGCAGCCGGTACTGGACGGTGCCGTGGCCCCAGCCGGCGGTCTCCGCCCGGCGGATCACCTCGGCCGCAGCCTGCGGCGTGGTCAGCCCGTCGAGAAAGTCCGAATTGACCGCTACGCCGGGCACGGTTTCGGCCTCGTCGCCGATCGGTTCCGAGGCAAGATCCGGGTCCGCGGCGACAACGCGCTTGACCGGCAGATGATATTGCTTCGCAAACTCGAAATCGCGCTGGTCATGGCCCGGCACCCCAAAAATCGCCCCGGTGCCATAATCCATCAGCACGAAATTCGCCACGTACAGGGGAAGCCGCCACTCGGGGTCGAGCGGATGGACGACCTCGACCGCCGTCCTGTAGCCCTTCTTTTCGGCGGTCTCGAGCTCGGCCGCGCTGGTGCCGCCAGCCTTGCATTCAGCAATGAACCGCGCCGCCTGGGAGTCCGTACCGGCAATCGCCTGCGCGACCGGATGATCGGCCGCGACCGCGACGAAGCTCGCTCCGAAGATGGTGTCCGGGCGCGTCGTGAAGACTTCGATGCTGTCGATCGAATCGAGCGGCTCCGCGAGGCGAAAGTGGAACTGCAGCCCGCGGCTGCGCCCGATCCAATTCTCCTGCATCAGCCGGACCTTGTCGGGCCAGTCGTCGAGGTCCTTCAGCCCGTCGAGCAGGTCGTCGGCGAAGTCGGTGATCTTCAGGAACCATTGCGCGAGCTTGCGCCGCTCGACGGCCGCACCCGACCGCCACCCCTTGCCGTCGATCACCTGCTCGTTGGCGAGCACGGTCATGTCGACCGGATCCCAATTGACCTCGCTCTCCTTGCGATAGACGAGCCCCGCGTCGAACAGATCGAGGAACAGCGCCTGCTCATGGCCATAATAATCGGGGTCGCAGGTCGCGAGCTCGCGGCTCCAGTCGAGCGCAAAGCCGAGCCGCTTGAGCTGGCTGCGCATCGCGTCGATGTTCGCGCGGGTCCATTCGCCGGGATGGACCTTGCGCTCCATCGCCGCATTCTCGGCCGGCATGCCGAACGCGTCCCAGCCCATCGGGTGGAGCACTTCCATGCCCTGCATGCGCCGGTAGCGGGCGAGCACGTCGCCCATCGTGTAATTGCGCACGTGGCCCATGTGGATGCGCCCCGACGGATAGGGAAACATCTCGAGCACGTAGGTCTTCGGCTTGTTGCTGTCGCTGTCGGCGCGGAAGCTGCCCGCCTCGTCCCACCGCGCCTGCCACCGGCGGTCGGCCTCAGCCGGGTTGAAGCGGCTGTTCATGCGTGGCGAACTACCCCCGAACGGCGATTCGGCGAAGGTCGCGAGCCCGGGTCAGGATGATGTCTTCGAGCTTCTGGACGGTTGCCGCAGTCACCGGCTGATCGGCCCACCCGCCGTTCTGATAGACTTGCTTGGCGGCCGACACCCGCAGCGCGTCGGCGCGAAGATCGGGATCGAGCACCGCGACCGTAAGCTTGACCCGCTCGGTCGGCACTTTCGGGTTCGAATACCAATCGGTGATGATCACTCCGCTGCTCGGGTTGGCCTGAAGCAGAGGCGCAAACGAAACCGTATCGATGGCTGCGCGCCACAGATATGAGTTGATTGCGAGCGTGGTCATTTGCGACGGCGCCAGCTGGGTCGGCAGATTGCGGTTGCGCGAGCAGCCGGGCGTTGCGAGCGCCAGGATGGTGAGTGCGGCGGCGGTGGTTTGCAGGCGGGTCATCGGGCGTCCTTGGGCATCGGGAAAAGCGGGTCCCGGGCGTTATAGAAGGTCATGCTCCGCCCGCAAGCATGCGCCGCGCGGTGAACCGATTGTGCCTTGCCGGCCACAGCAGTGGAAGGAATCGATTCGCCTCATGGAACCTTGAGGCGAGTCTGACTATATCGATTCCTCGACAGGGAGTGGATTGTGCCCAGAGTCGCGCATCGTACGGGAGCCAAGCTGGTTGCGGCAGCCGCCGCGGCCGGCCTTGTGCTGTCTCCGGCGCTCGCGGTCGGAAACCAGGCCGGCAAGCGCGCTCCAGCGATCGCGCTGAGCTTCGATCCGGTCTCCTCCTTCACCCCGGCCAATGCCGATCCCAAGCTGGCGGCGGCGCTCGCCGGCAGGAGCCTCGCGCTGGCCGATTTCAAGTTCACGCCCGCGCCCGCCAAGGGCCGGCCGTCGCAGGTCCGAGTGGCGATCCGCGCTCGAGTCCTCGCGCCGCTCGACAACCGGGTTGCTGAAGCCTCGGCTCCGACCGCTGCCGTCAACCAGCTCACGCCCACCGGCTATAATCTGGGCGTCGCCGTCGGCTGGCGGCGATTCGCCGTGTCGGGCGATATCGCCAAGGCGAAGAGCGCCGACCCCGCGGCCGGCGGCCGCGAGAGCGCCGTCCTCGGCGTCAGCTATTCGCTCAGCAACCGCTTGAGCACCCGGCTTGCCGTGGGCGCCGAACGGACCACCGGCAACCCGGTGGCGGCGCTGCGCCGCGGCGACAATGTCTCGCTCGATGCCGGCGCTTCCTATTCGCTGTCGCGCCGGATCGCGGTCACCGGCGGCGTGCGCTACAACATCGAGCGCGATCGCCTGTCCGCGCTGCAGGACGAGCGCCGCGACAGCCAGGCGGTCTACGTCGGCACCGCGTTCAAGTTCTAAGCCTGATCGAGCGAGCGCAGCGCCGCGAGTGCCGGGCAGTCGCGTGACGGTCCCGCTCTTCCTATAGCGCATAGCCATGAGCAGCGCCGCCGACCGGCGTCGGCAGATCCTCGATGGCATTTCCCAGGCGGCGACGCTCGCCCGGCGCGACCCGGCAGGCGTCCAGCTGATCGCGGTGAGCAAGGGCCGCAGCGCCGAGGCGATCGAGCCGCTGATCGAGGCGGGCCAGCGCGACTTCGGCGAGAACCGCATCCAGGAGGCGCTGGGCAAATGGCCCGGGCTGCTGGAGCGCCATCCCAATGTGCGGTTGCACGGGGTCGGCCGCATCCAGTCGAACAAGGCCGCCGAGGCGGTGAGGCTGTTCGACGTCATTCATTCGATCGACCGACGCTCGTTGCTGCAAGGGTTGGTCAAGGAGGCGGAGAAGGCCCAGCGTGCCCCCGCGGTTTATGTCCAGGTCAACATCGGCGGGGAGGAGCAGAAGGGCGGCTGCCCGATCGAGCAGACGGGGACGCTCGTCGCGGCCGTGCGCGCTTCACCGCTTCCGCTCGCCGGCCTCATGGCCATTCCGCCCTTGGATCTCGAACCCGCGCCGTTTTTCGCGCTGCTCGCGAAGCTTGCGCGACGCCATGACGTCACCGGCCTCAGCATGGGAATGTCCAATGATTACAAGGCGGCCGTGATGCTCGGCGCGACCGCGGTGCGCGTCGGAACGGCCCTGTTCGAGGACTGAGCCTTTATTCGGTGCGGCTGCCCGCGCCGGCGTCGACCGGTTTCACATGGACCGTCTTGATGTTGACGAACTCGCGGATTCCGTAGGCCGAACATTCGCGGCCGTAGCCCGAATGCTTGACCCCGCCGAACGGCGTGCGCGGGTCGGAGCGGACATTCTCGTTGACGAAGCTCGAGCCGGCTTCGAGCTCGCGCGCCGCGATCCGCCGGCCGCGCTCGAGGTCGGAGGTCAACACGCCCGAGCCAAGGCCGAACTCGCTGGCATTGGCGATGCGGACCGCATCGGCTTCATCCGCGGCGGTGATGATCGCGGCGACCGGGCCGAACACCTCCTCGTCGTGAGCCGGCTGGCCCGGCCGGACGTCGGCGAGAACGGTCGCTGGATACCAGGCGCCGGGTCTGTCCGGCACCTCGCCGCCGAGCAGCAGCCTCGCGCCCCTGGCGATGCTCTCCTCGACTTGGCGGTGGATCTGGTCGCGCGCCTTGACGCTCTGCATTGGGCCGAGCCTGGTGCCGGGTTTGGCCGGATCGCCCATCTGGTAGGCCCGCATGGCCTCGACGAGCGCCTTCTCAAATGCTTGCAGGACCGATCCAACGACGATGAAGCGCTTGCCAGCGATGCAACTCTGGCCGCCGTTGACCATCCGTGCGGTCGCGGACACTTTGGCTGCCGCTTCGATGTCGGCGTCGTCGAGGACCAGATAAGCGTCGGCGCCGCCGAGCTCGAGGACGCACTTCTTGAGCACCGATCCGGCGGCGGTCGCGACGCTCCGCCCGGCCGGCACGCTGCCGGTCAGGGTCACGGCGGCGATATTGTCGTCCTTGATCAGCGCTTCGACCTCGCTGCTCGGCAGCAGCAGGGTGCGGAACAGGTCGCTGGGGACGCCCGCCTGGTGGAGCACCTCCTCGATCGCCAGCGCGCAGCCGGGGACGTTGCTCGCATGTTTGAGCAGCAAGCCGTTGCCGGCCATCAGCGCCGGCGCGGCGGCACGGAACACCTGCCAGAATGGGAAATTCCACGGCATCACCGCAAGCACGATGCCGATCGGGTTGAACGCGACGAACGCTTCGCCGCCGCCGATGTCCGCCGGCTCGTCGGCGAGATATTCCGCCGCGTGATCGGCGAACCAGTCGCACTGGAACGCGCATTTCTCGACCTCGGCGCGGCCGTCGTCGAGCGTCTTGCCCATCTCTTGGGTCATCAGCCGCGCGAACTCGTCCTTGCGGGCGCGCAGGATGTCTGCCGCCTTGTGAATCACCGCAGAGCGGTCGGCAAAGCTGGTGCGGCGCCAAGCCAGGAACGCGGCGCGCGCCGCCTTCGCCATCGCTTGCGCATCTTCAATCGTGTGCGGATCGTAGCTCTTGCCGGGCTCGCCGGTCGCCGGGTTGACGGTTTGCAGCTTGTTGGTTTCGCTTTTCGGGCGCGTCAGCTCAGCTTGTTCAGCCATGATCGAGTCTCCTCAGGCGCGCCCTAGACCTGTCGCGCTTCGTGACCAAGGCGGTTGACCTTGGCGCCGCGCCGCGACAGGCAAGGTAGCGACAAGGAGGCTCGCTTGAGGATCCTGCTGTACGGCCGGCTGGCGGACGCGATCGAGCGGGAAGTTGAGCTCGACGCACTGCCGGGCGCCTCGGTCGGCGAGATCCGCCGTCACCTTGCGGGGCATTTTCCCGCTGCTTCCGTTGCACTCGGCCGCTCGCGCGCCTGCGTCAGCAACGCTTTAGTCGGCGACGAGCATATTCTCGCGAGCAGCGACAAGCTCGAGTTCCTGCCGCCGGTATCGGGCGGATGAGCGTCGTTGCCCTTCTCGAGGCGCACGCGCTCGACCCGCAACTCGAGCTCGCCGAACTCACCGAGCTGGCGCGGGGTGACGGCGCAATCGTGACCTTCATCGGCCTTGCCAGGCCCGAATCGACGCACGGCGATGCGGTGGATGCGCTGGTCCTCGAACATCATCCGGCCCTGTCCCGCCAGTCGCTCGAGGATATTGCGGTGGGCTGCGCCCAGCGGTTCGACGTCAGCCACGTTCGGGTGGTGCACCGCTGCGGCATGATCCCCGCGGGCGAGCCGATCGTGTTCGCCGGAGCCGCCTCGCTTCACCGCCGCGCCGCGTTCGACGCTGCCGATTATCTTATGGACCGGCTGAAGATCGAAGCCGTGTTCTGGAAGCGCGAAGTGGGCGAGGGCGGATCGACCTGGATCGAGCCGAGCGAAGCCGATCTTGCGGACCGCGACCGCTGGGGCTGAGCAATGGCCGGCGTCGACCCCAGCCTGGCATTCCACCCGCTCAACATCGCGGTGCTGACCGTGTCGGACACGCGCGCCGAGGAGAGCGACAAATCAGGAGCGCTGCTGGCCGAGCGCCTGACCGCTGCCGGCCACGGGCTTGCCGGCAAGGCGCTGGTGGCCGACGAGGTTGACGCGATCCAGGCGCAGGTCCGCGCCTGGGCCGGCGACCCCGAGATCGACGTGATCATCGCCACTGGCGGCACCGGCTTCGCGCCGCGCGACGTCACGCCCGAAGCGGTAAGGCCCTTGTGCCGGCGCGAGATGGACGGCTTTGCCGTGCTGTTCCACCTCGCAAGTCACGGCACGGTCGGCCTGTCGACGCTGCAGTCGCGCGCGTTCGCGGGGCAGATCGGCGACACTTTCATCTTCTGCCTGCCGGGCTCGACCGGCGCCTGCCGCGACGGCTGGGACCTGGTGCTGCGCGATGAGCTCGACAGCCGCTACCAACCGTGCTCGCTTGCCGGGCTGGTGCCGCGGCTGGTTGGCCAAGTGCCGGCGTGAGCGGTCTCAGCCATGTCGGCGAAGAGGGCCGGGCGCGCATGGTCGATGTGTCGCACAAGGAGGTGACCGCGCGGACCGCGGCGGCGGCCGGCATGGTGACGTGCAAGCCCGAGACGCTCGACCGGGTGCGCGCCGGCACCGCTCCCAAGGGTGCGGTGATTGCCACCGCGGAGCTCGCCGGGGTGATGGCCGCCAAGCGCACCGCCGAGCTCGTCCCTTTGTGCCATCCGGTGCCGCTGACCAAGGTCGAGGTCAGGATCGAGGTGGACGAGGCGCTGCCCGGCTTCCGCGTCGAGGCGGAGGTGCGCGCCACCGCCGTCACCGGGGTGGAGATGGAGGCGCTGACGGCCGTCGCGGGCGCCTGCCTGACGCTGTTCGACATGCTCAAGGGGGTCGACCGGACGATGGTCATCGCCTGCATCGAAGTGACGGCGAAGAGCGGCGGACAGTCGGGCGGCTGGGGTTAAGTCAGCAGCAGCTTGGCGCCGGCGACCGTCAGCACCAGCCCGAGCGTCCGCAGCAGCCACGGCCGCGGCAGCCGCTCGACGCCGAGCCACGTCCCGATCAGCGCGCCGGCCCCGACCGCGGCGAGGAAGATCGGCAGCTGCGGCGGCAAATGGCCGACCGACGCGGCGTTGCCGGTAAGCCCGGCGAGCGAATTCAGAACGATGAAGGCCGCGACCACGCCGGAGGTGCGGCGCGGCTCCTCCCACGCGTTGAGGATGATCAGCGGGCTGAGGAATATGCCGCCGCCGGTGCCGGTGAGGCCCGCGAGCAGGCCGAGGACGCCCCCCGCCGGAAGGCTGAGCCACAAAGGCGGGGCCTTCACCGGCCGCTCGGCAAGCGCTTTGGGTTGCCACAGCAGCCGGGCGGCGGCGGCCCACAGCAGCAGCCCCACGAGCGGTTTGTAATAGATCTCGGGGAGATGGATGGCGCCGCCGATGAATGCGGCCGGCGTTGCCGCCAGCGCGAAGGCCAGCACCAGCCTCCAGTTGGTGAGGCCGCGCCGCCAGTAGCGCCAGGCGCCGAAGCCGGCGACGAGCAGGTTGAGCGCCAGCGCGGTCGGCTTCATCGTCTCCGGCGCAAGGCCGAGCAAAGCCATGGCCGCGATGTAGGCCGAAGCCCCGCCATGGCCGACGCTCGAATAAAGTGTGGCCCCAAGAGCGAAGAGCAGGGCCAGGGCGATGACGGTGGTGTGGTCCACGAGCCGGCTAATGGCTGCTTCGCCGCGCTGACGGAAGCGGTCGCCGCTCGCTTGCGCTCGTGCGCTCGAAGGCTTCGACATGCCCGCGGCATGTCGGCGTTGGAGCGGGCGAAGGGATTCGAACCCTCGACCCCAACCTTGGCAAGGTTGTGCTCTACCCCTGAGCTACGCCCGCTCGAGCTGACGCCGGACGCTGGTCCGGCGGAGGTGAGGCGCGCGCCTAGCATGGCCGCCCGCGCCCTCGCAAGAGCGCTGCACGCCCGCTTGTGGCCGCCGCGCGAGCCGCCCATATGGGCGCCGAACGGCCGTTGGTGAAGGGAGCCTGACAACCACCGTGGCGACACTGGGTCTAAGCGAAGCCGAGCGCGAATCGATCGAGCGGTTCGAGTCCGACGTCATCCATCCGTCGATGACCGCGCTCGTCATCCTCGACTTCTGGGCGGACTGGTGCGGCCCCTGCAAGCAGCTGTCGCCGATCCTCGAAAAGGTCGCCGCCGACTATGCCGCCAAGGGCGTCAAGCTCGCGAAGATCGATATCGAGCACGACAAATTGATCGCCGCTCAATTCCGCATCCAATCGATCCCCACGGTCTATGCGATATATCGCGGCCAGCCGGTCGCCGACCTCACCAACGCGCGCAGCGAAGGTCAGCTCAAGAAGGTGCTCGATCAGCTGATCGCGCAGCTCAAGATCGAGCCGGAAGGCGCGGCGCCGCAAGCCGAGATCGAGCCGTTGATCGCGATGGGCGAACAGGTGCTGGCCGACGGCGACGCGCCGCGCGCCGTCAACATCTTCCGCCAGGTGCGCGAGATGGCGCCGGACAATCCTGAAGTGATTGGCGGGCTGGCGCGCGCGCTGATCGCGGGCGGTGAGCTGGACGAAGTCCGCGAGATCCTGGGCGGCTTGCCCGAGGAGCTAGCGAAGAAGCCGGAGATCGCTCGTGCCCGCGCCGCGCTCGACATCGCGTCGGCGCCGGCGGTCGATACATCCGCGCTCGAAGCTCGGATCGCTGCAGATGCCGACGATCATCAGGCGAGGTTCGAGCTTGCCTCGGCAAAGATGGCCGCCGGGGACCGCGACCGCGCCGCCGACGAACTGCTCGAGCTGATCCGCCGCGACCGCGAGTGGAACGAGGCAGCCGCGCGCAAACGCTTTCTCCAGCTGCTCGAGGCGCAGGGGCTCGAAGACCCATGGTCGAGCGCGCAGCGCCGCCGCCTCTCGGCCGTGCTGTTCACATGAGCCGCACGCTCCGCGTTCCGATCTTCCCACTGCCCGGCGCGATCCTGTTCCCGCGCTCGCAGCTGCCGCTGCACATCTTCGAGCCGCGCTACCGGGAGATGGTGCAGGACGCGATCGACGGCAGCGGGCGGATCGCGATGATCCAGCCGCACCGGATCGACGACGACAACCAGGCGCCGCTCTATTCGGTCGGCTGCGTCGGCGAGCTGGTCGGCGTTGAGGAGCTCGAGGAGGGCCGCTTCAACATCGTGCTGCTCGGTTCCAACCGTTTCCGCTTGGTCAGCGAATGCGAGGTCGAGGCGGCCTATCGCTGCGCCGAAGTCGACGTCGAGGCGTTCGACGACAGCGAGCCGCCGCCGCTGTCGCTTGCCGAGCGCGCCGAGGTCGAACGCGAGGCGCGCCGGCTTGGCGACGCGATGGGCCTCGCGGTCGACTGGACCGCGGTGTCGCGCCTCGACGACGAGATGCTGGTCAATGCGATCGCGCAGGTCGCGCCGTTCGACATGGGCGCCAAGCAGGCGTTGCTCGAGCAACCGACGCTCACCGGCCGCGCCGACCTGCTGGTGCAGCTGATGCACTTCCACCGCGCGGCGGTGAACGGCGGCACGGAGATCGAGCCGACGCTTCAGTAACTAGATCGGCAGGCCGCGGAGGAGCAGCGGAAGCTCGCCGCTGGTCCCGCGCGCTTCGCTCGTCAGCCGGTTCCGGAGCGGGGAGATACGGCCGACCAGGCCCATGCCGAAGCGCCGGACTGCCGATGCAGTCTTGCCGGGAACGCCGTAGATCCTCGTCAAGCTGTCGGTGGCGAAGGCGACCGAGAGCGCGTCGAGCGAGCGCCAGCGCTGGTAGCGCTCGAGCAACTGCCGGTCGCCGAGATCCAGCCCGAGCCGCGCTCCCTCGACCAGCACCTCCGCCAGCGCTGCCGCGTCGCGGAACCCGAGATTGAGACCCTGGCCGGCAATCGGATGGATGGCATGGGCAGCGTCGCCGACCAGCGCCAACCGCCGGGCGGTCATTTGAGCCGCATGATGGAAGCCGAGAGGGAACGACGAACGCGGCGCAAGCAGCGCGATCTTGCCGAGGAAACCGCCCATCGCCGCCTCCGCCTCCGCGGCGAAATCCTCGTCGCTCAGCGACGGCCATCCGGCGGCATCCTCTTGCGCAACGGACCACACGATCGCCGAGCGGTGGCCTCGGCTCTCGTCATTCATCGGCAGCAATGCGAACGGGCCGGTGGGATAGAAGATCTCGTACGCCACATGGTCATGCGGCTTGTCGTGGCGAAGCACCGAGACAATCGCCTGGTGGCCGTATTTCCAGCGCGCCACCCGGATCCCGGCGGCTCCCCGAGTAGCCGAATTGCGCCCGTCGGCGGCGACGAGCAGCGGCGCGCTCAGCTTGCGGCCATCCTCGAGCCCGACGATCACGCCATGGTCCCCGCGATCGACGCTCGCGACCCGCGACTTCCACAGCAGCCACAGGTTTTTGCCGGACTCCGCGCGGGCGTGGAGCGCGGCGCGTAGGTGGCGGTTCTCGTGCATCCAGCCGAGCGGCTCGTCATCCTCGGCGTCGAAGTGCAGCCCACCCGGTTCAAGCCCGTCGGCCACCGCGATGCGCCGGATCGGACAGCCCGGTTCGGCGAGCTGTTCGGCAACACCGATCGTCTCGAGCATGCGCATCGAACTCGACGACACCGCGCTGGTTCGCCCGTCGAAGGCCGCGTCGCCGCGCGGTGCCGGATCCGCCGGATCGACCACGATCGCCGAAAGCCCGCTCGAATCCAGCGCCGAGGCGAGCGCCAGGCCGACCAGCCCGCCGCCGAAGATGATCACGTCCGCGCGGTCCATGGGACGGCCGTCTAATCGCCTTGCACAGTCATTGCGAGGAGCGAGTGCGGCGAAGCAATCCGGCAACGGTTCCGGATTGCTTCGCTAGGCTCGCAATGACGTCCTTGACCCCGGACTCTGTGTGGGGGATTCTAGACCCTGAATTCCTGGGGGTGGGACATGGCGACCGTTGCCACACGCGCGCCGAAGCGCGAACTGGCGCCCGATTGGCGGGATGCGCTGCGCGAGGCCGTGCGCCGCTTCGCCGTGCGTAGCTGGGGAGCGCTGCTGCTTGCGCTGAGCGTCGCCGGCGCCGTCGCGCTCGTCACGCACAACCCGACCGATCCGTCGCTCAGCACCGCCGCCGGGGGCCCGCCGGCCAACTGGCTCGGCGCGTTCGGGGCCTATTTGAGCGACGCGTTGCTGCTGCTCTTCGGGCTCGGCGCGATGCTGTTCCTGCCGGTCATCGCCGTCGCCGGGCTGCGGCTACTGCGCCTCGAACCGGCGGGCCGGATTGTCCGGGGGCTGTTCTTCGCAGGACTTGGTGCGGTGCTGCTCGGCATCGCGCTCGGGCTTACCAGCGCTTCGGCGGTGTCCGGGCTTCCCGCGGGTTGGGGCGGCGCGCTCGGGCTCGCGGCGGCGCACGGCATCGCGGCGGCAATCGCGCTCATCCATAATCCACAGCTTGCCGGACCGGTTCGATTCGCCGCGCTGCTGCTGTTCGCCATCGCCGGGCTTATCGTGGGCTACTTCGCGATCGGCTTCACCGCGAATGAGCGCGCGTGGATCGGCGGGCGGTTCCGTCGCCAGGCGCCCGAGCGCCGGGCGGCGCCGCGCGCGACCGAGATCCGGGACGAGCGCGCCGCTCCGGCCGCGCCGCCCAAAGTGCGCCCGACGGTAGCCGAGCCGGCGCGGTCGGCACTCGCCGCTATGCGCGGCACTGGCCGCAAACCGGCGGCGCAACCCAGTCTAGCGCTTGGCGACAATTACCAGTTGCCGACGATCGACCTGCTGTCGCCACCGCCCAGGGAGACCCGTCAGCAGATCGACCGGGCCGGGCTCGAGCGCAACGCGCGGTTGCTCGAAACCGTGCTCGAGGATTTCAACGTCCGGGGCGACATCGTCGAGGTGCGACCGGGGCCGGTGGTCACGATGTACGAGCTGGAGCCGGCGAGCGGGATCAAGGCGAGCCGGGTCATCGCGCTTGCCGACGATATCGCCCGCAACATGTCGGCGCTCTCGGCGCGGGTCGCGACCATCCCCGGGCGCAGCGTGATCGGCATCGAGCTGCCCAACCCTAAGCGCGAGATGGTGTCGCTGTC
This sequence comes from Sphingomonas sp., assembly GCA_045810685.1. GTDB lineage: Bacteria > Pseudomonadota > Alphaproteobacteria > Sphingomonadales > Sphingomonadaceae > Sphingomicrobium. Next base: position 17,398 of record JBJMVJ010000010.1, read on the forward strand.
CGAGCTCATTGGAAGTCAGGCGTTCGAGGACCAGAACATGTCGCTGCCCTTGATCCTCGGCAAGAATATCGCCGGCGATCCGGTCATCGCCGACTTGGCGCCGATGCCGCATTTGCTGGTCGCCGGAACGACCGGCTCGGGCAAGTCGGTCGGACTCAACTGCATGATCCTGTCGCTGCTCTACCGCTACGATCCGGAACAGTGCAAACTGATCATGATCGATCCCAAGATGCTCGAGCTGTCGATGTACGACGACATCCCGCATCTGCTCGCGCCGGTCGTCACCGAGCCGGGCAAGGCGATCCGGGCGCTCAAATGGACCGTCGAGCAGATGGAGGAGCGCTACCGGATGATGGCCAACCTCGGCGTTCGCGCGCTGCCCAGCTTCAACACCAAGGTCCGCGAGTCGAAGGCCAAGGGCGCCAAGCTCGGGCGCCGCGTGCAGACCGGCTATGACGCCGACACCGGCCAGCCGATCTACGAGACCGAGCAGCTCGACTATGAGGTGCTGCCGCAGATCGTCGTCGTCGTCGACGAGCTCGCCGACCTGATGATGACCGCCGGCAAGGAGGTCGAGTTCCTGATCCAGCGGCTGGCGCAAAAGGCGCGTGCGGCCGGCATCCACCTGATCATGGCGACGCAGCGGCCGTCGGTCGACGTCATCACCGGCGTAATCAAAGCCAATTTGCCGACCCGCATCAGCTTCCAGGTGACGAGTAAGATCGACAGCCGCACCATCCTTGGAGAGCAGGGCGCCGAGCAGCTGCTGGGTAAGGGAGACATGCTCTACATGCCGGGCGGCAAGCAGATCATCCGGGTCCATGGTCCGTTCGTGTCGGACGAGGAAGTGCGGTCGGTCGCCGAGCATTGGCGCAAGCAGGGTGCGCCGGAATATAATCACGCGGTCACGGAGGAGCCCGAGGATGGCGGCTATCTGTTCGACGGCCAGCCGACCGGCGAGGACGACGCCGAGACGCAGCTCTACCGCAAGGCGATCCAGATCGTTGCCGAGAGCCAAAAGGCGTCGACCTCCTATCTCCAGCGCCAGCTGCGCGTCGGCTACAACAGCGCGGCGCGCCTCATCGAGCGGATGGAAAAGGACGGACTCGTCGGCCAGCCCGACCACGTCGGCCGCCGCGAGGTGCTGATCGATCCCGAAGGTCACCCGATCTGACCCTGAACAGACCGGAACCGTAAGGTTCAGTCCGCATTCAAAGCGCGACCGCCAGTTCGGCGTGTGAAACCCAGGAGTTTTGAATGTCCCTCATGACCAGCGTTGCGCGCGCATTCGTGCCAGCGGCGATCCTTGCCGCGGCGCCGTCGCTCGCGGCGGCCGATTCGCCCGACCTTGCCCGGCTCAAGTCGCACCTCACCGCGGTGCAGACAATGACCGCCGATTTCACCCAGATCGACGCCAAGGGCCATGTCGATACCGGGACTCTGCAGCTCAAGCGGCCGGGCCGCGTCCGGTTCGAATATCGGGGCGGCGACCCGCTGCTGGTGGCCGACGGCAGGCGCCTCTATTTCCTCGACTATCAGGTCGGCCAGAAGAACAGTTGGCCGCTGGACAAGACTCCGCTCGGACCGCTGCTGTCGGGCTCGCCGGACTTCAACGGCAAGGCGGAGATCCTGCCGAGCAACGACAGCCGCGTGGTCGTCGCCCGAGCGAAGAACGCTTCGCAATATGGCCAGCTGACGCTCGCGTTCCTGCGCAACGGGTCGGCGCCTGGCGGGCTGCAGCTCTACGGCTGGACCGCAATCGATCCCCAGAATCACCGCACCACCGTCAAGCTGTCGGACGTCCGCTACAATGTCGCGGTGCCCGACAGCGCGTTCAGCTACGCCGAGCCCAAGAAGAAACATTAAGAGTTTCGATTCGGTACTCGTTCATCGCAATGTCAGGAGCGACTCCCTAAATAATCGGTCGGTGCTGCAAGTGCCTGGGGTTTCCCCCTGTTACCCACGGTCCGCAGCGCCCCTTGCGTGACAACGCTCGGCCGGCCCTCGCTCCATGCCCCCGGAGCGGGGGCCTTTTTCTTGTGGGGCTTGCGGGGCTAAGCGCTGACCGGTGAGCACAAGGCTGAAAATCGCTTCCTGGAACATCAACTCGGTGCGCGCGCGCCTCGGGCTGGTGGAGCGGCTCATCGTTGAACAGCAGCCCGACATCCTGTGCCTGCAGGAAACCAAGGTGCTCGACAGCATCTTCCCTGGCGAGCTGTTCGAGCGCCACGGCTATCGGCATGTCGCGCTCAACGGGCAGCGCATGCACCACGGCGTCGCGATCCTCAGCCGGGTGCCGATCGCCGACCCGGGCAGGCATGACTGGCAGGACAATGGCGAAGCCCGGCACGTCGGCGTCCGGCTACCTTGCGGCATCCGGCTCGAGAACGTCTATGTCCCTGCCGGTGGCGACACGCCCGACCGGCTGGTCAATCCCAAGTTTGGCCAGAAGCTCGACTTCATCGAGCGCATGATCCGCTGGTCCGAGGGTCTCCGCGAGCCGACTGTCGTGGTCGGCGACTTCAACGTCGCCCCGCTGGAATGCGACGTGTGGAACCACAAGGCGCTGTTGACCGTGGTCAGCCATACCCCGGTCGAGGTGGAAGCGCTGACCCGGCTCCAGCAGGCGCATCAGTGGATCGACATCGGCCGGACATTCGTCCCGGCGCCCGAGCGCTGCTTCACCTGGTGGAGCTACCGCTCGCCGGACTGGACGAAGAACGACCGCGGGCGCAGGCTCGACCATATGTGGGCTTCCCCGTTGCTCGCCGGCCACCTCAAGGCCCACCAGGTGCTGGAGCCGTGCCGCAAGTGGGAGCGCCCCTCGGACCATGTGCCGCTGATCTGCGAGATCGAAGTTTGAGCGCGGTTCGCGCCGCGATTGCGTTGCTCCGCACTGGCCGTCCGGTTCGGATCACCGGTTCCGCGACGATCACCGTGGTGGCGGTCGAGACCGTCGTCCAGGAGTTGCTCGACGTCGTCGATCCCGAGCACGAGGCGCGGCTGATGATCAGCGGCGAGCGGGCGGCGGCGCTCCATCTCGCCAACGAGCGGGATGCCGCCGATCCGTCGGCGCCGGTCCTGATCGCCCCTGCACCGTGGCTCGACGCGCGATCGGCACTGGCAATCGCCGACCCGGGGAATGACCTCGACCGGTCGCCGATCGGGCCGCTTCAGCCGCTCGCAACGGAGTGCGTCGAG
>JBJMVJ010000011.1:0-2516 GCA_045810685.1 Sphingomonas sp.
ATCAGCCTCGAGAATACCTCGACCACGGGGATCACCGCGACCGGCAACGCCGACGTCGACATGGGCTGCGGCATGATCACCAACTCGACCTCGCTGACCGCGGCCGTGGCCACCGGTTCGTCTGACGTGAACGCGAGCCCGATCGCGGCCGTCGGCGGGATTCCGGCGAGCACCCACTGGGCCTCGGGAACGGTGCTTCAGCCGTTCACGCTCGCTCAGGCGGATCCATTCGCAAACGTGAACCCGCCCCCTCTGCCGACCGGAAACTGTCCGAACCTGACCGTCAATTCAAACAGTACCACGACGGTCACCGCGGCGGACGCGAATACCACCGGTCTGGCGAGTGGCACCTATTGCTTCGGCAACATCACCATCAGGGGAACGGTCACCTTCCCATCGAACAGCGTCATCATTCTCGACGCCGGATCACTCTCGGCCAACGCTCAGGCCAACATGACCTGCCTGGGATGCACGTTCATTCTGACCAGCAGGACGGCGGGCACCAACCCCAGCTCTATCGGTAACGTCGACCTCAATGGCGGCGCGACGCTCAACCTGACCGCTCCGGGCACGGCCGCGACGGGCGCGGCCGCCGGTTACAGGGGCATCGTTTTCTATCAGGATCGCCGCGCTCAGGATGGGACGAACGCGAGCCAGCAGAGCAACATCAACGGCAATTCGAGCTCGCACTTCCAGGGCGCGTTCTATTTCCCCAGTCAGCAGGTGACGTTCAACGGCACCGCGGGAATGACGACCGCTTGCATGCAGCTGGTAGCGCGCCGGGTCTATTATTCCGGCAACATGAACATTTCGAACACCTGCCCCGCGGACTCGGGCGCGAGCGACTTCACCGGCAGGAAGGTGAGGCTGGTCGAATGAGAAAATTCCTCCGCAAGATCGGCCGCGACGAGCGCGGCGCCTCGATCATCGAGATGGCGATGGTCACGCCGGTATTCGGCGGGCTGCTTATTGGCATGGTCGATATCAGCCGCGCTTATTCCGCCAAGCTCCAGCTCGAGCAATCGGCCTATCGCGCAATCGAGAAGGTGCAGCAGTACCAGGCGAGCGAGAGCACCTACACCACGCTCAAGAGCGAAGCCGGGTCCGCGGCGCGCGCAGCCGGGTTCACGAGCGTGGCTGACAGCGACGTCACCCTCGACTTCTGGCTCGAGTGCAACGGCGCCCGCCAGGCAAATTACGACACCGTCTGCCCAACCGGGCAGGTGTATGCGCGCTGGGTCACGGTCGACATTCCCGCGACCTTCACGCCGATGTTCACCTCGCGCCGCTGGCCGGGGGCGAACGCCAACGGCACCTTCACCCTCCACGGGCGAGCGGGACTGCGCACGCAATGATGAAACACAAGCTCATCCGCCGCGACGAGCAGGGCGCCGCCGCGATCGAATTCGCGATCGCGGTGCCGATCCTGGTGTTCTTCATCTACGGCATTTTCCAGGTCGGCCTGCTGTTCGAGGCCAATGCCGGGATGCAGCATGCGCTAGGCGAAGGCGCTCGGCTGGCGTCGCTGTACGATACGACGACGACCAGCCACGTGCCGTCCGACACCGCGATCAAGGCCCGAATCAACACCAAGCTGTACGGCCAGAACGGCGGCAGCTTCACGGTCTCCGATCCGGTTACGGTGACGAACTCGGCGTCCGGGACCTACAAGACGCTGCAGGTCAGTTACACCCGCCAGATGAGCTTCCTGCTGGCGCCCGGTCCGTCGGTGACGCTGACGCGCACCAAGCGGGTCTATACCACCGTCAACACCTGAGCCGCAGCCTTAGCCGGGCGAGAAATTCGGCTTCCTCTTCTCGAAGAACGCGCTGATCGCCTCTTTCACTTCGGCGGAGGCGAGCCGCTCGGCGAATTCGTCGCTTTCGAGCTTCATCCGCTCGAGGATTTCGACTTCGGTGCCGAGCCGCAACAGCCGCTGGGTCCGCCGCAGCGCCTCGGGCGGCTTGGCCAGCAGCGCCTGGACGGTCGTCGCCAGCGCAGCCTCGAGACCGTCCGCGGCGACGACATGGCTGACAAGTCCGATCGCCAGGGCTTCGTCGGCGCCGAACGGCTCGGCGAGCAGCAAATATCGAGCTGAGCGGCGGCGGCCGGCGAGCCGCGGCAGGAGCAGGGTGCTCGCGGCTTCGGGAACCAGCCCGAGATCGACGAACGGCAGCGAGAAGCGCGCGCCTTCGTCCGCCAGCACCAGGTCGCAATGCAGCAGCATGGTCGTGCCGATGCCGACGCAATTGCCGTGGACCGCGGCGATCAGGGGAATCTCGCAGGTCGCGAGCGCGCGCAGCAACCGCCACACGGGGATGTCGTTGTCGAGCCTTGGCGCCGCCGCGAGGAAATCGGCGAGGTCGTTGCCGGCGGCGAAATCCTGGCCCTCGCCGCGAAAGGTGATCGCGCGGATTGTCGAATCCTCCGCGGCTTGCTCGATCGCATTGGCAAGCGCGGCGTACATCGCCACCGTGATCGCGTTGCGGCGCTCGGGCCGTGCGAGGGTGATCGCC
>JBJMVJ010000012.1:0-3940 GCA_045810685.1 Sphingomonas sp.
AGCCAGAAGCGGCTGAAATCCTCGCTCGCCATGATCGGCTTGGTCTCGACGACCCGGGCCGGGCCGAAATGGCTGCCGAACAATTGCAGCAGATGATCCGACAGCTCGGGCGTGTTGAACGTGGCGTCGGCGGAGGGCTGCTCGATTTCGACCGTCGGCATCTTGTCCTCGGGCATGCCGGCCGCGATCGCCTCGCCGCGCGCGATCCGGCGGATGCCGTCGAGCAGCAGCTTGCGCGTTTCGGGCGTGTAGCTGCGCACCGTCAGAGCGAGCTTCGCTTCGTCCGAAATGATGTTGCTCTTCGTGCCCGAATGGAAGCTGCCGACGGTGACCACCGCCGGCTGCTGCGGGTCGTTCTCGCGGCTGACGAGCGTCTGCAGCGCCATCACGATGCGCGAGGCCAGGACGATCGGGTCCTTGGTGTTCTGGGGATAGGCGCCGTGGCCGCCGACGCCCTTCACGTCGATGTTGACCGTGTCGACATTGGCCAGCGCGAAGCCGCGGGTGACCCCAATGACTCCGGCGGGAAGCGTCGCGCTGTCGTGGAAGGCGAGCAGCACGTCGGGCTTGGGAAAGCGCGTGAACAGCCCGTCGTCGAGCATCGCCTGGGCGCCGATCACCCGCTCCTCGCCGGGCTGTAGGATCATCACCAGCGTGCCCGACCACTGATCCTTCATCGCCGCGAGCCGGCGGCCGGTCGCGAGCCAGGTGGTGATGTGGGTGTCGTGGCCGCAGGCGTGCATCACCGGCGTCTCGGTGCCGTCGGGCAGCTTGCCGGTCGCTCTGGACGCGAACGGCAGGCCGGTCTGCTCCCTGACCGGGAGAGCGTCCATGTCGGCGCGGATCAGCAGCACCGGCCCGGGGCCGTTCTTCATCACCGCGACCAGCCCCGTTTTGCCGACATGCTCGGTGACGTCGAAGCCGAGCTTGCGCATCAGCGGCGCGAGCAGGGCCGGCGTGCGCACTTCCTGCATCGACAGTTCGGGATTGGCGTGGAGGTCGCGGTAGAGGTCCATCAGCTGCGGCATGTCGGCGCGGATCGAGTCCGACAGGGTCGCGGCGGTGGCTGGCGGGGCGGCGGCGGTCATGGCGGCGGCCGCGATCCATAGCAGGGTCTTCATCAACGCGCTCCCTCGGAGGATGGAACCAGCTCGAGCATGTCGAGCTGGGATTCGAAATGCGGACGGGGCATCACCAGCCGCCAGCGGGCCGGGCCGATGCGCTCGACGAAGCCGGCGACGTCGCGGGTCTCGTCCTGGCCATATTGCATTGCCCGCCGCTCGTCGCCCAGCACCAGCGTGCCGAGAAACGTTTGGCGGAGCATGTCGCCGGGGAAGATCAGCCCGACCGGCCGCTGCGAACCGTTGAGCTTGGCGAAGGCCTGGAGATCGCGCTCGGCGCGGATCCGGCAAACGAACGGGGCATAGCCGACGAAGTCGAGCATCCCCGGCGACTTGGCGCCGAGCTTGAACATCCGGCAGCGGTAATCGCCGTTGGGTATCGGGCCGCCGCCGAGCGCCGCATCGGGCTCGAACAAGGCGCCCTCGCGGTCGAGGTCCGCGCCATGGCCCGATTTGCGAGCCGCGGCGAGCGCATCCACGAACGCGCTGCGCCAGTCGCGCAGGCGGGCGCGGTCGTCGCTGGTCGCGACCTGGCGCCAGTCGCGGCTCCATTGCGAGACCATCGCGTTGGGCTGCTCGATCACGCTGCACGCGGCGAGCGGGATCAGCAGGAAAGGAAGGAATCTTTTCACGTCATTGCGAGCGTAGCGAAGCAATCCAGCCGTGCAACTGGATTGCCACGTCGTCCCGGATCAGGTCCGGGACTCCTCGCAATGACGTCAGGCCGCGGTCCAGCCGCCGTCCATCGACAGGTTGGCGCCGGTGATCGACCGCGCCTCCTCGCGGCACAGGTACAGCGCCAGCGAAGCGACCTCCTCGGGCGTGACGAAGCGCTTAGTCGGCTGGGCGGCGAGCAGAACATCGTTCATCACCTGCTCGCGGGTCAGGCCGCGCGCCGTCATCGTATCCGGAATCTGGTTCTCGACCAGCGTCGTCCACACGTAGCCGGGCGAGATGCAATTGACGGTGATGCCGTCGCGAGCGGCTTCCAGGGCCACGGTCTTGGTCAGCCCTGCGACGCCATGCTTGGCGGCGACATAGGCCGACTTGTTGGGCGAGGCGACGAGGCTGTGCGCGCTGCCGGTGTTGACGATCCGGCCCCAGCCCTTGGCCTTCATCCCGGGAACTGCCAGCCGGATCGTGTGGAAGGCCGCTGACAGGTTGATGGCGATGATCGCGTTCCATTTGTCGGGCGGGAAGCTTTCGACCGGGCTGACGTGCTGGATGCCGGCATTGTTGACGAGCACGTCGACGGGCCCGAGCTCGTCGGCGCAGCGCGCCATCATCCGCTCGATCGCGCCCGGATCGCTGAGGTCGGCGCCGTCGTGGACCGCGCCCAGCTCCGCGCATTCGCGCTCGATCGCGGCCGGATCGCCGAAGCCGTTGATCATCAGCTGCGCGCCTTCGGCCGCGAATGCCGTGGCGATCGCCAGGCCGATGCCCGAGGTCGATCCGGTGACCAACGCGACCTTGCCGTCGAGAATCATGGCGTCTCCTTTGCCGCGCTAGTCGCTGGCGCAACGCGGATTTGCAACCGTGACGGTGCGTGGCGCATTGGGCGCCACGAGGAGACAGGCGATGCGGCTCGGCGGCGAACCCGAAAGCAGCAACTTCGAGGACCGGACCGGGCAGATCGGCGGCGGCGGCGGCTTCGGTGGCGGCGGCCTCGGTTGCCTGATCCCGCTGGTGATGAGCCGCTTCGGCCTTGGCGGAGTGGTCGTGCTGCTGATCGGCTATTTCCTGTTGAGCTCGCTCGGCGGACTGGGCGGTGGTGGCGGATCGCTGACGGGGGGACGTTCGCCGCAGACCGCGGCCTCGGGCCAGTCGACGCTCACTCCCGAGGTCCGCAGCTTCCTGCTCCGGGTGCTCGGCTCGACCGAGCAGACGTGGGGGCAGATTTTCGCCAAGAGCGGCCAGCGCTACCAGCCGACGACCCTGGTCGCCTATCGCGGCGGGACCGACACCGCCTGCGGCTACGGCCAGGCCGCGGCCGGGCCGTTTTACTGTCCCAACGACGCCAAGGTCTACATCGACCCCGATTTCTTCAACGAGCTGTCGCAGCGGTTCGGCGCGCCGGGCGACTTTGCCATGGCCTATGTCATCGCGCACGAGGTCGGCCACCATGTCCAGGACCTGCAGGGCCGGCTGACCGAGGCTCACAGCGCGCAGGCGCGGGCGAGCGAGAAGCAGGGCAATGCGATCCAGGTCGGGATTGAGCTCCAGGCCGATTGCTACGCCGGCGTATGGGCCAAGAATGCCCGCGACGCCCAAGGCAACATCATGGAGCCGGGTGACTTCGAGGAGGGCATGCGCGCGGCCGAGGCGATCGGCGACGACACGCTGCAGAAGCAATCGCAGGGCGTGGTCGTGCCCGACAGCTTCACTCACGGCACGTCGGCGCAACGGATGGAGGCGCTCCGCCGCGGCTATACCACCGGCGACCCGGCGCAGTGTAAGTTCTAACGAGAAACTCGTCATTCGGGACTTCATCCGGGCGCGTAAGCAGGCAGGCCCCGGCTCGGGGGCCGGGGTGACGGTTTAGTTCGTCAGCCGGATCAGCATCTTGCCGGTGTTGGCACCCGAGAACAGGCCGAGGAAGGCGTCGGGCATCGCTTCCAGCCCCTCGACCACGGTCTCGCGCGACTTGACCGCGCCGCTCGCCAGCCACTGGCCCATGTCGCGGTAGAATTCCCCCATCCGCGGCTGGAAGTCGAACACGATGAAACCCTGAACCCGGATGCGCATCGCGATCACCCGCATGATGAAGCGGAAGCTCGGCGGAGTCGAACTGTTGTAGCTGTCGATCATCCCGCAAATCG
>JBJMVJ010000013.1:0-12647 GCA_045810685.1 Sphingomonas sp.
CGGAGAACCAAAGCAGGGGCGAGATGCGGTGATAGCGGATCGCCGAGAAAAGCATCGCGGCGACCATCGCCACCATGAAGGCGGCCGACGCGACGAAGATCTTCAGCACCGCTGCAACAGGGGCCAAGAAATAGACGAAGAAGAAGACCAGCAGCGGGCCCAGATCGATCAGCAGCTTGGCGCCGCCCTGCGGCTCCGGCGCATCGCTCATTCGGGCGGCAGTCCGGCAATCGCGCGGGCAACGGCGCGCGGGTCGAACGGCCGCAGGTCGTCGGCGGTTTCGCCGACTCCGATGGCGTGGATTGGCAGCCCAAATTTCTCTGCCGCAGCGACGAGGATGCCGCCGCGCGCGGTCCCGTCGAGCTTGGTCATGATGAGGCCGGTCACCCCGGCTGTTTCCCGGAACACCTCGACCTGGGCAAGCGCATTCTGCCCCGTGGTCGCGTCGAGCACGAGCAGGATGTCGTGCGGCGCCTCGGGATTGAGCCGGCCGAGGACGCGGCGGATCTTGGCCAGCTCGTCCATGAGATGCGTCTTGTTCTGGAGGCGCCCGGCAGTGTCGACGATCAGCACGTCCTCGCCGGTCGAGGTCGCCTGCTTGACTCCATCGAACACGATCCCGGCCGCGTCGCCGCCTTCCTTGCCGGCGATGACCGGCGCGCCGATGCGCTGGCCCCAGATCTGCAGCTGTTCGATAGCGGCGGCGCGGTAGGTGTCCCCGGCCGCGAGCAGGACACCATAGTCCTGCTCCTTGAGCCAATGGCCGAGCTTGCCGATGGTCGTGGTCTTTCCGGAGCCGTTCACGCCGATGACCAGGATCACATGCGGCCGCGGAAAGCCCCAGACTTCCAGCGGCTTGGCCACGGGAGCTAAGATCTTTTCGACCTCCTCTGCAAGAATCGAGCGCAGGCCACGCTCGTCGAGCCGCTCGAACTTCTGCCGGGCGATGGCCTCGCGGATCCGGTGCGATGCCTCGGGGCCGAGATCGGACGCGATCAGCGCTTCCTCGATGTCGTCGAGCGTCGCCGTGTCGAGTGCGGCGCGGCTGGCAAGGCCACTCAAATTGTCGGCGACGCGGTCCGCGGTTTTCTGGAATCCGCCGCGGAGGCGGTCGAGCCAGCTCATGCCCAAACGGCCGTGAGCATGTCGGCGGTGCGGCCGGTGATCCGCGCCGGCCCGGATTGGCCGCGCTCGGCGCTCGAAATCGCCGCGGGAGCGAAACTATCGGTGTGGCCCTTGCCATTGTTCTCGATCAGCACGTGTTGGGTGGTGCCGATGAGACGATCGAGCCAGCGGAGGCGGCGAGCTTCAGCCGTGCTGCGGAGACGGGCGGCGCGTGCTTTCACCAGCTCCGCCGAGAGACGCGGCATCCGCGCCGCGGGCGTGTTCGGGCGGGCCGAGAAGGGGAAAATGTGGGCTGCGATCACATCGCAGTCATCGAGGATCTTCAGGCTGTTGAGCGCCATGTCTTCAGTTTCCGTCGGAAATCCGGCGATGAGGTCGGCGCCGATCGTCGCGTCAGGACGCGCGGCCTTGATCCGCTCGACGATGCGTGCCGCGTCGGCGCGGCTGTGGCGGCGTTTCATACGCTTGAGGATGAGGTCATCGCCAGCCTGGAGCGAGAGATGGAAGTGGGGCATCAGCCGCGCCTCGCCGGCAATCAGCTCGAATAACCCGTCGTCGATCTCGACACTGTCGAGCGAGGACAGGCGCAGGCGCTCGAGCCGCGGCTCGGCGATCAACAGACGCCCGCAGAGGTCGCCGAGGCCGCCGTCATAGTCGGTGATGTCTACCCCGGTGAGCACGATCTCCTTCGCGCCCCGGTCGAGCTCGCGAGCGACGGCGTCGCGGACCAGCTCCAATGGTAGCGAGCGGCTCGGGCCTCGCGCCTGCCAGATCGTGCAAAAGGTGCAGCGGTGATCGCAGCCGCTCTGGACGGCGACGAAGCTGCGCACATGGCCCATGAAGCCCGACGGTGCTGGCGGCATGACGTCATTGGCCGCGAAGCTGTTGAGCTTGCGGGCATTTGCGACGACGCGCGAGACGCCTGGTATGCTTGCAAAGGCGTTGGGCTCGAGCTCCGCAGCGCAGCCGGACACCAGGATCTTCGCATCAGGGCGCTGGCGATGAACGCGGCGAATTGCCTGTCGGCTCTGGCGAACGGCCTCGTTGGTCACGGCACAGCTGTTGACGACGACCCAATCTTCGTCGGCAGGAGCTCCGCGCGCAATGGTCTCGCTCTCGGCGAAGTTGAGGCGGCAGCCAAGTGTGATGGTCTCGACGGTCATTGCAGCGCCTCAAGGTCCAGCTCACCACTGAACACGTGCGTTGCCGCGCCGCGCATGCGGACCGGCTCGCCGGGCGACCAGCTGACCGTCAGGCTCCCACCGGTCATGTCGACGCTCACAGGCGACTGAGCACGCTTGGTTGCGATCGCCGCCACGGCGCTTGCGCAGGCTCCCGTGCCGCAGGCGAGCGTTTCGCCCGCACCGCGCTCGAAGGTCCGCAACTTCAACCGGCCTCGGACATGACTGGCGACGTTGACGTTGATCCGTTCGGGAAACGCAGGATCGTTCTCGATCCTCGGTCCGAGCACGTCCAGCGGCACGTCGAGCGCGTTGGGGACGAAGAAAACCAGGTGCGGGTTGCCGAGGTTCAGCGCCACCGGATGCTCGAGGACGTCCCAGGCCATCGGCAGCGCGGCCGTATCCATGGGATAAGCGAGCGGGATCTCGTCCCACGCGAACCGAGGCTCGCCGATGCTGACCTCGACCTCGGCGCCGCCGTCCGCGCCTTCGAGCAGCCCTCCGTCGGTTTCGATCCGGCTCGCGCCGGTTAGCTGGACGACGCACCGGCTAGCGTTGCCGCAAGACTCGACCTCGCCGCCGTCGCTGTTCCAGATGCGCATCTTAAGGTCGGCGCTGGCGCTCGGTTCCAGGACAATCACCTGGTCGCAGCCGATTCCGGTGCGGCGGTCGGCGATGGCACGGGCAAGCGCCGGCGTGACATCGAACGGCTGTTCGCGGGCGTCGATGATGACGAAATCATTGCCGAGACCGTGCATCTTGTCGAAACGGCGCTTCATCGGGGTCAGGCCGGCTCCTCGACCTTGGCGCGCATCGGTGCGATCACCCGGGCGGCGAAGCGGTCCATCTCCTCGGCCTGCGGGCTCATCTGGAGCAGGACGAGATCGAGCCCGGCGGCCTCATATTCCGCGATCCGTTCGCGGAGTTGCTCAGGTGTCCCCACAAGATTGGGCCGCAAGCCTCTGTTGGAGACCGAATATCTCTGAAGCTTAAGCTCACGCTCGAGCTGTGTGCCGGAGAGCCACTGGTCGAAATTCTCGAAGCCCTTGGGTGGCGCGGGCGGCATCTGCGTGATCCGTTCGAGCTCGCGCTTCGCCTCGGCTTCGCTGTCGCGTACGATCGCGAAGGCCGCCATGCCATATTGCATGCGGCCCTTGCCGGCGCTGGCGCGGCGCGCCTCCATGTCGGCGATCTTGGAGGCAATCGCGTCGACCGGATCACCGTGCATCACATAGGCGTCGCACAATTTCGCAATCATCGTCTTTGCGGCCTCGCTTTCACCGCCGGCGTAAATCGTCGGGCGCGGCTTTCGCACCGGCTTCGGCTCGCAGATCGCCTCACTGAGCTTATAGCGCACGCCATCGAAGCTGAAGCGGTCGTGGGTCCACAGGCCGTCGACCACCTCCAGCCACTCGGTGGTCCGGGCATAGCGGTCGTCGTGCTGATCGAACTGAAGACCGTACTGAATCGCCTCGTTTGCCCACCACGAGGAGACGACGTTGAGCGCCAGCCGCCCGCCCGCGATATTGTCGATGTTCGCCGCTTCCTTGGCGAACAGGGCCGGCTGATGGAAATTGGGGCGTACCGCAACCATCAGCTCGATCGATGACGTCACGGCTGCGAGCGCGGCGGCGGTCGACCAGGCGTCGAGCGCGGGCTGGTCGATCCCCTTGATGTCGTTGAGGTTCAATTCGGCGATCAGCGTCAGATCCCAGCCGGTCTTCTCGCTGCGCTGCGTCAGGCTGCGGACATAATTCCAGCTCGCCTCCATTCCCTCGTCGGGGATGTTGCGTAGCCAGCCGCCAAACACCGGCATCCAATAACCGAACCTCATGCTGCTTCTTTGCCTTTCCACTGCGCCTCAAGGAAGTCGATCAATCGGTCGTGTGGGTCCCATCCGAGCACGTTCAGCGGGTCAGCGACGAAATTCGACACGGCGTTGATGTCATAAAAGCGCGGCGTGCCGTCGCGGTCGTCGATGATCACTTCAACGCCGCCGACGGCAAGGCCCGTCTGATAAGCAATTTGCTCCGCGGCGCGAATGATGTCCTCGCTTGGACTGACCGCTGTCATTCGAACCCCGGTCCGGCCGGGCTGGGCAATGCAAGCGTCAGCCGGGCACAGATCGAATGTGTCGCCGTCAGTCTCGACTTCGAGGGCATAAAGAAAGCGCCCGGCGATGGTTTCAATCCGGATGACGGTGCCTCCCCGCGCGGGAACATAGTCCTGCACCAGCAGCACGCCGTCGATCGACCGCGGGACCGTTCCGTCGGCGATTGATGCCAGCAGCTCATCACGCGAGCCGTAGCGGATGATGCCCGCCCCCGACCCGCCAATGTTCGCTTTGACGATCAGCGGGTAATTGAAGCCCTCGGAGATCAAGGCGAGATCCCCGACCCGGTGGGCGACCCTCGTCTTCGGAATGGCATGGCCGAGCGAGCTAATCAGCGACAGTTGGCGCGCCTTCGAGGAGTCGATAGCCAGCACCTTTGCCCCATTCAGGACCACCGCTCCGCACCGTTGCCAATGGTCGAGGAGCGCCGCAGCATAAAAGATCGGGTGCTCGGGTTCGCGCAGGAAGCTCGACTGGGCGACGCGGCTGAGGATCAGCGGCGCCGGCAGGTCCCGGCTCTCCGGGTCGAAGCTATTGCCGCTCAGCTGGACAGGCACATAGGACAGGCCGCGCCGATCCAGCGCCTCGAACAGGGGTTGAAACCACTGCGGGTGCTCGTAGAGGACGGCAAGCTGCGCGCTGGAGCTGGAAACGACCATCTGCGGCGCGGCACTTAGGGAGCGGCTGGGCCCAAGTCCACCAGCGAGGGGTGCGATCGCATGCAGAAAGCCGCCAGTGACGTCATGCAATCGGTCATCTTCTCGGCGATCCTTGACGCGGTTGCTGCTCTGAAGCGCGCCTCCGGCGGTTTGCCCAACCAGCTGTTGCGCGACGTCCAGGCGATCCACCCCAACGTGACATTCGCCGATCTTCCCAAGGAACTGCAGGATTCGATCGCCGAGAGCACGCGCTCCGCGTTCACCCAGCTCTTGAAGGAAAGCTATGCGGTAGGGCCGAGACAGCAGATGCAGCAGTCGCGGCCAATGGATCGGGTGCCAGAGCGTGATCGCCGCGGACCCCCGCGCGGGCCCGGCGGACCGCCGACCCGTCGTGGAGGGCGTCCTCCCAAAGGCGGGGGCGGCGGAGGGAAACCCGGCGGGGGCCAACCCCGCGGTTGAACTTTTGGCCGGCTGGGGCTAAGCGCGCCTCGTCCTACGGACATACAGTGATGCTGAGCGCCCAAGGGTGCACGCCGGCCGACGAGGTTTCGTCCGCCGGCGGTTTTGCGTTTTGCGCACCCCATCTGGGTGCTTCGGCATCGTTGAGGAGATTTGAATGTTTGACACGTTGAGCGACCGGCTCGGCAGCGTATTCGATCGGCTTCGCGGGCGCGGCGCGCTCAGCGAGGCCGACGTGCGCGCAGCGATGCGCGAGGTGCGCGTCGCTCTGCTCGAAGCCGATGTCGCTCTCCCGGTCGCCCGCGACTTTGTCGATCAGGTCACCGAGAAAGCGGTTGGCCAGGAAGTGCTGCGCTCGGTCACGCCGGGGCAGATGGTCGTGAAGATCGTCCATGACGCGCTCGTCGACACGCTGGGAGCGGATACGGCCGAGCTCAATCTCTCGGTCAATCCGCCGGCCGTGATCATGATGATCGGCCTCCAGGGCTCGGGCAAGACGACGACCACCGCTAAGCTCGCCAAGCGACTCACCGATCGCGAGCGTAAGCGGGTGCTGATGGCGTCGCTCGACGTCGCCCGCCCCGCTGCGCAGGAGCAGCTTGCGGTGCTCGGCCGACAGGCGAACGTCGACACGCTCCCAGTCGTCGCCGGTCAGCAGCCGGTCGAGATCGCCACGCGCGCGCTGCAGTCGGCGAAGCTCCAGGGCTATGACGTGGTGCTGCTCGACACGGCCGGACGGCTCCACGTCGACGACCAGCTGATGGCCGAGATGAAGGCGGTCGCCGCGGCCGCGCAGCCGACCGAGACCCTGCTGGTCGTCGACAGTCTCACCGGGCAGGACGCGGTCAACGTCGCGAAGGGATTCGCCGCGGAGGTCGACGTTTCGGGCGTGATCCTCACCCGCATGGATGGCGATGCACGCGGCGGCGCCGCGCTCAGCATGCGCGCGGTCACTGGCAAGCCGATCAAGTTCGCAGGCGTCGGCGAAGCGATCGACAAGCTAGAAGCCTTCCACCCCGAGCGCGTGGCTGGTCGCATCCTCGGCATGGGCGACGTCGTCAGCCTTGTCGAGCGGGCCGCCGAGACCATCCAGGTCGAGGAAGCGGAGAAGCTCGCGGCCAAGATGGCCAAGGGCAAGTTCGATCTCGACGATTTGTGGGCACAACTGCGGCAGATGCAGCGGATGGGTGGCCTTGGTGCGCTGGCCGGCATGATGCCGGGCCTCAAGGGCATGAAGGGCGCAATGGACAAGGCGCAGGACGACAAGGCCCTGGTTCATCTGGAAGCGATGCTCTCGTCGATGACCGCGAAGGAGCGCGCCAGGCCCGAGATCATCAACGCCAAGCGCAAGATCCGCGTCGCCAAGGGCAGCGGCACCACGGTCCAGGAGATCAACAAGCTGCTCAAGATGCACCAGGAAATGGCGACCGTGATGAAGCGGCTCAAGAAAATGGGCGGGCTAGGCAAGCTCGCGGCGATGTTCGGCGGTGGCGGCGGTCCTGCTGAGGGCTTGAGCGGCCTTGGCGGTGCGGGCGGCGGGCTTCCGGGACTTGGCGGAGCGGGTGCGCCAAGCCTGCCCGGACTTGGCGGCAGTGCGCCGTTCAACCTGCCGCCGGGCTTTGACAGATTTTCAAAGAAATAAACGAACACACTGAAAGGAAATACAAATGGCATTAGCAATTCGCCTCTCCCGTGGCGGCGCCAAGAAGCGGCCCTATTATCGCATCGTCGTTGCCGACAGTCGTGCCCCGCGCGACGGCCGCTTCATCGAGAAGCTCGGGACCTACAATCCGCTGCTGGCGAAGGATTCGCCCGAGCGCGTGAAGCTCGATGCGGACCGCATCAGCCACTGGCTATCGGTCGGCGCGCAGCCGTCGGACCGCGTGCTGCGCTTCCTCGACGCGGCGGGAATTCGCGAGCGCGCGGCGCGCAACAATCCGCAAAAGGCGGAGCCGGGCGAAAGGGCCAAGGAGCGTGTCGAGCAGCGCGCCGCGAAGGAGTCGGAGGCGGCTGAGGCCGCCGCTGCCGCCCGCGAAGCCAAACAGGAAGAGGCCGAAGCCGTAATCGCTGGGGAAGTCGAAGCCGCGACTGAGCAACCGACGCCGGAGGCGGAACAGGTAGCCGACGAGATCGCAGAGCAGACTCCCCCGGTCGAGGCGACGACGGAGGCCGAAGAGGTCGCAGCCGAACAGGCGCCCGCCGACAGCGCCGACGTTCCTGCCGAGGAACCCGTGGCCGACGCAGCTGCCGAAGAAGCCAATGCCGGCGAGGAAGAAGTTGCCGAGCCGGACACGGGAGAAGCCCCCGCTGAGGAAGCTGCTGCGGCGGACAACCAGGGTGAATCGACGGCCGAGCCGGCGGAAGGCGCCGACGACGTCGCTCCGCCGACCAGCGAATCGCCCCAGGCGGCCGACGCCGAGGCCGAGCAGGGCGAGTCGACCGCCGAGCCGGCAGAGGGCGCGGCTGAGGAAACGAAGGCCTGAGCATGGGCGAGAACGGCGAGCGGAGGATCGCGCTCGCCGCGGTTGCCGGCGCGCATGGCGTCAAAGGCGAGGTCCGGCTCAAGCTGTTCAGCGATAGCGCTCAAAGCCTCGCCGCCCATGAGAAGCTCTATGTTGGGGGCGCCGAGCGGCGGCTCGTCGCAATCCGGGACGGCGGGAAAACCGCCGTCGCCGAGTTCGACGGCATCGCGGACCGCTCGGCCGCCGAGGCGCTGCGTGGTTCGCTGGTCGAGGTCGACCGCTCGGCGCTGCCGCCGCTCGAGGAGGGCGAATATTATCACGCCGACCTGATCGGACTTGCGGCGGTGGATCGGGACGGAAGCGCTGTCGGCACCGTCGTTGCGGTCGAGAATTACGGCGCTGGGGACCTGCTCGAGATCGAGCGAGAAGGCGGCCCTCGCTCGCTGATCCCGTTCAAGCCGGGCGTTGCCGACCTCAAGGACGGCAAGATCGTGCTCGACCCCGAGTTCCTGGCCTAGCGCCAGAGCGGCCGGAGTGTGGCGAGGTCGTTGCGGATCGTGGTTGCGGCGACGCCCCCTTCGCCCATCGCATGGCTGATCTGGTCAAGGCCAATCACCACGTCACCCGCCGCGTAGAGGCCGGGGACGCTGGTGCGCTGATGGCTATCGACCTTGATGCACGCGTCGGGGGACAGGTCTGCGCCGACCATCTCGGCAAGCTGGGTGTGGGTGTCGGAGCCAAGCGCCGGATAGATGCTGTCGAACGTGTAATGGCCGTCGCCGGTGTCGACCGTGATGCAGTCGTTGGCGATCGCCACCGCCTGTGCCGGGCCGTCGACGCAGGCGATTCCCGCCTGCTTGAGCTTCCCGTGGTCCTCAGGCTTGAGCCGCAACGCCTTGTCGGGCGCGATTAGGGTCACGTGGGCGGTGTAGCTGCGCAGGAACAAGGCCTCGGCAACGCCATGGCTGTCGCTGCCGATCACACCCACATTCTTGTCGGTTACTTCGTAGCCGTCGCAGATGGGGCAATAGCGCACGAGGCCTCGGGCGAGCGCGTCATCGTGCAGATCCTCATCCATCCTCGGTCGGCGGTTGGTGACTCCCGTGGCGATCAGCACGGACCGAGCCACCACGCACCCCGAGCCCCAAGTCGCCGTGAACAGACCCGAGTCCGCGTCGCGCTCCAGCTTGGTCACGAACTCGGTCTCGATCTTCGCGCCATATTTGCACGCTTGGTCGCGCATCCGCTGGAGCAGCTCGGTGCCCTGGATGCCTTCGGGATAGCCGGCGTGATTGCGCGTGCAGGGGATCCACGCGGCTCGGCTCTTGCCGCCGTCCACGACCAGGATGTCGAGGTGAAAGCGCGCGAGATAGATCGCCGCCGTCAGCCCCGCCGGGCCGCCGCCGACGATCAGGCAGTCGAGGATGGGCTCGTCCATGCGTCGCCCAATGGATTGTGATAGCGGCGGTTCCACCATGGTCTTCCGCGCTTCCGTCCTGACACTGTACCCCGACATGTTCCCGGGGCCCTTGGGCGCGAGCCTCGCCGGACGCGGGCTGGAGGAAGGCATCTGGAGCCTGGAGGCGCGCAACATCCGCGACTTCGCCACCGACAAGCATCGCAGCGTCGACGACACGCCGGCCGGGGGCGGGGCCGGGATGGTGCTTCGGCCGGACGTGCTCGCGGCGGCGCTCGACAGCCTTGCTGACGCACGGCCGATGCTGGCGCTTACTCCCCGAGGCCAGGCGCTAACGCAGGAGCGCATTCGCGAACTTGCATCCGGGGAGGGCGTGATCCTGCTCTGTGGCCGCTTCGAAGGCTTCGACGAGCGAATTTTCGACGCACGGCCGCTCGAACCAGTGTCGATCGGCGACTATGTGCTCTCCGGCGGGGAGCTTGGCGCGATGGTGGTCCTCGATGCTTGCGTAAGGCTGCTCCCCGGGGTAATGGGCGCGGCCTCCAGCGGAGAGGAAGAGAGCTTCGAGCAGGGGCTTCTCGAATATCCGCACTATACCCGGCCTGTGATTTGGGAAGGGCGCACGATCCCCGAGGTGCTGCGGTCGGGGGATCATGCGAAAATCGCCGCGTGGCGTCACGAACGCGCGGTCGAGGATACACGGCTAAGGCGGCCGGACCTGATCGAGCGCCACGGGGGCGCTTCGCAGGCACCGCCCTCTGGCGCGCGGCGCGAAACAGAAGAGAAGACGAAATGAACCTGATCGAAACCCTGGAGCGCGAAGCGATCGACGCGCTGACCAAGGACAAGCCCGTCCCCGAATTCCGCCCCGGCGACACTTTGCGCGTCGGCGTCAAGGTGATCGAAGGCGATCGCACCCGCGTCCAGGCGTTCGAGGGCGTGTGCATCGCCCGCGCCAACAAGGGCGTCGGCTCCAGCTTCACCGTCCGCAAGATCAGCTTCGGCGAGGGCGTCGAGCGCGTCTTCCCGCTCTACTCGCCGATCATCGACTCGATCGAGGTCGTCCGCCGCGGCGACGTCCGCCGCGCGAAGCTGTACTACCTCCGCGGCCGCACCGGTAAGGCTGCTCGCATCGCCGAGCGCCGCACCATCCAGCGCGACGTTCCGGGCGGGCAGGGCGCCGAGACCGAGGCGACCGAAGCCTAAGCTTCGGATGTACCCTGCGAAAAGCAGGGGTCCAGCCTGAGGAATAACGCGTCTGGACCCCGGCACGCCCCGGGGTACAACAGCATTATGCGTATCCTTGCCGCGCCCTTGCTGCCGCTCCTGATTGCCGCTGCCCCGCCTGCGGGCGTTCCCCAGAAGAAGCTCACGATCGAGCGGATCTTCGCAAGCCCGCCGATTTCGGGTGCGTCGCCGCGGCTGCTCAAGCTCTCGCCCGACGGGCGCTATGCGACCCTGCTGAAGCCGCGCGCTGAGGACCGCGAACGCTTTGACCTGTGGGCGATGGACACGTCCACGGGTCAGCAGCGGATGCTGATCGATTCGACTAAGATCGGCGGCGGCGAAATTTCCGAGGCCGAGAAGATGCGCCGCGAGCGCAATCGCGTTGGCGGGTCGAAAGGCATTGTCGAATATGAGTGGGCGCCGGATGGCAGGTCCGTCCTCGCGCCCGTCGACGGCGATCTCTACCTGGCGGATGTGACGACGGGCTCGATCCGACGCCTCACCAACACAGCTGCGACCGAGATTGATGCCCACGTGTCGGAGGGCGGCCGATATGTCAGCTTCGTTCGCGACCAGAACCTTTATGCGATCGACCTTACTAGCGGCGCCGAACGGCCGCTGACGACCGAGGGCAAGGAATATGTAACCTGCGGCACCGCGGAGTTCGTCGCGCAGGAAGAGATGGCCCGCTACACCGGCGCGTGGTGGGCGCCCGGCGACGGCCTGCTCGCCGTGGAATGCTATGACGAAGCGAACGTCGCGACCGTGACGCGGGCGGCGATTGGCGCCAACGGCACCAGGGTTTTCGATCAGCGCTACCCTGCCGCCGGGACTCCGAATGTCGCAGTCAGCCTCTGGCTGATCGATCCGACCAGCGGCCGGCGCAGCAAGGTCGACCTCGGCTCCAATCCTGACATCTATCTCGCCCGCGTCGACTGGTCGAAGGACGGTCGGACGCTTTACGTCCAGCGCGAGAGCCGCGACCAGAAGCGCCTCGACATGCTCGCCATCGACCCGGCAACCGGTGTATCCAACGCGTTGTTCTCCGAGACGTCGTCGCACTGGATCAGCTTGAACAATGATTTCCGGCCGTTGCACGACGGAAGCCTGATCTGGGGGTCGGAGCGCAGCGGCTATCATCACCTCTACCGGTTCGCCGATGGCAAGTCGACGCAGCTCTCGTACGGTGATTGGACGGTGACCGACGTCGCCGGCGCCGACGAGGCCAGCCACCGGCTCTTTTTCACCGGCAACAAGGACGGGGTGCTCGAAAACCACGTCTATTCGGTCGATTACCTCAATCCAGGCGAGCCGCGGCGGCTGAGCGAGCCGGGCTACTGGAACACGGCCGAGATGGACAAAAAGGGCACACGCCTGCTGATTACGCGATCGTCACCGGACCAGCCGCCGCAAGTCTATCTCGCGGACACAAGCGGCAAGCGGATCGAGTGGGTCGAACAGAACAAGCTCGACGCAAGCCACCCTTACGCGCCCTATCACGCCGCGCATCGGCCGGTGAAGTTCGGCACTCTCAAGGCCACTGACGGCAGTACTATCTATTGGGAGATGATTACTCCGGCGCTGAAGCCGGGACGCAAATATCCGGTCTTTTTTGAGCAGTATGGCGGGCCGGGTTCGCAGACAGTCAAGCGCGCCTGGATGAACCCGATGGCGCAATATTGGGCGAGCAGGGGCTGGATCTATTTCCAGGTCGACAACCGCGGCTCCGCCAACCGCGGGCGCGCGTTCGAAGATCAGCTCTATCATGCGATGGGCAAGTTCGAAGTGGCCGATCAGGCCACCGCCGCGCGCTGGCTCCAGAAGCAGCCGTTCGTCGACCCAAGGAAGATCGCCATCTACGGCTGGTCATATGGCGGCTACATGAGCCTGAAAATGCTCGAGAAGGCGCCGACGGGGTTGTACGCCGCGGCCGTGGTCGGCGCGCCGGTGACCAAGTGGGAGCTGTACGACACCCATTACACCGAGCGTTACCTTGGCAATCCC
>JBJMVJ010000014.1:0-4802 GCA_045810685.1 Sphingomonas sp.
GTCGAGCGGGCAAGCCGTGCGGCGCCGCTCAACCGGCCGGTGCTGGTCATCGGTGAGCGGGGGACGGGCAAGGAGCTTATCGCGGAGCGGCTTCACCATTTGTCGTCACGCTGGGCCGGGCCGCTGATTATCATGAACTGCGCGGCACTGCCCGAAAATCTGATCGAGGCCGAGCTGTTCGGACATGAAGCCGGAAGCTTCACCGGCGCGGTGAAAACCCGCCACGGCCGCTTCGAGGAAGCCGACGGCGGCACTCTCTTTCTCGATGAGCTCGGAACATTGTCGATGCCGGCACAGGACCGGCTGCTGCGGGCGGTCGAATATGGCGAGATCACCCGCATCGGCGCATCGCGGCCGATCTCGGTCGATGTGCGCATCGTCGCCGCGACCAACGAAAATCTGCCCGACCAGGTCGACCAGGGGAAGTTCCGCGCGGACCTCCTCGACCGCCTTTCTTTCGAGGTGATCACGCTTCCGCCGCTAAGGGCTCGTGAGGGCGATGTCCCGCTCCTTGCCGAGCATTTCGGGCGGCGGATGGCGGTCGAGCTGGACTGGGCGAACTGGCCCGGCTTTAGCCCCCACGCGCTGGAGGCGCTCCAGTCTTATGCATGGCCCGGCAACGTCCGCGAGCTTCGCAACGTGGTCGAGCGCGCCGTATACCGCCATGAGGACCCTGAGCGCGCGATCGACGAGATCCAGTTCGATCCGTTCCATTCGCCGTGGGCCCCAGTGACAGGCCGGCCTGGATTGGCAGCCCCCCCGGCTTCTGCTCCTTCAGCAGAAGAGTGGGCGCCCTCAGCCGCGGTCCCGCCGGCTTCGACCAATGATTTCCGCGCCGCCGTAGCCGAATACGAGCGCCAGCTCCTCGAGGACGCGCTTCGCCGCAACCGTTTCAACCAGCGCGCGACGGCGGGGGCGCTGGGGCTCAGTTACGACCAGCTGCGCCATGCGCTGAAGCGCCACAAGCTCCAGGAAGGGGAGCAGGCGGCCTGACTCCCTTCGTTCGTCGAACGCCAACCACATGACCTGAGCTTAATGGGCGTTGGTCATTGCCAGCAGCATTGGGATCGAGAGCAAAGTGTTGGTCCGCGAGAAGATCATCGCCGTCCGCGCCGCCTTGGCCTTCGCGTCGTCGGTCGCGGCAACGATGCCGAGCACCTTCTTCTGGTTCGGCCAGATGATCGCCCAGACGTTGAAGGCCATGATCAGCGCCAGCCACATTCCGATGCCGATAAGTCGCGCGGAAGGCTGCAGGGTCAGGGCTTCAACCAGTTCGTCATAGGACCAGGCGAGCAGCAGGCCAGTGAGGACGGTCAACGCCGCGCCCCAACGGAAATAGAAGAGCGCGCTCGGCGCGATGTACCTGGAAACGCCGGGCTTTAGCTCCGCCGGTACCTTCGGCATGGTCGGGATCTGCACGAAATTGAAATAATAAAGGAGCCCGATCCAGGTGATGCCGAAAAACACATGAAGCCACTGGAGAATGCCGTTCACGAGGTCACCGGTCGGGGGCCGATAGCCGGAGTCGGGGAACACCGCGATCAGCACGGCGAGCACGACGCCGACGATCAGCACCAGCCCAAGATTCTCGAAGAATTTCCCCATTTGCTCCCCCTTTGCCGCAATGGCCGTGTCTCTGGTCGCTTCTAGGGTTGAAAATCGCAGCTTCGCAAGCATCTCCCGCTGTAGCGGGCGGGGGACCAAGCGCCGGGGCTTCGTCCCCGGGGCAACAAAGGAGTTGGCCCGAGATGCCCTTCCAGCTGCCCGAACTGCCGTTTGCCGAGCATGCGCTCGCCCCCGTGATGTCCGCCGAGACGCTGCAATATCACCACGGCAAGCACCACAAAGCCTATGTCACCAACACCAACGAGCTGATCCAGAGCGAACGCGAGCTTAGCGGCGCCTCGCTGCTGCACGTCGTCAAGCACGCCCAGCGGTCAGGTAATCAGAAGCTGTTCAACAATAGTGCGCAGCTGTGGAACCACAGCTTCTTCTGGCAATGTCTTGCGCCCGCGCAGGGGCAGCAGCCGGACGGCAAGCTCGCCAAGCTGATCGAGGACGCTTTTGGCAAGCCGCAGGCGCTGCTCGACAAGCTCCAGGAGGAAGCGGTCAACCATTTTTCCAACGGCTGGGCGTGGCTGGTACTCGACCGCGGCAGCCTTCGCGTCACCTCCCTCCATGACGCCGACACGCCGATCGTCCATGACGGGATGGTCCCGCTGTTTACGCTCGATGTGTGGGAACATGCTTATTACATCGACTATCGCAACGAGCGCCCACGGTTCGCCTCGAGCGTATTGTCGAGCATCGTCAACTGGCAGTTCGTCGCCGACAATCTCGACGGCCGTGGCTTCGAGCGCGCTGACCAGCACGGCGCCAGGTCACCGGAGCTTACTGCTTGAGGCGGTAGCCGGTCCTGAACATCCACGCGATGACAGCCATGCAGACCGCAATGATCGCCAATGTGACGAGCGCGCTTGACCACACCGGCACGTCGGCGACGGAGTAGAAGCTCCAGCGGAAGCCGCTTATCACGTGGACGATCGGGTTGAACAACGTGATCGTGCGGAACGGATCGTGCAGCGCTTTGACCGAATAGAAGGCGCCGCCGAGAAAGGTCAGCGGCGTTATCACCAGCATCGGGATGATCTGCAGCTGTTCGAAATTCTGCGCCCAGACACCAATGGCGAAGCCGAACAGGCAAAAGCCGGTGCTGATCCCGACCAGGAATAGGATCATGGCCGCCGGGTGGTCGATCCGTACGGGAACGAACAGGGTCGCGGTGGCGAGCGTCACCAGCGCCAGGATCACCGACTTGGTAACCGCCGCGCCGACATAGGCGAGGACCGCTTCGAAGCTCGAGATTGGCGCTGAGAGCAATTCGTAGATCGTCCCCGTAAACTTCGGAAAATAAATGCCGAAGCTGGCGTTGAAGATCGATTGCATGAACACTGACAGCAAGGTGAGGCCGGGAACGATGAAGGCGCCGAAGCTGATTCCGTCCATCGTGCTCATTCGGCTGCCTAGCGCGGAGCCGAACACGACGAAGTAGAGGGCAGTGGTGATCACCGGCGTAATCAGGCTCTGCCACAAGGTGCGTTTCCAGCGCGCCATCTCGAAGCGATAAATGGCGGCGATGCCGTGCCCGTTCATGCGTCCGCTCGCGGTTTGTGGACCAGTTCGACGAATATGTCCTCGAGGCTGGACTGGTGCGTCGACAGGTCCTTGTAGGCAATGCCGAGTTCGCCGAGGCGGCGCATCAGCGAGGCGATCCCGGTGCGCTCGGCGTGGCTGTCGAACTCATAGCAGAGCACGTGGCCATCATCCTCGAGCCGCAGCGTCCATTCGCCAAGCTCGGGCGGCAGCGCCGACAGCGGCTCTGCGAGGATGACGTCGAGCGTCTTGCGACCCATCTTGGTCATCAGCGCCTTCTTCTCGTCGACGGCGATCAGCTCACCGCGGCTGATCACTCCGACGCGATCGGCCATCTCCTCGGCCTCTTGGATGTAATGCGTGGTGAGGATGATCGTGGTTCCACCGGCGCGGAGCTTCCTTACTAAGTCCCACATGTCGCGGCGAAGCTCGACGTCCACTCCCGCCGTTGGCTCATCGAGGAACAGGATCTCAGGCTCGTGACTGAGGGCCTTGGCGATCATCACCCGCCGCTTCATTCCGCCGGACAGATGCATCATGATCGTCTTGCGCTTGTCCCACAGGGAGAGGCGCTTCAAGAGATCCTCGGTAAAGGCGTCGTCGCGCGGCTTTCCATAGAGGCCGCGTGAGAAACTGACGGTGTTCTGTACCGGCTCGAACGCCTCGGTCGTCAGCTCCTGCGGCACCAGCCCGATGCGGCTGCGCGCGTAGCGATAATCTTGCTGCCAATCTTTGCCATCGACCAGCACCTGGCCGCTGGTCGGCGTCACGATCCCGCAGACGATGTTGATCAACGTCGTCTTGCCGGCTCCGTTGGGGCCGAGGAGCGCAAAAATCTCGCCCTTGCGAATGTCGAGGTCGACCGATTTCAGCGCGTCGACGCCGGTACCGTAGGTCTTGCGCAGCGCCCGGATTGAAAGGACCGGATCGCTCATTCGACGGGTCCCGGCTCGGCTGGCACCGCGTCCTCCTTCATCAGCCCGTGCTTCAGGAGCATCGGGATGTTGGCCGCGGCGAACAGGAACGTCAGGGGAAGGGCGCCCCACAATTTGAAGCCGACCCAGAAATTGGTCGAGCTGTTCCGCCACACGATCTCGTTCAGCACAGCCATGCAGGCGAAGAAGAGCGCCCAGTTGCGGGTCAGCTTCTTCCATCCTTGCTCGTCGAGGCCCGGATAGGTGCTTCCGAGCACCTGCTGGAGGAGCGGCCGTCCCGTTGCCAGGCCGAAGAACAGCAGGCCCGAGACCAAGACATAATAGAAGGTCGGCTTCATCTTGATGATCCATTCCTGGTGCAGCCCGATGGTGAGGCCGCCGAGAATGACCACCATGATCCCGGAGAACCAAAGCAGGGGCGAGATGCGGTGATAGCGGATCGCCGAGAAAAGCATCGCGGCGACCATCGCCACCATGAAGGCGGCCGTCGCGACGAAGATCTTCAGCACCGCTGCAACAGGGGCCAAGAAATTGACGAAGAAGAAGACCAGCAGCGGGCCCAGATCGATCAGCAGCTTGGCGCCGCCCTGCGGCTCCGGCGCATTGCTCATTCGGGCGGCAGTCCGGCAATCGCGCGGGCAACGGCGCGCGGGTCGAACGGCCGCAGGTCGTCGGCCGTCTCGCCGACTCCGATCGCATGGATCGGCAGCCCAA
>JBJMVJ010000015.1:0-7442 GCA_045810685.1 Sphingomonas sp.
CCGGCCCTGTGGCTGCTGGAGCCGCTTGCGACGGATTTTTCAGTCGCAGCCCAGGATATCATTCGCCAGCGTCGCCAGCCCACCGTCGAGATCGTCGCCCGTGCGACGCTGCCGCTCGAGGACATGCCGCCGACCCAGATCGTCGCCTTCCGCGCGTCGGACGATGGGCAGGAACACGTCGCGCTTGTGGTGGGCGCCTTCGGCGGCAAGCCGCCGCTCGTGCGCCTGCACAGCGAATGCCTGACCGGCGACGTGTTCGGCTCATTGAAATGCGACTGCGGACCCCAGCTCAAGGAAGCGTTGCACATCATCGGCGCCGCGGGCGGGGGTGTGCTGCTCTATCTGCGCCAGGAAGGGCGCGGCATCGGCCTTGCCAACAAGATCCGGGCTTATTCGCTCCAGGACCGCGGGCTCGACACGGTCGATGCCAACCGCAGGCTCGGCTTTGCCGACGACGAGCGCGATTATGGCCATGCCGCGGCGATGCTCCGGGCGCTCGGCATCGATGAGGTGCGGCTGCTGACCAACAACCCGGCCAAGGTAGAGGGGCTGGAAGGTGCCGGCATCAAGGTGGTGGAGCGGGTCGCGCACCAGATGCCGGCGAACCCGCACAACGCCGATTATCTCGCCACCAAGCGCAAGCGCAGCGGCCACCTGCTCGCCTGACGAGCGGCGCGTCAGTCCTTGTCGGGCGCTTCCTGAAGGGCGGTCGCATCACCGTAGAAGTGCGTGCCCACCAAGCCCTGCACGAACGCCGACACCCGTCCGCCGCGCGCACGATCGTCGAGCTTCACCTGCGCGATCGTCAGCGGCGGCATGTTGGCCGCCCTGAGCCGCGTGTTGAACGCCGCAACATCCCCGGCCTGGAGCGCCGCCCACTGGCTTTCGACGTCGTGAAGCTCGCGGTCGAGCGCATCGATCCGAGCCAGTTGGTAGGGCGTCGGCCGGTCCTCGACCGAGTTGATCGCACCATAGACCTCATCGACATGCTCACGCAGCCGCTCCTCACCGGTGATCGCGCCGCCCTCCTTGGTCGCGACGATCTCCTTGCGCAGCGTGTCGGCCTTGTCGGACAGCTGCTGCGCGGCGGCTTTGAGATCGGCGGGCGCAGCGGCGTTGCCGACAATCGCCGCGGCTTGGGCGCGGACGCCGTTCAGCTGCGCGACCACCATGCTCATGCGCGCGAACAGCCCCTTGACCCGCTCCGATGCGGCGAACTGCGCCTGGCGGTCAGCCAAAGTGAATGTCGCCCGCTTGTCGAGCGTGATCGTCAGCGGCTCCGTCGTTACCTGGCCGGCCTTGGTCAGGCGCACCGTGTAATTGCCGGGAACGAACCGTTCGCCGGCGGTGGAGGAGCCCGCGAGCGAAGCAGCCGGAGGCACGTGCGGCGGCTTGGTGAGCATCGTCCACTCGACGCGGTTGAGCCCGCGGCGCTTTGAGCTCGGAATTTCGTCGACGACATTGCCCGCTGAATCGAGGATCTCGAGCTTCATCCGGCCGATCACGTGGCGCGCCTTCTGGTAATAAGTGATGGTCGCCCCACTTGGCGGATTATCCCCGAAATAGGTTGCGTCGCCCTCGTTCCAGCCGCCGCTGCCCTGGATGCGCTGCTCGACGGGGCGACCCGGAAGCAGCACTGCGGTGCTCGCCAGCGTCGCCGGCGTCAGCTGCCGCAATGGGCTGATGTCGTCGATCACCCAGATCCCGCGGCCGTGGGTGGCAAGAACCAGATCGTCGTCGCGGTCCTGGATGGCGATGTCGCGCACGGCCAGCCCGTCGGGGAAGTTGTTGGGCTTGAACTGTGCCCAGCTCTGGCCGCGATCGATGCTCACGAACAGTCCGAACTCGGTTCCGAGATAGAGGATGTTCGGGTTCAGGCGGTCTTCCTTGATGACGTGCACATAGCCGCGCACGCCGGGAGTGCCGGGCCCGATCAGCCGCTGCCAGGTTCGGCCATAATCGGCGGTCCGGTAGAGGTAGGGCTGGAAGTCGCCGTTGTTGTGCCGATCGTCGGCGACATAGGCGACGGCCGGGTCGTAGCGGCTCGCCTCGACCCAGCTGATCCAGTTGCCCCCTGGCATTCCGAGTGCCGGCGTCAAGTTCGCCCAGCTGTGTCCGCCATCGCGCGTCAGCTGGACGTTGCCGTCGTCTGTCCCGATCCAGATCTGTCCGGGCGCGCGCGGGCTTTCCGAGATCGAGTAGATGGTCGTGTTCATCTCGGCCGCACTATTGTCGACCGTGATCCCGCCCGACTGCTCCTGGCGCTGGCGCACCGGATCATTGGTCGAAAGATCGGGCGAGATGCGATCCCAGGTCACGCCGTGATCGCGGCTCCGGAACAGGAACTGCGCGCCGATGTAGATCATGCCCTTTTCATTGGGCGACAGAGCGATCGGGGTGTTCCAGTTGAACCGCAGCTTCTCCTTGAATCCGGCGGTCGGGCGAATGTCGCGCGCCTGGAGCGTCTTGCGGTTCACGCGGCCGACGTGGCCGCCCTGCGATTCGGCATAAGCGTAATTGGGGTCCGACGGGTCGGGGAATGCCCAGAATCCGTCGCCACCGTACAAATTCTCCCAGCGGCTGTTGCTGATGCCGCCGGGATATTCCTGGTCGCCGACCCAGGCGCTGTTGTCCTGCAGCCCGCCATAGACCTGGTAGGGATCCTTGTTGTCGGTGCTGACGTGATAGAATTGGCTGACGGGCAGGTTCTGCGCCATGCGCCAGCGGGTTCCGCCGTCGTCACTGTACCAGAGCCCGCCGTCGTTGCCGCCAACCATGAACTTGGGGTTGGCGGGATCGATCCACAGGTCGTGCCAGTCGACATGGGCTCCGCCGCCGCTGCTCGAAAAGCTCTTGCCCGCGTCGTCCGAGACGATCGGGAAGAAGCCCATCTTCCATACGCGTTTGTCGTTGCTAGGGTCGACGACGATCCGCCCGAAGTAGAACGGCCGCCAGACCATCCACTGGCTGCGGTCGCGCTCCTGCCAGCTGGCGCCGCCGTTTTCCGAGACGAACAAAGCCGGGCGGACGTTCTCGATCAGCGCATAGATCTGCTTGGGGTTGGTTGGAGCGAATGCGATCTCCAGCCGTCCCCAGGGTTGCGCGGGCAGGCCCTTGCGGTTGTCGGCCTTGAGCTCGGTCCACGTGCGGCCGCCGTCGCGGCTCTCGGCGAAGCGGCTGCCCGACGGCTGGTCGGGACCGTTGCCGCCCGAGCGGAACTCGTAAGCCTTGCGGCGGAAGTCCCAGGTGCCGGCGAGCAAGTGCTCGGGGTTCGACGGGTCCATCGCAACCGACGAGCAGCCGGTCGACAGGTTGGCACCCTTGAGGATCAGCGACCAGGTCCGGCCGCCGTCGGTCGTCTTGTAGAGTCCGCGGTCAGGCGAGTCCGACCACAGTGCGCCGGGCGCGCAAACATAGACGATATTGCCGTTCTTCGGGTTGACCAGGATGCGGGTGATCCGCTCCGTCGCCGGGAGGCCCATTGCGGTCCAGGTCTCGCCGCCATCGGTCGATTTGTAGACACCATTGCCAACCGACACCGAGTTGCGCACCCAGGTCTCGCCCGTGCCGACCCACAGGACGTTCTTGTTGGTCGGATCGAAAGCGACGGCGCCGATCGACTTCACCGGTTGCTTGTCGAACAGCGGCTGGAAGGTGGTTCCGCCGTCCTCCGACTTCCACACGCCGCCCGACGCGGAGCCGATGAGCAAGGTGATCTTGCCGTCCTTCTCCTGCCGCCCGGCGACTGCCGAGATACGGCCGGACATGGTGGCAGACCCGATATTGCGGACGCCGAGCCCGGAAATGGCGGCAGTGTCGGCGGATTGCGCGATCGCCGGCGTTGCGGCGAGCGCGGCGACGGAAGCGAGCAGCATGGTACGCAGCATGTTACTTCCCTTTCGGCGTGGTGGGCGAAGTCGGCGGCGAGCCCGTCTTCTTGTTTGGCTGGTTCGCCTTGGGCTTTTGCGGCGCGTCGGGCTCGCCCGCCGCGGTCACCGCTGCCGCGGTTGCGCCGGGCTCGGCAAAGAAGCTGCCGGGGACCGCCGTGTTGGCGCTGCCGCTGGCGATGAGGGTGCGGACGCGCTGGTTGGGCTGGCCTTGCGTCCAATTCTCGAGCGACATCGGGAAATAGACGCCGGCGACCTTTTCGTAGTCGCCAAGCTCGTTCTCGGTCGTCTGGGAAATGCCCCGGATGCGCCGGGTCTCGTTGACCTTGATCTCGAGATAGGTGTCGGGGTCGAGCCAATAGGTGAACTCGTCGCCGTCCTTCTGCGTGACCTTGACCTTGTAGGCGAGGGTGCCGTCGAAATCCTCGCGGCCGAGGTAAGCGACCTGGCTGCCGTCGCTTCGCGACGCCAGCAACGGCCCTTCGACCAGCGCCTCGTCGGCGAGGGACCGCGCCTCGTCGGCCGCCATTTTCTCCGGGTCCTTGCGCCCCTGCAGCGGATTGATCTTCCAGCCGCCGCGGCCGTCATAAGCCTGCACGATGTCGAGTCCCTGGACACCAAGGTCGACGCGATCCGCGGCGCCGTTGCCGAGCCGCGCACGGGTCTCCTTGTAGGTGACCTCAAAGCCGCCGGGGAAGATGGTGCGCCCCTCGAAGCTTACGTTCTTGAGCGCCGCCAGGGCCGCGGCCCCGCCGCGCGCTTCGAGGTTCTTGGCGAGCAAGCTTTGCGCGTCCTGTGCGGCGGCAGGAATGCCGGCGCAGCCAAGCAGCAGCGCAGCGGCATAGTGACGAACTGCTGGCATGATCCCCGCCCCTCCGATGAAGCGCGGACCATGAACGCCGCAATATAACGAATCAAGCGGGCGGCAGCCGTTGGTCGATCAGGACCGCGCGTTGGCAGCCGCGGGGCGTTCGCGAAACCATTTGGTCAGCACATATTTGGTGCCGCGGCGCACCTTCATCCCCTGGTGCAGCGTGGCCGGATTGGGCGCGCCGCTCGGCAGCAGGTTGTTCCACGCGAGCAGCTTGCCGGTCTCTGGCTGGACGGTCTTGCCGATCGTCTTGAATCGTGTCGCCCCGCCGTCCTCCGGTTCGTTCAAATAGATCATCGCGGTCCAGGTACGCTGTCCGCGCTCGGCGGTGTGGACATAGAAGTCATAACCGCCAGGCTCGAACGTGTCGGTATGCGGCTTGAACTCCTGGCCGGGCGCGTAGCGTTGCCCCTGGAGCGGCTCGCTGAACTCGAGAGAAATGCCGAGAAGCCCGGCGATCCTGCGGTTGACGGCGCCGATCAGCGCGTCGTCGCCAATGAGGTCGCACGTCTCGCTGGTCCGGAAGTTCGCAATCCCGACATCGTCGGCGATCTCCGACGGCCGCCGCTTGGCGTCGATGCGCTCGATGAGCTCGGCGCAGGTCGCAGGATCGAGGAATCCGCGCACGATGAACAGCTCGAGCTCGCGCGTGGGCACGCGCTGTACGCCAGGAACCGAGGCGAGCCGCGCTGCCGGATTCACGTCATTGCTGCACAGCCGGCGCGAACTGCATGTCATGCTGCGCGATGACCGCGCGCACGACATTGTTCATCAGCGCCATTCGCACCGGCAGCGGCACCGAGGTGAGCTTGATCATCACCGCGACCGCATAGCTCTTCCCATCGGGCGCAGTCAGGATCCCAATATCATTGTAGCCCGCCTGCTGGTCGCCGAGCACCTGCCCGGTGCCCGTCTTGTGGTTGAGCACCCAGCCCGGCGCGAGTCCGCCCTTCAGACGATTGGCGCCGGTCTTGGTGTGGCTCATGATGTCGAGCAGCCGCTGCGTGGAAGCCAGCGAGAGCAGCTCGCCGCGTTTCAGCCGGGCAAGCGCGTCGACGATCGCACTCGGCGCAGCGCCGTCGTACGGGTCGTTGACATAGCGGTTGAACGCGGCCTCGCGGATGGCGCGTGGGAGTGCGTCGCGGGCGTCGTAAAAGGCGTTCCCGAAGGAATAGCTGGGACTCCAGATCAGCCCGGCGATGCGGCTCTGGAGCGCGCGTTCGCCATTGTAGAAGCGAATTGCACCGAGATGCTTTTCGCGGATCATCGCGCGCACCGCCTCGGGACCGCCGACCGAGCGCATCAGCTTGTCGTTGGCGGTATTGTCACTCGTGGTGATCGCCTTGACCATGAGGTCGCCGAGGCTGGTGGTGTAGCCCCCGCCGAGAATGAGCGTTGCGATCGGCTGGTGGAACAGCGTCAAATCGTCGCGGCCGAGCGTGACCTGGTCGTCGAGCGACACCCGCCGCTTGTCCACGGCGTCGAGCGCGGTGATGGATACCCATAGCTTGCTGACGCTCTGTTGCGGGTAGAGCTCGCCGTCCTTCCAGCCGGTCAACCAGCCCTCGTCGACCGACTTGACGGCGATGCCGACGCGGCCGTCGAAGCTCTGGCCGAGGTCGGTGACTCGGTCGCGGATATATTGGGGCGCGGGGGCTGCAGGGCGCGGGGCGGGGGCTGGCCGGCGCGCGGGCTGCGGCGCTGGCTTCTGGGTTGTCGCCGATGCGCCGACCGACGCCGCGGCAGCGAACACCAACCCCGTCGCGAGCCGCTTCAAAACTGACGTCATGGCTGCAATCAATCCCTGAAGATTCTCACCGTTGCAAGGGCTTAGCGGCGCGCCGCTGAACCGCGGCTTGCGCTCGCCTGATCAGCGGCCGCCGCTCGGGCCCCCCAGCAGCGCCGCTGATTCGATCTCGTCGAGCGCGCGATGGGCGGCGATGTAGCGGCGCGCCTTTGCAATCCAGTCGCCGGCGCGGCTGGCGCCGGGCAACCGCATGGTTTCCGCGAGCGCCTGGTCGACGTCGCCCGACGACAGGCGCTGGAGAGCGCGATTGTAGCGTGCCTCGGCGTTTGCGGCGGGGCGCTCGGCGCTGTGAACCTCGACCAGCGAGCCCAGCTCGCGCTTGAAATTGGTCCACCAGCTGTCCTGCGGGCCGCCGCGCCGAAGCTCCGGCCCAAGCGCTTCATATTGGCTGACCAGATCCTCCAGCCGGACCGGCTGGTGCGAGGCGGTGATGACGGTCGCAACGGCCGCTTGGTGCTGCGCGCCGAAGCGGTCGACCAGCAGATTTTCAAGATAGCCGAGGGCAACACCGCGGTCGATCGCGCGCCGCGCGGCAAAGGCCACCACCAAAGCGTCGGCACGGCCGGCAAAGCCTTCGGCGCGCTGGGTTGCGCTCTCCACTTGCGCGACGCGCTGCTCGAGCGCGGCAATGCGTCCGCTCTGGGCAGGGGGCGGCGACTCCGCTGGCGGAGCGGGGTTGGTGACCACGGGCTTCGGCGTCAGCATGACGGGCTGAGCGGGTGGGGCGATGCCGAGGAACCGCACCGCCGGCTGGTAGTGCGCGAGGGCCCAGACGGCGGCTGCCGCGCCGATCAGGATCAGTACGAGCGCGACGAGCAGCCGCGCCCCCCAGCCCATGCCATTGCGGGTGCCGTTCATTTCGGGGACGAGTTGTTGC
>JBJMVJ010000016.1:0-14217 GCA_045810685.1 Sphingomonas sp.
AAATACGGCCGCGTGTTCAAGCCGACCGAGATCAAGATGATGCTGACCGCTTTCTCCAACATGGAGACGGTGCACATCGCGGCTTATTCGCACCTGCTCGACACGATCGGCATGCCCGAGAGCGAATATTCGGCCTTCCTCCAGTACAAGGAGATGAAGGACAAGCACGACTATCTCTCGACCTTCGGGGTCGACAGCGACGAGGACATCGCGCGGACGCTCGCCATGTTCGGCGGCTTCACCGAGGGGCTGCAACTCTTCGCCAGCTTCGCGATGCTGATGAACTTCCCGCGCTTCAACAAGATGAAGGGCATGGGCCAGATCGTCAGCTGGTCGGTGCGCGACGAATCGCTCCACTGCGAAGGCATCATCAAGCTGTTCCACGCCTTCGTGAAGGAGCGGAACTGCCTCACCCCCGCGGTCAAGGAATCGATCATCGACACCTGCCAGAAGACGGTGCGGCTCGAGGACGCGTTCATCGACCTCGCGTTCGAGATGGGGCCGGTCAACGGCATGAGCCCCAAGGAGATCAAGAAGTACATCCGCTACATCGCCGACTGGCGCCTCGGGCAATTGGGCTTCGCTCCGATCTACATGGTCGACGAGCACCCGCTCCCCTGGCTCGCCCCGCTGCTCAACGGCGTCGAGCACGCCAATTTCTTCGAAACCCGCGCGACCGAATATTCCAAGGCCGCGACGCGGGGCGACTGGAACAGCGTGTGGGACAGCTTCGACCGGCGGCAGAAAGCGAAGGCCGACGCGGCCGCGAACGATGCGGCGGCCGGCAGCGACGCGGGCGGCGAAGGGCCGGACATGTTCGAGGCTGCCGGGGTTGCGGCCGAGTAAATCGATCCAAGCATGAAACGATCAGGAACATGCGTCATTTGTGGTGCTTCGCCCACAGTTCGATGCCACCTGTTTCCGCGATCGCTGGTCCGCCGAATTTGGGGTGATGACAAGCACGCGATTGCGGGGGACCGAAGTCGACCTGGCGTGAGATTAACTCAGGGAGGTGTCTGGGACGACTCACTATTGTGTGCCGTTCACGAGGCATCGCTAGGGCCAGCGGATCACTATGCAGTTCGCTTTTGCAGGAGGTTTGACAAATCGGCAGTCCTGTCGCCATCCAATAAGTCGTACTCGGCTCCCAACCCTCGGCCAGATTTGCTTCTAAGATTTGCCTGCGCGACGGTTTGGCGGCACGTTGCCTCCGAGCACGGGACGACGCACGACCTTGATCTCGGTCCCTATCGCGAACGCTTTGAAGACTATCTTTTCGGATGCTCCAACCCCCCAGCGGAGGCTTTCGTTGGTCGGTCAAACCTAGTCGATCCAAGCGGCAAGCGAATTGAGATTGGCATAGCCCCCTACAGAAACAGGCTAAAAGAATGGACGATTTGGGCTTTCACGCTCGGCGGCTTGGATTTCTACGTAAAAACGGATCAGCGTCCCTTCCCCGTCGATTGGAAGCCGTTTCTTTTGAACGATAATGATCCTGTAGTTCTGCCCCAAATTGACGCCTTGCCGTTTCATGAGATTCCTAAATTCCAGCCGATCTTTTCACAGATGCTTAAGGCTGGATAAGGCCCAACGATGGCAAGTTCGTCCTACAGCTGCGCCAGTCACCGCCAATAATCCTCCCTCTCGCGACCGTCGAAACCGGCCCGAGTTCATACAGCAGCGCTTGAAATCTCTTCCCCGAGCCGCACGGACACGGGTCATTGCGGCCGAGCTTCTCGACCAGCTCCACGCTGTTTGAATTCTCTGGGCCGCCGCGCACGAAGCGCAGCCCGCGCTTGACGCGCGTCTCGCTCGGGAAACCCTTACGCCTTTGGACGTCCGCTCGAAAGCAGGGCAGGTCGGCGTGCTTGTCGATCGTATTCATGGTCGCCTCCTCTTGCTTGGGCTGGGCGCGCTACGAGCACTGCACGGGGGAAGCAAGTCGTCACCCCGGACTTGATCCGGGGTCCAGCTTCCTTTCTACTAGCAATTCAGGGAGAGGCCGATCGCCACGTATGCGGTTGAGCTGCTTCCGTGGACGGCCTCGCACCGGTCGATCCCTTGCGCCGTTCGTCGACAATCTGCTGCTCCTGCCGCCCGGCGGCCCTAGGATTGGCCCATGGCCGGACCCCTCATCCTCCTCGCTCTTGCCACCGCCACGCCGGAAGCCTGCGCCGTGCCCGCGCAAGAGCGCTCGCGACAGCTGACGCTTGGCTACGATGCATTCGACCAGGCCCCCGCGCCGTACGGCTGGCGCGATCTCAACGCGCGCGGCTGCACCGATGCGGCGGTTGCGCTGCTGCGCGCCTATCGTTCCGCCAACCGTGATCGCCTCAGCGCCGAACAAAGCAGCGAAAGCGCGTTTCACGTGGGCCAGGCTTACGCTTTCGCGAACCGTCCGGCCGACGCCTTGGCGGCGTTCCTGGGGGTCGACACTGCGAACGCAACCGAGGAATGGCGCGCCTATGTCGCGGCGCATGTCGCGTTCTTTCAGCGGGACGCGGCCGCGCTCGCCCAGGCCCAGAGGCGCTATGCGTCAGTCGCGAAGACTGGCTCGATGCGCCTGAAGGTCATCGACGGGTTCCTCAAATGTCCGGACAAGAGCTACGTGGAAGGCGCGCATTGCGCGATGTAACTACCCACGCTTCTCCACATTCCTCGCGAGCGTCTTGAAGCACACCCCGCTGTCCTGGCGCACGGTGATCGTCGCGTGGCCGCCCTTGCTCAGCTTCCAGTCCTCGACCGTCCCCGCCTTGCCGCGATGCGTGCCGCCGATGACCTCGCACCGGTCGCCATTCGCGACATTTCCCTGCTCCTGATTGCCCATCATCATCCCCCCTGCAATTTTGCCCGTGACTCTCGTCCGACCGTATCATTCTTCGCGCCTTCGTGCGCTCGGGGAAAACCATTTTCCTACACACACCTATTTGGTTCATCATTGGAGACTCAATCTCACCGGAAGGAGTCGCCCATGGCTACCAAGCTCAAGATCATCGAAGACGTCGCCGACATCGTCCGGGCGCCGACGCCGCCTGAATTCACCCCCGCCCCCACCCGCAAGCGCCACGCCGGCTGGACCGTCGAAAAGCAGCGCAAATTCATCGAGCATCTCGCGCTCAACGGCATGATCGGGGAGGCGTGCGCCATCGTCGGAGTGGCTTCGAGCTCCGCCTATCGTCTCCGCAACAAGGCCGGCGCCGACAGTTTCGCCCACGCCTGGGACGCAGCGGTGCGCATGTCGGCGACCCGGCTCTCAGCCATGGCGCTCGACCGGGCGGTCAACGGCCGCGTCGAGCGCTTCTACAAGGACGGCGAGCTGGTGATGGAGCGGCGCATCCCTTCCGACTATCTGCTCACCTGGCTGCTGTCGCGGCTTGATCCGCTGCAGTTCGGCTCGCCGACGGCCAAGGCGCTTGCCGCCGCCACCGGCGACCCGCGCGAGAAGGCACGCAACGACATGCCGCGGCTGCTCGACGGTCTCACCGACGTATCGCCCGAGCAATGCGCGTTCGAGCCGATCGACTTCCTCGACGAGCACCTCGGCGAAACCGGCAGCGGCGAACCGATTGGCGATGACGACCGCGCGTAGTCAGTCCGGGGAACCGTCGAGCACGGGCCTCGCTGACTCGCGCGCGTACACGTGCGTACGTGCGTACGTGTAGGCTCGCTGCGTTCGCTGCGTTTCGCGGGGCTCGCCCCTAGCTCAGCAACTCGCCGAAATCGAACACCACGGCATTGATCGCGAGGGCGAAGAAGATGATCCCCACGATCGCGAGCCGGATCTCCCACTCGCGCGATTCCCACCAGGCGTTGTTCGACAGACGCTCCGCCTCGACGCTGCGCACGGGATCGCGCCGGATTCGCGACGGCTTGGCCGAAGCCTCCATCTCGACGGTTTTCTTGCGGGGCGTCCACTGCTTGCTCATGCCCCCCACTATTAAGCGTCGGGGTTACCTTTCGGTTAGCGTCTCGACGGGCCGAGCGCAGCGCCGCCGATGCGCGGCATCGCCGGAGCCGTGCGAAGCGCTGGCGAGAGCGGGCCGGTGGCGAGTGCACTCGCTTGATGCTACGCCTTCACCCGACGGATGCGTCTCCTGTCCGCCGCTCGAGTGGGGGATCGTTGATGGCCAGCAATACAGGGGCGCCGAC
This sequence comes from Sphingomonas sp., assembly GCA_045810685.1. Taxonomy (GTDB): domain Bacteria; phylum Pseudomonadota; class Alphaproteobacteria; order Sphingomonadales; family Sphingomonadaceae; genus Sphingomicrobium. Next base: position 4,150 of record JBJMVJ010000016.1, read on the forward strand.
GGCGGCGGCCGACCGTCTCAAACATTTTTTCTTCGCGCTGATGGCACTCGCCGTGCTGCTGGTCCTGTGGACCGACGAGCGCTTCTGGCTGAACCCCGCCGACCCGCACTGGAAGCATATCGCGCCGGTCAAGTGGCTGCTGATGATCCACGGCCTTGCCGGAGCGACGGCGCTGGTCAGCGGCGCGACGCAATTCTCGACGCGCATCCGGCGCTCGATGCCGGCCACGCACCGGCTGATCGGCAAGATCTACATCAGCGCGGTGAGCGTCGCTGCGCCGGTCGCGCTGTGGATCGGCACCGGGCCCCTCGAGCCGGTCACCATCCACGTCGAGCAATGTTTCCAGGCGGGCCTTTGGTGGCTGAGCGCGATGATCGCCTGGGCGTGCATCCGCAATGGCCAGATCGCGCTCCATAAGCCGTGGATGATGCGCAGCTACGGCTTCACCCTCATCTTCGTCCTTGCCCGCGTGCCCGACGCGTTCATGAGCACCGAGGACCCGCAGTTCCTGTCGGACTTGCTGTGGAGCCTTGTGATCGTCGCGGTGATCGCGCCCGACATCATCCTGACCACTCAAACGCTGTGGCGAATTCGCAGCGCCAAGGCCCGCCATGCCCGCGCCGCCGCGCTTCAGCAGGGAGGACTCGCGCCGGCCGAATGAGCGGCCGCGATTGCGTCAGCCTTACGCGGCGTCGGGCGTGGTCACTCCGGAGCGATTGCGGCCGAGCGCCACCGCCATTCCGCCGAGCGCGAGCAGCGCCCCGGCGACGGTCAGCGGGCTCCAGCGATAATGTTCGAAGGCCGTCGAGAAGCCCATGGCAATGATCGGCACCAGCACGCTTGAATAGGCCGCCTTGGCCGGACCGATCTTGCGCACCACCGGATAGTAGAGGCTGAATGTCAGCACCGAAGCGAACAAGGCAAGAAACAGGACTCCGAACCAATAGCTCGGCCGCGGGTCGAAGCTTGGCGGGCCGGTCATGGCGAAGGCGATGACCGCGTCGATCACGGCCCCCGCGGCCATCGACCAGGCAAGCAGCGCAAACAGCGGGTAGCGGCGGATCTCGGGCCTCGCCTGGGTGACGTTGGCGATCGCAGCGCCGAGCATGCTGACCAGCGTCAGCGCGATGCCGACGGCGATCTGGCGACTGTTGGCGGGGTGCTCCTGCAGCTCGTGAACGAACAGGAGGACGATGCCGCTGACCGCCGCCAGCGATGCCCAGGCGAAGCGGCGGCTCGGGCGGTGGCCGAGCAGCGCCCAGCCGAGGAGGGTGGCAGGGATCAGCAGCAGCGCGAACACGGTCGCGACGACGCCCGAGGTGATGTGCCGCTCGGCGAGATAGACGCCGTCGTAATTGAGGCAGAACTGGGTGAAGCCGAGGAAGCCTGCGGCGGCGAGGCCCTTGCGGCCGATCCGCAGGCCTTCGCCCTTCCATGCCGCGACCGCGGCCATGGCCAGCGCGGAGATGGCGAAGCGATAGGTGACCGACCATTGCGGCGGCACGGTGCCGAGCTGGCCGCGGATGACGATCCAGGTCGAGCCCCAGATCGCGGTGAAGATGATGAACGGGATGACGACCGACCGCGTCCGCGGCTCGGTGTGCAGCTCGCCAGGTCGTACGCCGGGGTGCGCCTTCACCGGATCATTCTATGGACCGCGTCCATTCGCCGCCAATCAATGCCCGGCGCGGTGCGATAAGCCGAGCTTATGGTGGTCACAGGCCGGCGATGGCGGTGGCGAGCTTCTCGACATCTTCGCTGTGCTGGTCCCAGCGCGTCACCAAGCGGATCTCGCCCGGACGCCAGTCATAAAATTCGAACCCTTGCTCCCGCAGCCGCTCCGACTCCGCGGCATCGACCCGCAGAAACAATTCGTTGGCCTGAACCGGATGGATCAGCCGTTCCGGCGCCGCTGCCGCGAGCATCTGCGCCGCGCCATTGGCGGCGCGGGCATTGTCGAGCCACAGGTCACCATCGAGCAAGGCGAGGAGCTGCGCGGCGAGGAAGCGCCCCTTGGACAGCAAGTGCCCGGCACGCTTGCGCCGCACCGCGATCTCGTCCGCTAGTTCGGTCTTGAACAGGATCAACGCCTCGCTGTTCATGCCGCCATTCTTGACGAAGCCGAACGACAAAGCGTCGACTCCGGAGCGCCAGGTCAGATCGGCGAGGCTGTCCCCGGTGCTCGCCACTGCATTGGCAAGCCGCGCGCCGTCCATGTGGAACGCAAGGCCGCGTTGCCGCGCCAGCTCTCCCAGCGCCGCAACCTCCGCTGCGCGGTAGACCAGCCCATATTCGGTCGCATTGGTGATCGACAGCGCAGCCGGCTGAACCTGGTGGACGTCCTTCCAAATGAGGTCGCACCTCGCGGATACTGCCTCCGGAGCGACCTTCGCGCCTGCACCCTCGAGCAGGATCAGCTTGGCGCCGCCGGTGAAGAAGCCAGGCCCGCCGGCTTCATCGGACTCGATGTGCGCGTCCTTGTGGCACAGGATCCCGCCGTAGGGCGGACATAGAGCGGCGAGCGCGAGGCAGTTGGCGGCGGTACCGGTGGTCACCCAAAACGCGCGAACCTCGGTTCCGAACAGCTCGGAAAAAGCGCGGTCGAGCTTCCGGCTCCACGCGTCGCCGTCATAAGCGGTGTCGAGCTGGTTGGCGGCGGCAAGCGCCTCGAAGACCCTGGGATGGACCGGCGCTGCATTGTCCGAGACGAACTTCATTGCCCGCCGTTAGCGTGGTCCTTCGTCTCCGGTCCAGCGAGGTCGCGCACCCGGGCCTTGCGCTTGCGCAGATTCTCGCGAAGCGCCGCGGCGAGCCGTTCCTCGCGCTCTTTGTCCTTGCCGCTCATGCCGCGGGTTGACACAGGAAGCCCCGCCCCGTCATAGGCGCGCGGCCTCCGACAAAATGCTGCCGTAGCTCAGTGGTAGAGCGCATCCTTGGTAAGGCTGAGGTCGTGAGTTCAATCCTCACCGGCAGCACCACTTCCGTCTGCAGACATGCCGCGGGCATGGCGAAGCCCAAAATCAGATGGAACCGTTCTGCACGTCGCGGTCTCGCATCGGCTTCTCGCCGAGCGCGCTCTCGATCCCGCCGGCAATGGCGTCGCCGATCCAGATGACGGCGCCAAGCAAGATGAGAGCGAGCGCAAGTAGAAGTGCGGTGGTCACGAATCGAATCTCCGTGATTTCCGTTTAGCGGCAATGGATTAAACTGGCAATTAACGTTGCGTGGCAGACCTGTCACGTTATCGGACAGTTTTGGAGGCGCGATCGCTCCGGTCCGAGCGGCGCTCGACCAGCTCGGACAGCGCAGCGATATGCGCCGCAACCGAAGTGTCGATCCGGTACGGCAGCGCCATCTGCCGCAAGTCGTCATGCTCGGCGCTCAACGAGAGCCGGCGGTCAATCGCCTCGGCGAGCGCCGCTGGATCGCCCGGTGGAACGACCGCGCAGGACTCGCTCCCGCCGAGCAGATCGCGCGCGGCGAGAAAGCTGTCGGTGGTGACGACGGGGACGTTGCAGGCGAGGGCTTCGATGAGCACCGCGGGCAGCCCTTCATAAGCGGACGAGAGAACGAACAGGTCGCTCTCCCTGAGGCGCGACAGCACGTCGGCGGTGTAGCCCGGCATGTCGAGCCGATCGGTGATTCCCAGCGATTGCGCCAAGGCTTCCAGGGACGGCCTCAGCGGCCCATCCCCGAGACAGGTGAGCCGAGCGTCACGATGGCTCAACAGCGCGAATGCGCGCAGCAGGATGTCGAACCGTTTTTGGGGAACCATCCGCCCTGCCGTCACGAGACGCGGCGGCCCAACACGGCGCGGCTTTGGCGGTTGCGCCAGCATCTCGTCGGTCACGTACGGGTTGGCCAAGGTTCGAAACAGTTGGTCGCGGCCGGGATAGAGTTCGAGCAGCCGACGGCGTTCCGCGTCGGCGAGCGTGATCACCATGTCGAGGCGGCGGAAGATGAAGCCGAACAGGTTCCTGCGGTAGAATTTTCGCATCGGGCCGATATTCGGGCGGAGAAGCGCGTTGGTCAGCTTCATCGCGAACGCCGCCTTGTCGCCCGGACGGCGCGCAAGCGCGGTCACCAGGCCCATATTGTCGCTGGCGGCCAACACGACCGCCGGGCGAAAGCTGTCGATCTCGCCGCGGATGAGCTTGAGGCCGCGCAGCCGTTCGAGATGCTGGTGACCGAGCGGCGCACCGCCCTTCGACAGCCGCAGTCCCATCGGAGGCCCGCCCATCGCGATCGTCACGTCAGGATGGAGCAGGGAGCGCAACGCCGCTTGGCCCTCGCCGGCTTCGCGCATCAACGCCAGCCGCGTCGGAATGCCCGCGCTCGCAAACCCATTGGCGAGGAGGACGCCGACGCGGTCGCCGCCCCCCTGGCTCAGCGAATGCATGGTCAGGAGCACGCCGCCGCGCTGGGCAAGCGCGTTCAAAGCCGGGACCGGGAGTGCAAGCGAACGTCCTTCATGGAAATTGCAGTGCGATGCTTGCCGAAAACCCGAGCGGCCAGTGAAGGTCAAACGAAAAGTCCCTCGGGAACCTCCGTTCAGCGCGGCCGGTGCGTCGTGTCCTTCCCCGGGGTAATGAACAGCGCCACGACTGGGGCTTGCGCATCCGCCGTGTGCCACGCACCGCGGGGGTTGATCGCGTAGTCGCCCGGTCCAAGCTCCCACGAGCAGCTCGAGCCATCGGCAAGCTGCTGGTGGAGGACCATGTGGCCTTGAATGACGCACACGACCTCTTCGCCGGCAGGGTGCATCTCCCAGCTGGTCCAGCTCTCGTCGAAGCGGAAGAGACTGACGAGGCGTCCTTCATCAAGATCATCGGCGTGGCGAGCGCCATAGTCCTCGAACCATTCGGCGCCGTTGAATTGCGGCTCCGCGAGGGCGCGTGCGCCGCGCCCGAGATGTACCGGAAAGTCGAACAGCGACTTGCCGGCGATCATTGCCCCAGCATGACGAAGGCGTTGAGCTTGTTCCCGTCGGGATCGCGGAAATAACCGGCGTAGAAGCCGCCGCCGCGGTCGCCAGGAGCGCCCTCGTCTTTCCCGCCATTCGCCAGCGCGATGTCGTAGAGACGCTGGACCTGATCCGGATCGCTTGCCTCAAACGCAACCATGACGCCGTTGCCGACTGTCGCGGGATTGCCGTCAAACGGCTTAGTCAGACCGACCCCTGCACCGCCGCCCGGCTTGCCCCAGGCGATGAATTGGTCATTCTCCATCATTCGCCCGATGCCCAACTCGCCGCAAAGGGCATCATAGAATTTGGTCGAGCTCTCGCGGTCGTTGGTGCCGAGCGTCACGTAGCCGATCATCTTGTCCTCCTGCCGAGTCGGGGAGAGAACATTAAGGGAACGTAGCGGTCGGATCAATCTCCGATCGGAGCGCAGGCCGCCTGCAGCCAGGAGAGGTCTGGCCCGCTGAGCTGCGGGCCGATCCGCGCAAGCACATGAGCGTGATAGCAATTGAGCCAGACCAGCTCCTCAGGCGTCAGCATTTCAGCGTCGATCAACCGCCGGTCGATCGGGGCGAAGGTCAGCGTTTCGAAGCCGAGCATCTCCTTCTCGGCGCCGTCGATCTCGCGCGGCACGACCAGCACCAAGTTCTCGATGCGGATGCCGTATTCGCCCGTCTTGTAATAGCCGGGCTCGTTGGAAATGATCATGCCCGCCGCAAGCGGCTCGTCGCCACCACTCTGGGCGCTGCCGACAGGCGAGATGCGCTGCGGTCCCTCGTGCACCGCGAGGAAGCTGCCGACGCCGTGGCCTGTGCCGTGCGCATAATCGAGGCCGGCTTCCCACAGCGGGCGGCGGGCGAAGCTGTCGAGCTGACTGCCGCGCGTGCCTTTGGGGAATACGGCTGTGGCGATCGCGATATGGCCCTTCAAGACGCGGGTGAAGCGGTCGCGCATCTCCTCCGTGGGCCGGCCGATTGCGACGGTGCGGGTGATGTCGGTGGTTCCGTCGACATATTGTCCGCCCGAATCGATCAGATAGAGCGTGCCGGGCTCGAGCTTGCGGTTGGTCTTCTCGCTCGAGCGGTAATGGACAATCGCGCCATTCGGGCCCGCGCCGGAGATGCTGTCAAACGAGAGGTCGCGCAGCTCAGGGCTCTCCCGGCGCAGTGATTCCAGATGGTCGGACGCCTTGAGCTCGTCGACATCGCCTGTCGGCGCCTGTTCGTTGACCCAGTGGAGAAAGCGGGCGATGGCCGCTCCGTCGCGCTCCTGCGCGGCCTTCTGCCCGCCGATTTCGGCCGGGTTCTTGAGCGCCTTCGGCAGGATCGTCGGATCGCGCAGCGGCAGGACCTTTGCCCCGGCCTTGTCGAGCGCGTCGAAGATCGCAGCGACGGCGCGCTCCGGATCGACGACGACCGTCTTTTCCTTGAGCCCGGCAAGCGCGCTCTCGAACTCCGTTCGTTCGTGCAGCCTGACACCGTTGCCGAGATGCTGGCGAACCTCCGACCCAATTTTCTCCGAGGCGACGAACAAGTCGGCGGTGCCGTCGGCGTTGACGAGTGCATAAGCGAGCGCGACCGGTGTGTGGGTGACGTCTGCGCCGCGAATGTTGAACGCCCAGGCGATCGAATCGAGTGCGGAGAGCACCGCCGCGTCGGCGTGATGCTTCTGCAGCCAGTCGCCTATTTCGGTGCGCTTTTCGGCGGCCGACTTGCCGGCATATTGATCGGGCTGGACGACGAGGTGCGCCTTCGACGCCTCCGGGCGGTCCTTCCAGATCTCGTCGATCGGATTCTTCTCGACCGGCACCAGCTCGGCGCCGCGGCTGGCGAGCGCCTCCTTGGCCTTTCTCACCCAGTCGCGGGTGTGCAGCCATGGGTCATAACCGATGCGCGCGCCCTCGGGCGCATGCTCCTCGAGCCACTGAGTCGTGCTGGTTTCGGGCACCGACTGGTAGCTCCACTGGGCGGGGCTGACCTGTTGGCGGACCTGGAGCGTGTAGCGCCCGTCGACGAAGATCGCGGCTTCCTCCGGCAGCACCACCGCCGAGCCGGCCGAGCCTTCGAAACCGGTGAGCCAGGCAAGCCGCTGCGCGTAGCTGCCGACATATTCGCTCATATGCTCGTCGGTTAAGGGAACGACAAACCCGTCAAGCTTGTCCGCCCTGAGCTGCTCGCGAAGGGCATTGAGGCGGTCTGCGTAACTGGACATGGCGCTAACTCCGTTCGCCCTGAGCTAGTCCATGGGGCGCCGATGTTAAAGAGCGCCCGTCGATCCGCGTTGTGCGAAACGCGGCCGCAGCCTTGGCGTTGCAAGACACCAGAAGAGCGCGGCCGGCGCCCACGCGCCGGCCGCTTGGAAGCGTCAGCCGCGTTCGCCCGAACGGCGCACCGGTGGCGGTGGCGGGGGCGGCGGCGGCGGAACCGGACAGGTGGTGCCGGCCGGCACGCTCGAACCGTCGGGGCAATTCACCATCGGCGGTGGCGGCGGCGGCGGAGGAGGCGGCGGAGGCGGACAGGGAAGCGTCACAGCGATCACCGATCCATCCGGGCAGGTTTGCGTTTTCGGCGTTGTTGCGCACGCCGCAACGGCGACCGTAGCCACGATAATAAGCGCGATCCGTCTCATTCTCATCTCCGCTTCAGCTAAGTCCGCCCAAACAACGCAATCGTTGCGCGAGCGTTCCTTACATCCTCAGCGGCGACCGCCAAGCACGAAAGCCTTGCCGTCGAGCATTTGGTCGAATGCGGCGTATGCGCGCAGATTCAGGCTGGACGCGCTACGGTCAATCCTGCTTTCGGGCAGGCATGGACCAGCCCGTCAGCCTTCCCGCCCCTCCCGAGGCGGAGCAGCGCCCCTACCGCTACGAGCGGCACGGCGTCACGATCGAGGACCCGTGGCACTGGCTGCGCGATCCCAAATACCCGGAGGTCGATGACCCGGACGTGCTTGCCTATTTGAGGGCCGAGAATGCGTATTTCGAAGCTTGGAAGGCCGGGCACCAGGGCCTGCTCGATCAGCTGTTCGATGAGATGAAGGGACGGATCAAGGAGGACGACAGCTCGGTCCCCATCCGCGACGGCGATTTCCTGTATTGGTGGGCATTCAAGCCAGGCGCGCAATACCGGACCTGGTACCGCAAACCTGTCCGCGGCGGCAGCGACCAGGCAATCTTCGACGAGCCGGTTGAGGCCGAGGGGCGAGAATATTTTCGGCTGGGTGCGCTGGAGGCCAGTCCCGACGGCAAGCTGCTCGCGACCCTGGCCGACTATGACGGTTCGGAGCGGTTCGAGCTCCGCATCCGCGACCTCGGGACCGGCCACGACATCGAGACCATCACCAAGATCGGCATCGGTCAGCCGGTGTGGAGCAGCGACAGCGGCGGGATCGTGTTCACCGAAGTCAACGACCAGTGGCGCAGCTATCGCGCGCGCTACCACCGGCTCGGCCGGCCGGTGGACGAAGACGTCACGCTCTATGAGGAAACCGAGGAGCTCGGCTTTTCCGTCGGCGTCGGCAAATCACAGGACCGCAGCACGATCTTCGTCGCCACGGGCGACAATGCGACAAGCGAGGTGCGCTTCGTCTCGTCGGCGGATCCGTCTCAGCCGCTGACGCTGATTTCAGCCCGCAAGGCCAACCGCGAATATCATGTCGATGCGGCCCACGGAAAATTCTGGATCCACACCAATGACGATCATGTGAACTTCCGGCTCGCCGTCGCCGATGCGGCCAATCCCGAAACGTGGGAAACGGTAATAGCGGGATCCGACCGGGCGTACCTGACGGGCGCGACCGCCTACCGCGACCATCTCGCGATCAGCTGCCGGGTTGAAGGCCTCGACCAGCTGATCCTGCGCAACTACGCCGGCGAAGAGATCCGCATCCCGTTCGACGAAGCGAGTTACAGCGCCTTCTTCCTCGGCAATCCCGAGTTCGCGCCCGACGCCTACCGGGTCGGCTATTCGTCGATGGTCACCCCGACCACCGTCTATGATTATCATCCCGACAATGGCGCGCTCGAAGTCCTCAAGGTCCAAGAAATCCCATCCGGATACGATGCCTCGCAATATGTGACCGAGCGACTGCTTGTCGACGCGCGCGACGGCGCGAAGGTGCCAGTGTCGATCGTCACCCGCAAAGGTTTCGACAGGAACGGCGAAGGCAAGCTGTTCCTCTACGCTTATGGCGCCTACGGCCACGCGGTCCCCCCAACGTTCAACTCGAACCGGATCAGCTTGCTCGACTGCGGCTGGGCGTGCGCCATCGCCCACATTCGTGGCGGCGACGACCTCGGTTACAATTGGTTCCTCGACGGCAAGCTCGCGAAGCGCACCAACACGTTCAACGACTTTGTCGACGTGGCCAATGGCCTGGTCGCGGCCAAGTTCACGCGCCGGGGCAGGATCGCAATCAACGGCGGGTCGGCGGGCGGCGAGCTGATGGGCGCGGTGGTCAATTCCAATCCGGAGCTGTGGGGCGCCGTGGTCGCCGACGTGCCCTTCGTCGACGTCTTGAATACCATGCTCGACGACACGCTGCCGCTCACCCCCGGCGAGTGGCCCGAATGGGGCAATCCGATCATCGACAAAGCGGCGTTCGACTACATCCGCAGCTACTCGCCTTATGACAATGTGCGGTCGCAGGACTATCCGCCGATGCTGATCACCGGCGGCCTCACCGACCCGCGGGTGACCTACTGGGAGCCGGCCAAATGGGCGGCCAAGCTGCGCGCGACCAAGACCGACGGCAACCTGCTGCTCCTAAAGATCAACATGGGCGCCGGACATGGCGGCAAATCAGGCCGGTGGGACAAACTGCACGAGGTGGCCGAGACCTATGCGTTCATCCTGACTGAGGTTCAGTGATCGGGCCCAGCTTCGAGATGGCGTTCGCCGCCGGGCCAGAGCACATTGACGAGCTTGGCCACGTCAACAATGCGGTTTGGGTGCAGTGGATTCAGCACGTCGCGATCGCGCATTGGAACCAGGACGGCCACCTTACGGTTTGGACGTCCACGCAGGGTTCTTTCACCGCGCGCCAGCAGACGGCCGAGCTGTTGCAAATTCCCGTTTCGCAAGTGACGGTTGTACCCTGCGAAATCG
>JBJMVJ010000017.1:0-7320 GCA_045810685.1 Sphingomonas sp.
CGACGTGGCCGGAGGAACCGGCGACGTCGCCTTCCGCCTCGCCCGGCGCGGCGCGCAGGTGACCGTCGCCGACATTAATGCCGACATGCTCGAGGTTGGAAAGCAGCGCGCCGAGCGCCGCGGCCCCGCGCGCCTTTCGTGGAAGGTCGAGAATGCCGAGGCGCTGACGTTCGGCGATGCAGGTTTCGACGCTTATACGATCGTGTTCGGTATCCGGAACGTCACCAACATTCCGGCGGCGCTGAGGGAAGCGCACCGCGTTCTCACGCGCGGCGGCCGTTTCTATTGCATGGAGTTTTCGTCGAGCGACTGGCCCGGCTTTTCCACTCTGTACGACTCTTATGCCTCGAACGTGATCCCGCGCGTCGGCAAGGCCGTTGCCAATGACGAGGACAGCTATCGCTACCTGGTCGAGAGCATCCGCCGTTTCCCGACGCCAATCGCGTTCAAGGCAATGGTCGCTGACGCGGGCTTCGTCCGCACGGCGGTGGAGCCGATGCTCGGCGGCCTCGTCACCATCCATTCGGGCTGGAAGATTTGACCACCAGCGTCACCCATTTGTGGCGCTTGTTGAAGTGGGGCCGCACGCTGGCCCGGCACGGCGCGCTGCACGGGATCGAGGAAGACCCGATGACTCCGCCGCCGGTGCGGCGCCTGGCGCGGATCGCCCGCTTCGCCGCGCGCATTCCGCCGACGCCCGATTATGCAGCGGCGCTGCTGGCGATCGGCCCCGCCGCGATCAAGCTCGGCCAGGCACTGTCGACCCGGCCCGACCTGGTAGGCGAGAAAGCGGCGGCCAATCTGTCGCTGCTCCAGGACGACCTGCCTCCCGCCCCGTTCGCCAAGATCAAGCGGACCATCGAGACCTCGTTCAACGCGCCGCTCGAGACCTTGTTTGCAAAGTTCGAGGAAGTGCCGATCGGCGCTGCCTCAATCGCGCAGGTCCACCGCGCGATCACGACCGATGGGCACGAGGTCGCAGTCAAGGTTCTGCGGCCCGGCATCGAGGAGGAATTCGCCAAGGCTATCGAGACGTACGAATGGGCCGCGGCGCATTTCGAGCGCTATGGCGGCGAGGCCGAGCGGCTGCGCCCGCGCCTGGTGGTCGCCCAGTTCCGCCAGTGGACCGCGCGCGAGCTCGACCTCCAGCGCGAGGCGGCCTCCGCATCGGAGCTGCGCGAGAATATGGTCGCCGAGCCCGGCTATTATATTCCTGAGATCGACTGGCGCCGGACCGCACGGCGTGTCCTGACGCTCGAATGGCTGGACGGGATCAAGCTCAACGACCGCGAGGCACTGATCAAGGCCGGCCACAACTGCAAGGCGCTCGCTGCCATCCTCGTCCGCGCCTTCCTGCGCCAGGCCGTGGTCGACGGTTTCTTCCACGCCGACCTTCATCATGGCAATCTATTCGCGCTGCCCGACGGCAGGATCGCCGCGATCGACTTTGGAATCATGGGCCGGATCGACCGACAAGCGCGGATCTGGCTCGCCGAGATCCTCTACGGCCTGATCACCGGTAATTACCGCCGCGTGGCCGAAATCCACTTTGAAGCGCAATATGTGCCACCGCACCACAGCGTCGAGGAATTCGCCACCGCGCTCCGCGCCGCGGGCGAGCCGATCCGCGGCTTGCCCGGCAAGGATATTTCGGTCGGACGGATGCTCGAAAGCCTGTTTTCGATCACTCGAGATTTCGACATGCCGACCCAGCCGCACTTGCTGCTCCTGCAAAAGACGATGGTGATGAATGAGGGTGTCGCCACCGCGCTCGATCCCGACATCAACATGTGGGAAACCGCTGAGCCGTTCCTTCGCGACTGGATGCGCTCGGAGCTCGGGCCGGAAGCTTATTATGCCGACCGGATCATCGAGCTCGTGCGAGCGGTGAAGAAGATCCCGGAGTTGATCGACCGCCTCGACGAATATTATCCACCGCGCGGCGCGGCCCCGCCCCCACCGCCGCTCCCCGACATTGCCATCATCGAGCAGCGCGCCTGGTGGGGCTATGCAGCCGCGGGCGTGATCGGCGCTGCCCTCGGCGCGCTCCTGCTGTTTATGCTAGGCTGAACGCATGGCACGCGTTCTCCTCATCGTCGGCGGCGGGATTGCGGCCTACAAATCCCTGGAGCTGGTTCGGCTCCTCAAGAAGGCCGGGCACGCCGTGACGCCCGTGCTCACCAAAGGCGGCGAGCATTTCGTCACTGCGATGAGCCTCGGGACGTTGGCCGAAAGCCCGGTCCACACTTCCCTGTGGGAGCTCAAGGACGAGGTCGAGATCGGCCACATCCAGCTCAGCCGGGCGGCGGATGTCGTGCTGGTTTGCCCGGCGACCGCCGACCTCCTTGCCAAGATGGCAGCCGGGATCGCCGACGATCTTGCGACGACGCTGCTGCTCGCGACCGACAAGCCGGTCGTGGTCGCGCCTGCGATGAACGTCAGGATGTGGCTGCACGCCGCCACCGGGCGCAACGTCCAGCGGCTGGTCGAGGACGGCGTGCGCGTGATCGAGCCTGCCGAGGGCGAGATGGCGTGCGGCGAGTTCGGGCCGGGGCGCCTCCCCGAGCCGCAGGACATCATGGACCAGATCGCCGACCTGCTCGCGTGACCCTCGCCGGCAAGCACATCCTTGTGACTGCGGGACCGACCCATGAGCCGATCGATCCGGTCCGATTGATCGCCAACCGCTCGTCGGGCCGGCAGGGCTTTGCGATCGCTGCGGCGGCGGCGGGCACGGGCGCGCGGGTCACCCTGGTCGCCGGACCGGTCAGCCTCGCAACTCCAGCCGGCGTGACGAGGGTCGATGTGGAGACAGCCGAGGAGATGGCGGAGAAGGTCTTTGCCGCCTTGCCGGCCGACGCGGCGGTGCTCGTCGCCGCGGTCGCCGACTGGTGCGTCCAACCGTCGTCGACCAAGCTCAAGAAAAGCGCCGGCCCGCCGCAGCTTCACTTCGTTCCGACCCGCGACATCCTCGCCGAGCTTGGCGCCAGCGACCGCCGCCCGCGGCTGCTCGTCGGCTTCGCGGCCGAGACCGATGACGTCGTCGAGCAAGCGATCGCCAAACGCAGCGCCAAGCGCGCAGACTGGATCGTCGCCAACGATGTTTCGGGTGGAGTGATGGGCGGGGCACGCAACCGAGTGCACCTGGTCACCGCCGACGGCGTCGAAGATTGGCCCGAAGCCGCCAAGGATGAAGTCGCGCGCCAGCTCGTCGCGCGGATCGCTGTCGCGTTAGGCTGAGCCGCAAGCCCTGCAGTTCACGTCCGCGGGAATGTGGATCGTTCGCCACTCCAGCCTTTCGCCGTCGAGCAGGTGCAGCCTGCCGGCCTGTTCCTCGCCGATGCCGACGATGGTGTTGAGCGCCAGCAGCGCCGCAAAACTGCCGACCGTTGCCGTCAAGGCGCCAAGCACGCCAAGTTCCGCGCAATTGTCGCAGTCGTCGGCGTCGAACGCATCACCGACGAAGCAACGATAGCAAGGCTTGGCCCGGAACAGCCCGACCTGCCCCTGAAACTGAACGGCGGCGGCGGACAGAACCGGAATCCGGAGCGTCACGCAGGCGTCGCTGACGGCAAGCCGCGTCGCGAAATTGTCGCTGCCATCGATGACCAGGTCATGCCCGGCGAGCAGCCTCTGCCCATTGTCTGCGCTAATCCTCTCCTGCACCGGAATGGCTTCGACGTGACGATTCAGGCGATGAACGAATTGGAGCGCGAGGTCCGCTTTCGAATAGTCCGCATCGCGTTCGCGAAACAGCGGCTGGCGGTGAAGGTTAGCAAGCTCGACCACATCGTCATCGATGATCGTCAGCCGGCCAATGCCTGCTCCGGCGAGCGCCGGGATGACGCCGCTGCCGATGCCGCCGGCGCCGACCACGGCAACGCTCGCGGCCTTGAGCTTGCGCTGCCCGATCCCGCCGACCTGCGGCAATACGATGTGCCGGGCATATCGCTCGAGCTCTCGATCAGAGAGCGTCACCGCCCCGTCGAGCCGAAGCCCGCCGCCCCGCGGCCCGTCTCGCCGAGCTCCTGCACCTCGCGGAACGTCGCCTTGGTGACCGGCGCCGGGACCAGCTGGGCGATGCGCTCGCCGCGGCGGACCTCGAACGGCTCGCTCCCGAGATTGGCGAGGATCACCTTCACTTCGCCGCGGTAGTCATGGTCAATCGTTCCGGGCGCATTGAGGCAAGTGATGCCATGCTTGAGGGCGAGTCCGGAGCGCGGGCGCACCTGGACTTCGAATCCTTCCGGGATGGCAATCGCGAAACCGGTCGCAACGGCGTGCCGCTGTCCCGGCGCAAGCGTTACGTCTTCCGCGGCGACGACATCGAGCCCCGCGGCGCCATCGGTCGCATAAGTCGGCGCACGTAAATCCTTGCCGTGCGCTAACCATTGCAGCTGGATATCGATCACTTCGACTTTCTTCGTGCCGGCTTGCGGCCACCTTTTTTCGCCGGCCCCTTGGCTGCGCGCTCATCGATCAGCCGGACGGCTTCGTCGAGCGTGACGGACTTCGGATCCGCGCCCTTGGGCAGCGTCGCATGGGTGGTGCCGTCGCTCACATACGGTCCGTAGCGCCCGGCCATCACCTTCACGTCCTTGCCGTTGGGATGCTGGCCCAGGACCGCGATCGGTTCCCGCGATGCCCCCTGCCGCCGGCCGCCGCCCGAAGCGGCATCGGCGAGCTTGGCGACCGCCGCATTCATGCCCGTCTCGAACACCTCGGCGGTCGAGCCGAGCTTGGCATATTTCCCATCGTGAGCGAGATAGGGTCCATAGCGGCCGATCGACGCGGTGATCGGCTTGTTGGTTTCCGGGTGTGGACCGATCTCGCGCGGAAGCGACAGCAGCCGCTCGGCAACCTCCGCAGTCAAATCCTCGAGCGGCACGTCCTTGGGGATCGATGCCCGTTTGTCGCCACGCTCGACATAAGGTCCGAAGCGGCCGCTTTTGAGCGTGATGCCGTCGCCGAGTTCGGTCGGGCCCTCGCTTTGCGCCTGCTCGCCGCCCTGGCCGAACTTCTGCGTGTAGCGGCAGTCGGGATAGTTGGAGCAGGCGACGAACGCCCCGAACTTGCCGCCCCGCAGCGACAGTCGGCCGTTGCCGCACTGCGGGCAGAGGCGCGGATCGCTGCCGTCTTCGCGCGGCGGATAGAGCCAGGGCGCGAGGAACTCGTCGAGCGCCTGCGTAATCTCGGACGGCTTCTGGTCCATGACTTCGCCCGCCTTGGGCTTGAAGTCGCGCCAGAAGTCGTCGAGCAATTTCTGCCAGTTGAGCCGTCCGCCCGAGACGTCGTCCAGCTCCTCCTCCAGTTCGGCGGTGTAATCATAATTGACGTAGCGCTCGAAGAAGCGCTCGAGGAACGCCGTCACTAGCCTCCCGCTCTCCTCTGGCACGAAGCGGCCCTTGTCGACCCCGACATACTCGCGGTCCTTCAATGTCTGGAGGGTCGCCGCATAGGTCGACGGGCGGCCGATGCCGAGCTCCTCGAGGCGCTTGACCAGGCTCGCCTCGGAATAGCGCGGCGGCGGCTGGGTGAAATGCTGGGTCGCCTCGACCCCGGTCTTGAGCGGGGCCTCGCCGTCGCGCAGCAGCGGCATGCGCGCGCCTTCCTCATCCTCGCCCTTTTCGTCGCGGCCCTCTTCATAGAGCGCGAGATAGCCGGGGAAGAGCACGACCTGGCCAGACGCGCGCAGCACCGCCTTGCCAGTGCCGTCGGTCAGCGCGACCGTCGTCCGTTCGAGCCGTGCCGAGGCCATCTGGCTCGCCAGCGCGCGGTTGTAGACGAGCTCGTAAAGTCGCGCATGGTCGCCCGACGCGGCGCGGTTGCGGTCGAAATCGGTCGGGCGGATCGCTTCGTGCGCTTCCTGCGCATTCTTGATCTTGCTTTGATACTGGCGCGGCCGGTCGGGCACGAAGCCGGCATCGTAGCGCGACGCGATGGCGCGGCGGGCGGCGCTGACCGCCTCGGGCGCCATGTCGACGCCGTCGGTCCGCATGTAGGTGATGAGGCCGTCCTCGTAGAGCGACTGCGCGACCCGCATCGTGTGGCTGGCCGAAAAACCGAGCTTGCGCGCCGCTTCCTGCTGGAGCGTCGAGGTGGTGAACGGCGGCGGCGGGTTGCGCGAGAAGGGCTTGGTCTCGACTGAGGAGACGGCAAAGCGGCCGGCCTCGACGGCGGCCTTCGCCTCATCCGCCTCGCCGCGATCTCCGATGGTCAGCCGGTCGATCTTCCTCCCATCGAGCTGGACCAGCCGGGCGGTGAACCGCTGGCCGTCCTTCTCGAACGTGGCGCTGACCTGCCAATATTCCTGCGCTCGGAACAGCTCGATCTCGCGCTCGCGGTCGACGATTAGCCGCAGCGCGACCGACTGGACGCGGCCCGCCGACTTGGCGCCCGGAAGTTTGCGCCACAAAATCGGAGAGAGGGTGAAGCCGACCAGATAATCGAGCGCCCGGCGGGCGCGGTAGGCGTCGATCAGATCCTCATCGAGCCCGCGCGGATGCTTCATCGCCTCCGTCACCGCCGAATTGGTGATCGCGTTGAATGTCACGCGCTGGACGTTCGCCGGCAACGCCTTCTTCTGCCGAAGCACTTCCTGCACGTGCCAGCTGATCGCCTCACCCTCGCGATCGGGGTCGGTGGCGAGGATCAGAGTGTCGGCGTTCTTCGCTTGGTCCGTGATCGCCTTCAACTGCTTCGCGCGGTCCGGCGAGACCTGCCACAGCATTTCGAAGTCATGCTCGGGATCCACCGACCCATCCTTCGGCGGCAAATCGCGCACATGGCCGAACGAAGCGAGCACGCGATGCCCGCTCCCAAGATATTTCTCGATGGTTTTCGCCTTCGCAGGCGATTCGACGACGACAAGTTTCAAGATGTTTGCTGCCCTATACGTACGTACGCGCGATGGTGGGGGTCCAGGAATCACCTCGTCAAGCGCTACGCAAGCTCACCTTGCCGCCCGCATGACGGTCGAGGCGTCCCGCCAAGTCCAGCTCCAGCAGCGCCATCTGCACCGCGCCGCTTGACGCGGCGGACAGCCGGATGATCTCGTCGACGGGCGCTGGTGATGGCCCGAGCAGCTCCTCGACAGCGCGGAGCACCGCATCGTCGGGCGGTTCGGAAGGCGCCGCTTCGTAGCGCTCCGGCGGCGCTGCGACGCGCGATTCCATCGGCCGCAACTCCTCAATCACGTCCGCGGCATTCTGCACCAAAGTCGCCCCGTCGCGGATCAGCTGATTGCACCCCTGGGCGCGCGGGTCGAGCGGCGAGCCAGGGACCGCCATCACCTCCCGACCTGCTTCCGCCGCCAGTCGC
>JBJMVJ010000018.1:0-8455 GCA_045810685.1 Sphingomonas sp.
GACGGTCTTCGGCGAGAGCCGCCGTTCCTTCGCCATCGCGTCGAGCCAGATGCGGACGGCCTCGCGCACGTCCTGAGCGCCGGGGGCGATGGCGTCGAGAGCTTCGGGGGAGAGGGAACGCGGCATCGCGACTCGGGGGCTGCGCTTCCGAGTCTATCGCGCGCTGGTTTATCAGTCCCGAATGTCCCCTTCCCGAATCGCCGACGTGCTGGTGCCGGTCGCGGTCGACACGGCGTACAGCTACGCGGTGCCGGACGGCGCGGGCCTCTCGGCGGGCGACGTGGTGGCGGTGCCGCTCGGGACCCGCGAGACGGTCGGCGTGGTGTGGGGGCTGCGCGAGGGCGGCGCCGGCAACCTCAAGCGCGTCGCCGGACGCCTCGACACCCGGCCGATGTCGGACGCCATGCGCCGCTTCGTCGACTGGATCGCCTGGTACACTCTCGCTCCCAAGGGGTCCGCGCTGGCGATGGCGCTGAAGCTTCCGGACCTCGGCCGGGCCGAGGTGCCCCGGGTCGGCGTGCGCCTGAACGGGGCGGCGCCGAAGCGCATGACCCCGGCGCGCCAGCGCGTCATCGAGGCGGCGAAAGGCGGGCTCGTGCACCTCAAGCGCGCGCTGGCCGACGCCGCGGGCGTCTCGATGACCGTGCTCGACGGCCTTGTCACCACGCGTTCGACGGGCGCCAGATTGGCGGCGGCGATCGTCATCGTGCCTCCGAGGCAATAGCCGACCAGTGCCGGGGGATCGCCGATGCTGCGCAGCAAAGGGAGCAGCAATTGCTCGATATGTCCGGTGACAGACAGGCTCGAGCGCTCGTCGGCCTTGCCCCAATCGAGCAGCAGCACGCGCCGACCCATGCGTGCAATGGCCCGGGTCAGCGACACCTCGCTGTCGAGATCGAGGATGCGCGGCGGGTTGATCAGCGACGGGACCAGCAGCGCGGGCGGGCCATTGCCGCCATGGTCGCGCAGCGACGCGCCGGATACGCGCGCAATCTCCGGCCGCGCGGCAGCAGGTTCGCGGCGCGGCGCCTGCTCATAGACGCGCAGCCCCGCAAGCGCATCGGAAGCGAGCTTGGGGTCACTAGCCGAGACCTCGCGTACCAATTCGAGAAACAGCGGCAGCGGGCGCGGTGCGCGTTCATGTTGCAGTGCACACTCCTGCGGTAGTAAGCGGCCTTCCGCGTCTGGGGAATTTG
Organism: Sphingomonas sp.; assembly: GCA_045810685.1. Taxonomy (GTDB): domain Bacteria; phylum Pseudomonadota; class Alphaproteobacteria; order Sphingomonadales; family Sphingomonadaceae; genus Sphingomicrobium. The sequence continues at coordinate 1,197 of JBJMVJ010000018.1, forward strand.
GCATGGTCAACGCATCGGGCAAGGTGACAATCAAGAAGTACGCGAACCGGCGGCTTTATGACACCGAAAGCTCGGCATACATCACGCTCGACCGGCTCGCTCAAATGGTGCGCGAAGGCCGGGAGTTCGAAGTCGTCGACGCCAAGACCGGCGAGGACATCACCCGCCAGGTGCTGACCCAGATCATCGTCGACGAGGAGTCGCGCGGCTCGACCATGCTGCCGATCAATTTCTTGAAGCAGCTCATCGGGCTCTACGGCAATTCGATGCAGAACATGGTGCCGCAATATCTCGAAGCGGCGATGGACGCGTTCCAGCGCAACCAGAGCGCGGTTCGCGACGCCTTCGGCGGCAACATGTTCGCCCATCTCGCCAAGCGTAACATCGCAATGTTCGAGGATGCGAGCCGCGCGTTCGGAGGTGCTGCCGGCAAGGGCGCGCGCAAGGGCGACGCACAGCCGAGCGGTAGCGAAATGGACGAGCTCAAAGCCGAGCTCGCCGCGCTCCAGGCCAAAGTCGACAAGCTGAGCCGCTGAAACGATGAGGCTTGCGATTGCTGCAGCGTTCGCGCTGGCCGCCAATTCGTCGCTCGCCGCCCAGCCGGTTCCAGATCTCAGCTTCGCAACGCCGATCGCCGGCAACTGGAGTTACGCTGCGTCCAGCGGCGGCAGAGAAGCGAGCTATGCGGATGCATCGGGACATCCCCAGCTGTTCGTCCATTGCGCGCGCGCCACTCGCCGCGTGACTATCGCCAAGCCGGCGAGCGCCGCTGCCCCCATGCTTGGGGTATGGACCAGTTCCGAGACGCGCAGCGTCGCCGCGAGCTTCAACTCCGCGACCGGACGGCTGATCATCGATTTGAGTGCGAATGACGCATTGCTCGACGCCATTGCGACCAGCCGCGGCCGCATCGGCTTCAGCGTCGGCGCACAGCCGGCACTCGTCGTACCGGCATGGCCGGAGGTCGCGCGGGTGATCGAGGATTGCCGCGTCTGAGGTTCGCGGCGAAGCGCAGAACATTGCCGAATGTTCACCGCATTACAAGACTTGCGCTTGGGCAAAATAAGACTCATCTTCATGTCTGCTTCAACGCAGCGAAAGGAGGTGATCCGATGTCTCATGGTTCAGCTTGGAGGTCGGAGAGGGGTGTTCGTAGGCCCTAGATGCTGACGAACGGCCACACCTTCGGCCGCTGACCATGTCGAAGGGCATCGCTGCGATCCGCGGCGGTGCCCTTTAACATATCCGGATTTCCGTGCATCGACGCCGCTTTCGGGAACCGTTACGGTCTTGAAGTGTCTTTTCCGCAACGGAGGGAGACCGAGCAATGGCTAAGTCAGCACGCAAGACAAGTTCAAGATCATCTTCGAGTTCCGGCGACAGCACCGCAGAAAAACTCGCCAAGGGCGCAATGAGCAAGGAAATGCTCGCCGCGGGTCTGGCGGCGGCAGCGGCGGCGATCAGTGCAAGCCCCAAGGCGCGCCGCGCGATCCGCGATGCCGGCCTCGACGCCGCGGACACTGCTTCGCAAGCGGCAAGCAACATGATGGCGAGCGCGACGAAATTGGGCTCGCTGATCGCCGAGGCGGTCGCCGACGCAGCGCAGCGCGTGATGTCCGGCAAATGGGCTGCGGACGAAGGTTCCGGCACGAGTTCCGGATCGTCCGCGCGCAGCAGCAGCAGCGGCGCGCGCAAGGCGAGCGGCGGTGCAGGGCGTTCGAGCGGCTCCCGCAAATCAACCACCCGGGCCAAGTCAACGACCGGCAAGAGCAGCGCTCGCAAGAGTTCGGCCGGCAAGACCGCCGCCAAAAAGCCTGCATCGGGTCGAGCGAAATCTTCCGGCGCCGGCTCGAGCCGTTCCGCATCCGCGCGCTCCGGAGCCGCCAAGAAGCCGCGCCGGACCAGCACGCGTTCGCGCAGCACAAGTGCGCGCGGTCGCGGCGGTCGCTCCGGCGGCGGGGCGCCGCGCGGCGGCGCTCCGACCGGCGGTAATGAAGGCGGCGGCGGGAACGCCTAAGCGGCGCGGTCCTCGAACTGGAGGCGCGCGAGGCGCGCATAAAGACCGCCGCGTGCGCTGAGCGTCGCGTGCGTGCCTTCCTCGACGATCCGCCCCTGGTCCATCACGACGATCCGGTCGGCGGCGCGGACCGTCGCCAGCCGATGGGCGATGACAATCGTGGTGCGATGCTCCATCAGCCGGTCGAGCGCATCCTGGACCAGCCGCTCGCTTTCCGCATCGAGGGCCGACGTCGCTTCGTCGAGCAGGAGCAATGGCGCATCGCGGAGCAGCGCGCGCGCGATCGCGATCCGCTGGCGCTGTCCACCCGAGAGGCGCGCCCCGCCTTCTCCCATGTAGGTGTCGAGGCCCTCGGGCAGCGCGCGCAGGAACTCCTCGGCATTGGCGTCGCGCACCGCCCGCCACAGCTCGTCTTCGGTCGCGTTCCAATTGCCGTAGCGCAGGTTGTCGCGCGCTGACGCGGCGAAGATGATCGTCTCCTGCGGCACCATCGCAATGCGCTGCCGAATGTCGGCGGGATCGGCGTCTTTGAGGTCAACGCCGTCGAGCAGGATGCGGCCGCGGTCCGGATCGTAGAAGCGCTCAGCGAGCTGGAACAAGGTCGTCTTGCCGGCGCCCGAGGGCCCGACCACCGCAAGCCGCTCGCGAGCACGGACGGCTAGGGTGAAATCCTCGAGCGCCGAGGTCTCGCGCCGCGTTGGATAGTGAAAGGTGACCTGGTCGAAGTTGAGCTGCCCAAGCGGCGGCTCGGGCAGCCTCGCCGGACGGTCCGGCGCACGGATGCTGGGCTCCGCGGTCAGCAGCTCGGCCAGTCGCTCGGACGCGCCGGCGGCGCGCAGCAGGTCGCCATAAACTTCGGACAGGGCACCGAAGGCGCCCGCGAGCAGCCCGCCATAGAGCACGAACGCGGCGATGGTCCCGCCGCTCATCCGGCCGGCGGCGACATCGATCGCGCCCTGCCAGATGATCCAGATGATCGCACTGAACAGCATGAAGATGACGATCGCGGTCATGATCGCGCGCAGCATGATCCGGCGCTTGGCGGTTGCGAACACGCGCTCGACCGCCTCGGCGAAGCGCGATGCCTCGCGGCTCTGCTGGTTGAACGCCTGCACGATCTTCATTGCGCCGAGCACCTCGCTGGTGACAGTGCCGACCTGCGCGATGCGGTCCTGGCCGCGCGTCGAAACGGTGCGCACGCGGCGCCCGAGGAACACAATCGGCCCGATCACCAGCGGCACGCCGAGCAGCATCATCGCCGCAAGCCGGGGCGCGAGCGCGAACAGGATCCCGATGCAGACGGTGCCCATCACGAGGTTGCGCAGCGCAACCGAAACCGTGGTCCCGACGACCTGTTCGATGATCGTCGTATCGACCGTAATGCGCGAGGTGATCTCCGCCGGGCGGTTTTCCTCGAAGAAGCCGGGGGACATCCGCAGCAGATTGCGGTGCACGGCAAGGCGGATGTCGGCGACCGTGCGCTCACCCAGCCAGGAGACGAAGTAGAAGCGCACCGAGGTAGCCAGGGCCATCACACCGACCAGCAGCAGCAAATATTCGAACCAGCGCGCGATGTCGTGCCTGGTTGCCGCACCGGCGGCGAAGCCCTTGTCGATGATCAGCTTGAACGCATAGGGCACGCCCGACGTGGCGGCGGCCGCAATCAGCAAGGCGAGCGCCGCAATCGCGATGTGCCCCGGGTAACGGGTGGCGAAGCTCCACACCATGCGCAAGCTGCGGACCGAGCGGCCCTTCGGGCGGTTGGTAATCGTAACGGCCATGGGCGGTCCCTAACAGTCCCGATGGTCCGCCTCAAATGGCTGTTGCAGAGGCGTGGGTATTTACCGCGCGAGCGAAGTGGTTGCTTCGAGGTGGCTAAAAGGTAGTAAATGCTGGTTTAACGAATCAGCGTTGGCTTAATTTAGGGCGAGTGGCAGATGCCTTCGGAAGATCTTCAAGACCGGCCCGGTTTCACAGACCTCCTGGCCGAACTGACCGACAGCGACGTGGTCGTCGAAGTGGTTGGGAGCGCCGGCGCTCGGCGGCCACCGCAAATGGCGCAGGTCCAGCGGCTGCAGGAGGCGGTCGAGGCGTCGTATCGTGCGCTTGCCGGATCCGTCCCGGTCCAGCTCGAAACCGTTGCGGTGCTCGAGGAAGTCGCAAGGCGCAGTCTCTCGCTGTGGCTTCGCGTCCGGACCAGCGGCGCGACCGCCGCCGAGGGCGACTCGTCGGAGCTGAAGTTCCTGGCGCGCGGGACTCTGGCGATCATCGCCTGGCTGGACGGTTCCTCGACGCACCAGCTGGCGGACCTCCAGAAGGCGATCCGCGTGCTCGCCTGGGGAACGTCAATCACGACCTCGGCGCAGCCGGTGCTGCCGTCATCCGCCGACCTCGTCGGTGCGATCTCGGCGTGGCAGACGGCGAAGGCCGCTTTGAACTCCGGCGACCAGGTGCGGATCATCACCAACAACGGCTCGTCGGAGGTCGATCTCACCAAGACCATCGCGGACCCCCGAACGCTCCTCCTCGCCCGCAAGCTGGTCAATCATTCGGCCGACATGATCTTCGTCGTCGAGATGCCCGATTATCAGGCGACCGGCCAATGGCAACTCAAGCATGGCGACACGCGCACGATTGCTTATTGCGAGCCCGGAACCCTGCTCGACAAATTCTATCGCCGCGAGCTCGACGTCAGGCCCGGCGACGCCCTGCGCTGCCGGGTCGATTTTGAGACCTCTTACGGTCCCGATCACCAGGTCCTCGCGGAGCGCTATCGCATCGTCGAGATCCTCGAGGTGCTTCCCGTCGCCAGGAGCAATGAGGAAATCCAGGCCTCGCGGCCGGCGGAATCGGCTTCTCGCGAAGCCGTCCAGGAGCTCGAAACGGCCTCGTAGCTCCCGGCCTTCACTGCGGACCCACCGTTCCAAAACTGTGGACTAATCCCGTTGTGGGAGGAGCGAGGCTGCGTTGCAGTGCAACATTGGCTTGCCAGTGGAGCAAACGGGGCCCACATCGGTTCTCACGCGAGGCAGATGATGAGGTTTGATGCTCTACGACGCCTATGAAGTGCAGCGCTCGTTTCTCGCAGGTGCGAGTAAGCTTGCAGGTCTAGGCGCTGGATGGCTGAACAACCCTGCCAATCCCTGGGGTTACAGCTCGATGGGGCCGCTCGTTGCGGCGAGCCTCGAGGTCTTCGCCCATGCCGCCGCACCGCGAGGCAAGCCCGAATTCGGCATCGAGACGGTCCGCATCCGCGGCAAGGACGTACGCGTCCACGAGGAGATCCTGCTCCGCAAGCCGTTCGGCCAATTGAAGCACTTCTACCGCGAGGGGATCGAGAACCGTCCGCACCTGCTGATTGTCGCGCCGATGTCCGGCCATTATGCGACGCTGCTGCGCGGCACGGTTGAGCGGCTGCTCTCAAGCTTTGACGTCTACATCACCGATTGGCGAGACGCGAAGCTGGTGCCTTTGTCCGACGGCAGCTTCGATCTCGATGATTATGTCGATTATCTCATCGAGTTCCTCGAGCTGATCGGCAACAAGACCGGCGAGCGGCCGCACCTGCTTGCCGTGTGTCAGCCGGCAGTGCCCGCGTTCGCCGCGACGGCGCTGATGAACCAGGACAAGAATCCGTGGCGGCCGCTGACGCTCACCATGATGGGCGGGCCGATCGACACCCGCAAAGCGCCGACGGCGGTCAACACCCTGGCGACTCAGCGGCCGTTCGCATGGTTCGAGCAGAATGTCGTCGCCACCGTCCCGATGATCTACCCGGGTGCGGGGCGGAAGGTCTATCCGGGCTTCCTCCAGCTGGCGGGGTTCATGACCATGAACCTCGGCTCCCACCTCATCAGCCACTGGGAGATGTTCAAGCATCTCGTCGTGGGCGACGAGGAAAGCGCGGCCGCAACCCAGAAATTCTACGACGAATATCGCTCCGCGTGCGACATGACGGCCGAGTTCTATCTGCAGACGGTCGACGTCGTGTTCCAGCGCCACCTGCTGCCTGAGGGCCGGATGGAGCATCACGGGCGGCCGGTGAGGCCGGACGCCATCCGCGACACCGCGCTGCTCGCCATCGAAGGCGAGCGCGACGACATTTCCGGCATTGGGCAGACCAAGGCGGCACTTGATATCGCGACCACGCTCCCGGCCGCGAAGAAGGAGTATTTCCTGGCCAAGGACGTGGGCCACTACGGCATCTTCAATGGCCGCAAGTGGCGCGAGCAGATCGCGCCCGTCGTCGAGAAGTTCATCGCTGCCAACGACTAGGTCGCTCAGGCGGCCTTTTTCATTTTGACGCCGCCCAGCATGGTAAGGGCGACCAGCGCTGCGAGCGCCGCGACGGCGGCGGAAACAAACATTGCCACGTGGAAACCGGCAAACAATTGCTTGCCGCTGCTCGCGAGGACCGCGCCGAGCAGCGCCGTGGCAATGAGGCCGCCGGTCCGCGCGACCGCGCTGTTGAACCCGGACGCCATGGCGACATGCCGCTCTTCGATCGAGCCGAGGACCGACGAGGTGAGAGGTGCGACGGCAATCGTCATTCCGATCGCCATCACCAAGATGGTCGGGAAGGCACCGGCCCAATAGCTGCTGCCCGGCTCGATCAGGCGCGACAGCACCATTCCACCGGCCACCACGAGCGGGCCAATGGTCAGCGGAATCCGTGCGCCGAGGCGCGCTGCAAGGCTGCCCATCGTGGGCGAGATCGAGGTCATGAGCACGGGCAGGGGAAGCATTGCGAGCCCCGCCTGGACTGGCGAATAGCCGCCGCTCGTGATCAAAACGTAGGGGATCAGCAGCATCGCCGCCCCGAACGCTCCGTAAAGCAGGAAAGTGAGGAGGTTGAGCCCGGAGAAGCAGCGGCTCTCGAACAGAGTGAGCGGCATCATCGCGCGGCTCCCGCGGCGATGTTCGACCCACAGAAAGGCGCCCAGCATGACGATGCCGAACGCGAGCGCAATCAGCGCCCCGCTGGTCAAATGGCGCGTCGCCGACCACAAGGTCAGGGCATAAGTCAGGCCGCCAAGGCCGGCCGTCGCAAACAACGCACCGCCATAGTCGGTACGTCCTTCGCCGGGCTCGCGGCTCTCGCCGACAAAGCGCATGGCGATCAGCATCGCGCCGAGTGCCAGCGGCAGGTTGATGTAGAAGATCGCCGGCCAGCCGACCGTTCCGACCAGCCAGCCGCCGATCAGGGGCGCGATCGCGGCGGCGGCGGCGCCGGCAGCCGCCC
>JBJMVJ010000019.1:0-3965 GCA_045810685.1 Sphingomonas sp.
CGACAACGTCCCCGACGCGGCCATCCAGCAGGCGACCGATGCGCTGATCCGAGTCACCCGTGCCTGCATCTGCGGCAGCGACCTGTGGCCCTACAACGGCGGCCCAAACGTCGCTGGCCAGCGCATGGGGCACGAGGCCATTGGCGTGGTCGAGGACGTCGGCCGCGAGGTCCGCACCGTCAAACGCGGCGATGTGGTCATCATGCCCTTCGCCAACTCCGACGGAAGTTGCATGTTCTGCGAGGAAGGGCTGCAGACCGCCTGCGTGCACGTCGGCTTCTTCGGCAATGGCGAACTCGACGGCGCGCAAGCCGAGGCGATGCGCATCCCATTCGCCGACGGCACGCTCTACCCGCTCAATGTCGGCGAGGATGATGAGCTGATGCCGTCATTGCTCACGCTGTCGGACGTCATGGGCACCGGCCATCATGCCGCGGTCACCGCACGCGTCCGCCGCGGCGGAACGGTCGCGGTGGTCGGCGACGGCGCAGTCGGCATCTGCGGCGTGATGGCGGCCAAACGCCTCGGCGCCGAGCAGATCATCATCATGGGCCGCCACCAGGACCGCATCGCGCTCGCGAAGGAGTTCGGCGCGACCGACGTGGTCAGCGAGCGCGGCGAGGAAGGCATCGCCCGCGTCCGCGAGCTCACCCACGGCTTCGGCGTCCAGTCGGTGCTGGAATGCGTCGGCACCGAGCAGGCGATGGATACGTCGATGGGCGTGGTCCGCGCCGGCGGAGCGGTCGGCCGCGTCGGGGTTCCCCATTATGAGGCGATCAACGGTGCGCAGATGATGTTCTACCGCAACGTCATCGTCGCTGGCGGCCCGGCCCCGACGCGCGCCTACATCGACGAGCTCCTTCCCGACGTCATGGAAGGCCGGATCGACCCTGGCCGCGTGTTCGATCGCACCGTGGCTCTCGACGGCGTGCCGGACGGCTACCGTGCAATGAACGATCGCGAGGCCTTGAAGGTGCTGATCAGGCCCTAGCCCGGCGGGGTCAGCGCGCCTCTGACCGCTTTGTGCAGCGCCTCGGCGCGGAACGGCTTGGCGAGGATGGGGGCGTCGGGGGCGGTGCTCTTGACCGCTTCGGTCTCGCTGTAGCCCGAGACGAACAGGATCGGCTGGTTGGGCCGCTCGGAGCGAACCTGGCGCGCGACCTCGGCGCCGGACAGGCCGGGCATGATGAAGTCGAGGACGATCAGGTCCGGAGTCTCGCGTTTCACCTCGGCAATGCCTTCGCGGCCGTCGCTTGCTTCGCGGACGCGGTAGCCCTGCTCCTCGAGCGCTTCGACGATGAACCCGCGAACGTCGGGATCGTCGTCGATGACCAGGATCGACATCGGCGCGGGCGCACTGACGGCGGGCGCCGGCTCTTCGGGACGGACCGCGGCCTCGGCGACCGCCTCGTCGGCCTTGCGGAATAGCAGTTTGACCGCGGTGCCCTTGCCCGGCGTGCTTTCGATCCGCGCGGCGCCGCCCGACTGGCGGGCCATGCCGTAGACCATCGACAGGCCAAGCCCGGTGCCCTTGCCGACTTCCTTGGTGGTGAAGAAGGGCTCGAACGCGCGCTCGAGTACCTCGGCGGGCATGCCGGAGCCGGTGTCCGCGATGCATAGCTCGATATAATCGCCGTCCTCGACCTCCGCGTCGCCAGCGATGCGTACCGGGCGCGAGGAGAAGGTCAGCGTGCCGCCGCTGGGCATCGCGTCGCGCGCATTGATCGCGAGGTTGAGGACGGCGACCTCGAGCTGGGTCGGGTCGGCCATCACCGGGATCAGCGCCTCGTCGAGCTCGAAGCGCTTCTCGATGCCGGGGCCGAGCACGTTGCGCAGCAGCGGCCGCATGTTGTGGATGAGCGGCGCGACGTAGGTCGGCTGGACCTCGAGCCGCTGGACTCGGCTGAACGCCAGCAACTGTCCCGTCAGCCGCGCGCCCCTCTCCGCCGCCGCCAACGCATTCTCCGCATATCGCTTGAGTTTTGGGTCGAGGGCGCGTTTGGTGATGATGTCGAGGCCGCCGACGACGACGGTCAGAAGATTGTTGAAGTCGTGCGCGATGCCCCCGGTCAGCTGACCGAGCGCCTCCATCTTCTGCGACTGGCGAAGCTGCTCCTGAGCCGCCTTGAGCTCGGTGATGTCGCGCGCCTCGAACAGCAGATAGAGGATGTCCCCGCCGGGCCCGCGCACCGGCTGCACCGAGACGTCGAGATAGGCCGTGGCCATGCCCTCGCGCTCCATCTTCACCTCGGCGCTGAACACCTTGCCCCTGGCCGCGGTGGCGATCCCCTTCTTCATGAGCGGGACATGCTGCGGATAGGCCTGAAGCGTCGGCGCATCCCAGATCTTGTGCCCGACCGCCTCCGCCGGCCGCGCGTGACGCCAGAACTCGCGCCGGTTGTTGACCGCGATGATCGTCCCGTCGGGCTCGAGCAGCACCATCACCTCGAGCGCGGCCTCGAACACCGCCCGGAACTGCGCCTCCGAGGCGGCGAGCTGGTGCGTGCGCTCCTCGACCTCGCGGCGAAGCTCGAGCTCGGCCTCCTTGGCAAGGGTGATGTCGGTGCCCACCCCGATGAACCCGATCAGCTCCCCGTCGACCCCGAAGCGCGGCTGCGACACGCTGCGCAGCCAGCGCCATTCGCCGTCGTGGCGGCGGTAGCGGCCCTCGAGAGTGAACGGTTCGAGCGACGCTTCACCGGCGATGCTCCCGGCGATGATCCGGTCGACGTCGTCGGGGTGGATGCGCGAGCGCCAGTCGACGGTCCGCGCCGCCTCGCGGCCGGCCTCGAGATTGTCCGGCCCCATCACGAACTCGACATAAGCGTCGTTGACGAAGTCGCGCACGCGGTCGAGCCGGGTGACCCACATCAGCGCCGGCGCCGAATTGGCGATGCGCCGGAACCGCTCCTCGCTCTCGCGGATGGCGCGCTCGGCGACGCGCTGCTCGGTGACGTCGTTGAGGACGACGCACAGCCCGTCGACCTCGCTTCCGCCCGGAGCGATCCACGGCACATAATCGACCTCGACCGCGAGCAGCCCGCGCGTCGGGTGGTCGTAGGTCGCGGCGAAGAACTGCCGCTCGCCGGCGAGCGCGGTGTCGATCAGCGGCTTGCGCCTGGCGTAATTCTCCTCGCCGAGGACCTCGCGCAGGGTCTTGCCCAGCACCTCGCGGCGCGTCCGCCCCATCCACTCGGCATAAGGCTTGTTGACGAAGCGGAAGGTCTCGCTGCGGTCGACAAAGCCGGTCATCACCGGCAGCAGATCGTTGAGCAGCATCATGCCCGGCCCGGTGAACATCGAGGGCGGGAGCTCGATCGGGATCTTAGGGTCGGGCTCGGCGGCGAGCCGGGCGGGCGTGGGTGCGGCCCGAGCGCCCTTCCCCTTGCGTCCGAAGCTGTCCCCCTTGGCCATGGCGCTTAGGAATAATGAGAATTCGTGCAGAGTCGATTAGGCTGGGTTAGGTTTTGCGAAGGTGAATCGCCGCCGGCGCGGTGCGACGAGTGGATTGCTTCGTCGCCTTTGGCTCCTCGCAATGACCGTCAGGACCATCCGCGGGCTGACGCCTGGCGAGGTTGAGCTGGTGCGTTCCATATTCCACGATGCGATCGACCTCGCGCGCGTCAGGCTGATCGAGGGCAAATGGTGGCCGTTCCAACCACGCCGTTCGGCAATGGCGCCGATGGGCGACATCTGGTTCCATCCGGACGGCGGCGGCTGGTCGGAGGATTTCTCGAAAGAGCCGCTCGCTATCCAGGGCTATTTCATCCACGAGATGACGCACGTCTGGCAGGCGCAAAAGGGCGGCCGCTTCTATCTGCCGCTGATGCGGCATCCATTCTGCCACTATGCTTATTACCTGACGCCTCAAAAGAGGTTCGATCGCTATGGCCTCGAGCAGCAAGCGGAGATCGTGCGCCACCGCTTCCTGGCTGACCGCGGGGTCCCCGTTCCTGTGATTCCGC
>JBJMVJ010000020.1:0-5289 GCA_045810685.1 Sphingomonas sp.
CTGCGGCGGCGATGGATTGTCGCGCACGAGCAGCACAAGCTTCTTCTCGCTCTCGTCCTGGACCAGCTCGCCCAGCGCCAGGCCACAGCCAAGTGCGACGCTGTTGAGTTGAGCCTCGTCATGCATCCGCGCCGGCGTCGCGCAGGCGGAGAGGGCGAAAACGGCTGCCCCGAACAAGATTGTGCGCACTGTCATTCGGGTTCCTCGTCATCCGGGCCGCAAATCGGTGGCACGGTGAAGAATGAAACGGACAAGCCACGTTCCTGAGCTTCGATGATCGCAGCTCCGATATCTCGATATTTGGCGCTGATCGGACCTTCGAGACGAGCGAATCCGACACCATTGTTGGCAGCTCGCGCTTCTACCACCCAACCAGGTCGCGAAATCAGCAAGAAGGCATTCACCTGCGCGGATGGACCGCTGACGACTATGTAACCCCAACCGTTATGAATGTTGGCCGGTGCAACGCATTGGAGTGCGGCCGGCGGTGGAGGAAGCGCTTGCATCACCGCATCGCCCCCACGAACTTCTCGAACAGATAGAAGCTATCCATCGGCCCCGGGCTCGCCTCCGGGTGATATTGCACGCTGAACGCCGGGCGGTCGGTCAGCTCGATGCCGCAATTGCTGCCGTCGAACAAAGACACGTGCGTCTCGCGCACATGGTCCGGCATGCCTTCGCGCTCGACCGCGAAGCCGTGGTTCATGCTGGTGATCTCGACCTTGCCGTCGGCGAGCCGCTTGACCGGATGGTTGGCGCCGCGGTGGCCCTGGAACATCTTTGACGTCATGCCGCCAACCGCCAGCGCCAGCAGCTGGTGGCCGAGGCAGATGCCGAACAGCGGCTTCTTGGTCTCCAGCATCTTGCGGATCACCGGCACCGCATAATCGCCGGTCGCGGCCGGGTCGCCCGGCCCGTTCGACAGGAAGAAGCCGTCGGGCTCGTGCGCCATGATCTCGTCGAAGCTCGCCTGCGCCGGGACCACCGTCACCCGCGCCCCGGCCTCGACCAGCAGGCGGAAGATGTTGCGCTTGTTGCCGTAATCGACCGCGACGACATGCGGACGGCTCTGGTCGTCGCCGCCGAGCTCATAACCCTGCCCCCAGCGCCACTTGCCGCCGGTCCAGCGCTCGACCTGGAGCCGGCTGACCTCCTTCGCCAGGTCCATGCCCTCGAGCCCGGGCCATTCCGCGGCCATGCGCTGAAGCTTCTCGACATCGAATCGCCCGTCGGAATGATAGGCGATGGCGATGTTCGGCGGACCTTCGCTGCGCACCAGCCTGGTCAGCGCGCGCGTGTCGACCCCGGCAATCCCGATCCGATCGGTTTTGCGCATCCACTCGGCAAAGCCCTGGTTCGCGCGATAGTTCGACGGCTCCGTCACCACCTCGCGCACGATGGCGCCGAGCGCATGCGCGTCCGCCGCCTCGACGTCCTCGTCATTGGCTCCGACATTGCCGATGTGCGGGAAGGTGAAGGCGATGACCTGCTTGGCGTAGGAGGGGTCGGTCATCACCTCCTGGTAGCCGGTCATGGCCGTGTTGAAGCACAATTCGCCGACCGCTTCGCCTTCCGCGCCGAAGCCCTGGCCCCACATTGTCCGCCCGTCAGCGAACACCACGACTCCCGTCGCGCCGTCCGGTCGGGGCGCGTGCAGGGGGCGTGGTTCGGCCATCGGCGGAGGAGCCTTCCGTGAGGGGTTTGCAGCGATGTCGCTAAGGCATTGTCGCTACGGGGATTGCAGCCGCCGGTCAACGGCTGGTAGCGGTGAAATATATGATCCGTGACGACATCAAGGCAGCGACGATCACCGCGATGAAGAGCGGCGACAAGGAAGGTACGGGCACGCTTCGCCTGATGCAGGCCGCGATCAAGAACCGCGACATCGAAGCGCGCACCGGAAGCGCGCCCAGGGACGACGACCAGCTCGTCACCGAAGTCCTTCAGAAGATGGTCAAGCAGCGCCGCGAATCGGCCGACATCTACCGGAAAAACGGCCGTGAGGACCGTGCGGCTATCGAGGATGCGGAGATCGCGGTCATCGAGCAGTTCCTGCCCAGCCAGCTGAGCGACGCCGAGGCGGACGCGCAGATCCGCGCGATCGTCGCCGAGACCGGCGCCTCATCGATGAAGGACATGGGCCGCGTGATGGCGCTGGTGAAGGAGCGCCTCGGCGGCTCGATCGAACCCGCGCGCGCGTCCGGCCTGGTCAGGGCCGCGCTTTCCTGACCGGCACGAAAAAAAGGCCCCGCCGCACGGATGCGGCGGAGCCCGATTGCGGAAAGTTCAAGCCTATCTGGCGGCCGCGGCGGCGGTCCCGGCGGCAGCGCCGCCCGTCAGTCCCATCACGCCTTCCATGACCAGATGATACAGCCGAATGGCAATGACGGTTGCAAGCGAACCCGCCATGGCCATCTGGAGGTTCAACGCCACGGCGTTGAGCTGGGCGCCAATCGACGGAATGGTCGCCAAGGCAGCGCCGACGATCGGCAAGGCGATCACAGTCACCACCGACATCACGATCCGGTCGGCAGGCATTGCAAGACCGGCGATGAGCCCGAGTACGACGAGGACCAGCGGCACGTTCATCATGGTAAGCGCGACGAAACCGGCCACGATTGCGAGAATGATAGCGATTGCGCGGGCAAGCCCGCCGACTTTGATGAGCATTTTGAACCCCTCCCTTGTGATTCCATTCAGCGATCTGACGCCGCTGTTCCGGAACAGGGGGAGATTAACCCTAAACCCGTCATTCCGCGCATGAAATGAATCGTTCCAAATCAACGGGCTAAGGGTGTTTGTCAAATGTTCACCAGCCGCGCCCGCCTCGCCACCTGTGGATAAGTCGCGTGCGGCGCTTGCGGGCGACTCAGGCGCGGCTAGGGTCGATTCGATGACGCTTTCGACGGTCTGGCTCGATGAACTGCGCGCGCGCACGACCTTGTCCGCAGTCATCGCGCCCTCGGTGAAACTGATCCGCGCCGGCCGCGAGTGGAAGGCGTGCTGCCCGTTCCACAACGAGAAGACGCCGAGCTTCACCGTCAACGACGACAAGGGCTTCTACCATTGCTTCGGCTGCGGGGCGCACGGCGACGCGATCCGCTTCCTCACCGACCAGCGCGGGATGCCGTTCATGGACGCGGTCAAGGAGCTTGCCGGAAAGGCGGGGATGGAGGTTCCGGCCCCCGATCAGCGGGCGCAGGAACAGGCCGAGCGCACCGCGACACTGACCGACGTCATGGCCGAAGTCGCGCGTTGGTACGCCGAGCAGCTGAACGGCCTCGCCGGCGGCGAAGCGCGCGAGTACCTCAAGCGCCGCGGCATCGATGCCACGATCGCCGCCCGCTTCGGCCTCGGCCTCGCGCCCGACGGCCGCACCGCGCTCAAGCGCGCGCTCGACAAGCTCGGCGAGGACCGGCTGATCGAGACCGGCATGCTGATCAAGCCCGATGACGGGGGCGACAGCTACGACCGCTTCCGCGGGCGGCTGATGATCCCGATCCGCGATCCCCGCGGCCGCGTGATCGGCTTTGGCGGACGCATCCTCGGGACCGGCGAGCCAAAATATCTGAACTCGCCGGAGACGCCGCTCTTCGACAAGGGCCGCACGCTCTATAATATCGACCGCGCCGGGCCCGCCAGCCGGACCGCAAAGCGGCTCATCGTGGTCGAAGGCTATATGGACGTGATCGGGCTTGACCGCGCCGGCATTGCCGAGGCCGTCGCGCCAAACGGCACCGCGGTCACCGAGGCCCAGCTCGAGCGCATGTGGCGGCTCGAGCCCTCGCCGATCCTGTGCTTCGACGGCGACAGCGCCGGTCGCAAGGCGGCGATCCGTGCCGCAGCCCGCGCTCTCCCACTGCTCCGCTCCGACCGCACCCTGCGCTTCGTCGAGCTGCCCGCGGGCCAGGATCCGGATGATGTCGTGCGCGCCGGCGGGCGGGAGGCGATGGAAGCCCTGCTCGCCAACCCCGAGCCGCTCGACGCACGGCTGTGGCGCCACGAGCTCGACGCCGAACCGCTGGCCACGCCCGAAGCCTGGGCCGGCCTCAAGCAGCGCCTGATCGCGCATGCCTCGGCCATCGCCGACCCCGACCTGTCGCGCTTCTACCGCGAGGAATGGCTCAATCGCTTCTACGCGCTGCGCCGCCCTCCCGACAAAGCCGCCCCGAGGCAGCGCAGCGTGTTCAAGAACGGCCGCTGGGCGCCGCCATCGCCGCCAGTCGGCAACGAGGCCCGCGCCATCGCCTCGAGCGGCATCGACGCGCCCACCGCCCGCGCCTTGATCCTCGGCTTTGCCAATTTTCCCGAGGAGCTTCCGGCCCATTGCGAGCAGCTCGCCTCGCTCCCGATTTCCGACAAATCGACGTCGAATTTGCGCGACGAGCTCGTCAACGCCACCTTCTCCGGGGCCGCGCTTGATCGGGAGGGCCTCGCCACCATATTAAGCGGCGACGGAGCAACGGGTCGAAACCCCCCGCGCGCCATGGGTTTTTCCTTCACCCGCCGCGACAGCGACCCGGATCGCGCACGGAGCGACCTGGCCGCTGCGGTCGAGATCATCGCCGCCGCGGAGGAAGTGGAGAAAGCCCTGACACATGCAACGGAACGGCTGGAGCGGGATTTCACCGACGAGGCCTTCGAGGAACAGCAGCGCTTGAAAGCGGCGCAGCACGGATTGAGGCAAAGGCTGGCGCAGCTTGCCGGCACTGACTAAGCAGCGGAATCATATGGCGAAAAACGACACGCAGGAAATCGACACGGCCGAGGCGGGCGATGCCCCGCTGATCGACCTCAACGACGCGACGATCAAGAAGTTGATCGCCCGCGCCAAGAAGCGCGGCTTCGTCACCTACGACGAACTCAACCAGGCTTTGCCCCAGGACCAGATGGCGTCCGAGCAGATCGAGGACATCATGTCGGCGATCAACGAGCTCGGCATCAACATCGTCGAGAATGAGGAGCGCGGCGAGGACGACGAGGAAGAGGAGCAGCCGGCCGACACTCCGGAGGACGAGGTCGACCCGCTCGACGACGGCGGCCCCCGCCCCGCCGCCGCGGTCAAGAAGGAAGCCGTCGACCGCACCGACGATCCCGTCCGCATGTACCTGCGCGAAATGGGCGCGGTCGAGCTCCTCAGCCGCGAGGGCGAGATCGCCATCGCCAAGCGCATCGAGGCCGGCCGCGACACGATGATCTGGGGCCTGTGCGAAAGCCCGATCACCTTCAACGCCATCATCGGCTGGTCCAACGCCCTCAACGAGGGCCGAATGCAGCTGAGGGAGATCA
>JBJMVJ010000021.1:0-7771 GCA_045810685.1 Sphingomonas sp.
CCTCGGCCACGACGATGTCGAAGTGCACAAATACGCGGTCCAGATTACCGTCGCCGACGTGCGCGACGGCGCCTGCTCCTCCTCGACCCTCCAGGAGGCCGCGAGCTGGGGCAAGGTCTCGACGGCGATGGAGCAGATGGTGTTCGCCGAAGCGACCAGCGTCCTCCCGCTGCTGGCGAGCGACGCCTGGCACCGCGGCGCCTGGCGCAACCGCGAGAAGCGCCGCTTCTCCAGGCTGTTCGATTAAGCCGCGGGTTCGCGCTCAGGCTCCGGCGCGCCTCCGTTCGGCGCATCGATGAAACGCCAGGCCCGATATGACGTTGTTAGGCGCGACAGGGGTGCCCGTTACGGGACGCCAATGGAGCTTCAAATGTCGAGGACATTGATCCTGGTGGCGGCGGGAGCGACCGCACTGATCGCGGCGCCTGCGGATGCCCGCCATCATCGCCATCACCATCACTATTACAGCTACGGCTATCGCTACTCGCCGTACCGCTACGCTTACTCGAGCTACGCCTACCGCCGTCCGGTCTACCAGGCCTACAGCTACGCCTATCCGAGCTACGGTTACGCCTATCCGAGCTACAGCTATTCCTACCCGGCCTACGGCTATTCGCCCTACACCTATGGCTACAACCCGTATGGCTATTCGAGCTACGGCTACCGCATGCGCTGGCCCTGGTAAGCCGGGACGCAAGCAGCCAAGGTTGCCACTCGTAACGAATTGAAGCACCCTCCCCGACCTCAATCGGGGAGGCTTTGTCGTGCACATCAGTCCGCTGCTCGCGCCGATCGTCGCGCTCGTTGCCTGGTCGCTCATCATGTACATCTGGATGTACGTGGCGCGGCTCGGCGCCATGCGCCGGGCGGGAATCAGCGCCAGGGGCATGCGTGGCACCCGCGGCCTCGACGGCATCATTCCGGCCGAGGCCAACTGGCCCGCGCACAATTATGCGCACCTGATGGAGCAGCCGACGATCTTCTACGCGATCGTCATCGCGCTGATCCTGATGGGCTTCGATCACCCGATCAACGTCTACCTCGCCTGGGCCTATGTGGCCCTGCGCGTCGTGCACAGCCTCATTCAGGCGACGGTGAACATCGTGATCTACCGGTTCGCCGTCTTCACGCTGAGCTCACTCTGTTTGATCGGGCTCACCGTTCACGCGGCCATCTTCCTTATCCACCACGCGTGAAGCAGGCGGCGAGCTCGACATGAGTCGACCAGCGGAATTGGCCGACAGGTTGCACCCACTCGAGCGTGGTGCCGCCGTCGGTGAGGGTGCGGGCATCACGCGCGAAGGTCGCCGGATTGCAACTGACGTAGGCGACGCGCTCCACGCCTGAGGCCGCGAGCGCGCTCACTTGCTCAGCTGCACCGGAGCGCGGCGGATCGAGAATCACCGCGTCGAACCGCTCGAGCTCGGCGCGATCGAGCGGCTGCCGGTAGAGGTCGCGGTGCTCGACGGTCATGGCCGGAGCCGCCCGCTTGAGCGCAGCCGCTGCGTCTCTCGACGCTTCAGCGGCGTAGCTCGCTCCCACGGCGAGCGCGAACGTGCCGCGGCCAGCGAACAGATCCGCGGCCGACGTCGCGCCGGCGACCGCTTCCGCCACGCAACCGACCAACACCCTCTCGCCGTCGTCAGTCGCCTGAAGGAACGCGCCGTGCGGAAACGCAACTCGCGCTCCATCCAAGGTGACGGTCGCCGGCTGCGGCTCGAACAAGCTCTCCGGTCCGAGCTCGCGATCGACGCTGAGCCGCGCCAGCTCGTGCTTGATCGCGAATGACGTCAGCTGCTCAATCTCGGCCAGGCGGCCTGCGGGAATGCCCTTGATCAGCACATCCGTCCCGCCGTCGATCAGCGTCAGCTGGATCTCCGCGATGCGCTTGGGCAGCAACATTCCGGCGAGCAGCCGTCGCAGCGGCTCGACCAGTGCGAACAGTTCGGGCCTCAGGATGTGGCACTCGTGCATGTCGACGATGCGGTGCGATTGCTCGGCGTTGAAGCCGAGGATAGCGCCCTGCCCCACTTTCATGGCGCGCAGCGTGGCCCGGCGCCGGCTGCACGGCGGCGACAAATGCGGCTCGCGAATGGCGGTGGCGAGCCGAGACTGGGCAAGCGCCGTCTCCACCCGCGAGACGAGATAGCCGCGGTACGCCTCATCGTCGGCATGCTGCAGCTGACACCCGCCGCACTCCGGGAAATGGCGGCACGGCGGCTCCTGGTGGTGTGGGCCGAACGCCAGCGCGCCGTCGTCGAGAACCGCGTCTCCCGGCACGCCGAACGGCACGTGCCGTCCGCTTGCCGTCACGCCGTCGCCGCGTGCGGCAATTCGGACGACGAGCTCGTTCACAGCGAAGCGATGGCGGCGGGGATCGCCTCAACCAGATCGTCGGCGATCATCTGCGGACCGGCGATCTCGGCGGCACGGCCGTGCAGCCACACCGCCGCCGAAGCTGCTTCGAACGCGGGCATCCCCTGCGCCCGAAACGCTGCGATCATCCCCGCGAGAACATCGCCGGTCCCAGCGGTTGCGAGCCAGCTCGGCGCCGGCGGCCGGAAACCGAGCCGCCCATCGGGTGAGGCGACCAATGTATCGGCGCCCTTGTAGACGACCACCGCGCCGCCGCGCCGCGCCGCCTCCAGCGCCCGCTCGGGCTTACTGCCGGAGATGTCACCGAACAGCCGCCGGAACTCGCCTTCGTGCGGCGTGATGATCGCGTCCTGGCCGCGCAGCCGCTCGGGGTCGCCCATCCGGCTGATTGCGTCAGCGTCGATCACCTTGGCCGCGGTGGAGGTCAGCGCCAGCGTCAATATCTGCGGGATGTCGCCCATGCCGGGCCCGACCAGCAAGCAGTCGATCCGCTCGTCGTTGATCGCAGCGGTGTCGGTCTGCACGACCGCTGCCGGCAGCCCCTCGATGGTCCGCGACGTGCTGACCCGCACATAGCCCGCGCCGGACCGCGCCGCCGCCTTGCCTGCAAGGGCAATCGCTCCCGGCATCTGGCCGGCCAGCGCATGCACCAGCCCGCGGCTGTATTTGTTCGGGTCGGGGCCGAGCTCGGGCAGCTGAGGCGGCGCGATCTCGTGCCACTCGGGGCTCGCATCGATGCCGATGTCGGCGAGGACGACACGCCCGCATTTGTCCATCGCTGGCTCCAGCCGGTGGGCGGGCTTGAGCGCTCCGAAGGTCACCGTCAGGTCATAACAGTGGAGCGGGTTGAGGAGCGCTCCCGAGTCCGCCTCGACGCCGCTCGGCAAGTCGCACGCGACCGCGATCACCGCCTCGCGAACCAGCTCGGACAGAAGCAGGCTGATCGGATCGTCGAGGCCGCGGCTTGCACCCGTGCCGAACAGCGAATCGATCAACAGCGGCGCGCCCTTAGTGTCGGGCGACAGTGGTTCGACGTCGCCCGCCCATTGCCCGCGTGCCCATTTGGCGGCCTCGGTCTTCGGATCGGCGAGCGCCGCGACCCGCACGCCGACGCCGCGTCCGGCAAGGTGACGGGCCGCGACATAGCCATCACCGCCATTGTTGCCCGGGCCACACAGGATCAGCGCCGGCATCGGCCCGGCAAAGCGGTAGGCCGCTTCGGCAAGCGCCGCCCCGGCGCGCTCCATCAGTTCTTCGACGCTGGCGCCGCGCCCGATCGCGTCCTGCTCGGCAGCGCGCATCGCTTCGGCAGTGAGGATCGGTCGCCCAGGGGCCATCGCCGCGCCTTAGCGCAGGCTCGTCTCCATATGCCACCATTCGCGCGGCACCGCGTCGGCCGCTGAGTCACGCGCTTCCTCGCCGCCGAACAAGGCGAAGCAGGTCGCGCCCGAGCCCGACATTCGGACGAAGTCGGCACCCGGCCGAAGGTTGAGCCACGCCAGCACGACCGCGATTTGCGGCACCAGTGCGATCGCCGGCGCTTCGAGATCATTGCGACACTCGCGCCAATCGCCGAGCGGGCCGCGGTCGATCCCGTCCCAGCGCGCGAACACCTCCGCAGTCGCCAGCGGCACGCGCGGGTTGACCAGCAGCACCGGCGTGCCCGACAGTTCAGGCAGATCGATCGGCGTCAGCTCGTCGCCGGCCCCTTCGCCGCGCGCCGGCAGGCTCAACAGGCACGCCGGCACGTCGCTGCCGAGCTCGGGCGCGACGGTTTGCGCATGTTGGGGGTTGATCTGCCACAATGAGGTCAGCAGCCTCAGCGCTGCGGCGGCATCGGCCGATCCGCCGCCGATGCCCGAAGCGACCGGAAGCCTCTTGTCGAGCCCAAGCGCGGCACCGCGCTCAATTCGCGCGGCCGAGGCGAGCGCGCACGCCGCCTTCACCACGAGATTATCGGCAGTATCGCCGAGCTCAGCTGCAGATGGTCCTGTCACCGTCAACGAGACCGTGTCCGCGAGCTCCCCGCTCAACCGATCGCCGTCGGTACAGAAGGCAAACAAGGTCTCGATCGAATGCCGCCCGTCGGCCCGCCTTCCCCTGACGTGGAGCGCGAGGTTGAGCTTCGCTGGCGCAATCTCGCGGGCGACTGCGGTCAAGGGGCGGCGTTGGCCGGCGTCAGGCCGCTCATCAGCTTGGCCTTGACCCGCGCGGCGACCTCGTCCTCCGCCGTCACCAGCGACGCATTCCAAGCGAAGCGCGCCTCATAGCGTCGGCCGGAACGATAAAGCGCGTCGCCGAGATGTTCCTGGATGTCGGCCTGCGCCGGGTCCTTCTCCGCCGCCTTCTGCAGGGTGGCGATCGCTTCGTCGACCTTGCCGCGCTTGAACTCGGCCCAGCCGAGCGAATCGGTGATCGACCCCTCGTCCGGGGCAAGCTCGCTCGCCTTGCGGATCATCGCCTCCGCCGCATCCATGTCTTCGCCGCGCTCCAGCTTGGCGTAACCGAGGAAATTGAGCAGGAGCGGCTGGTCGGGCTCGAGCACGAGCGCCTGCTGCAGCGCAGTCCTCGCTTCGGGCCAGCGGTTGCCCTGCTCCAGCGCGCTCGCCCGCAGCAGCAGGAGCGACCACAATTCGCTCTTGAGGTTCTGCGCCTGGGCGAGCGCGATCGCTCGGCCGTAGGCATCGGCCGCCTCGTTGTGCCGCTTCATCGCCTCGAGCACGTCGCCCAGCCGCGAGAAGTCGCTGCCATCCGCGTCCGGCGCGGCGGCGGCGGCCGCGGCAATCTGATAAGCCTCATTGTATCTCTTGCCATCGGCCAGGATGTGCACCTGCACGTCGCGCGCCTGCCCAACGAGCGCGTCGCCCGCGGGAACCGTTCGCAACAGCGCGAGCGCCTCCTCATTGCGGTCCTGCCGCGCGAGCAGCAAGGCGAGCAGCGCCGTGGCGTTGCTGTTCTGCGGGTTGGCATAGCGCGCGACCTGGACCAGGCCGACCGGGACCGCCCCGCGCTGCAGCCGCAGCAGGTCGCCGGAAAAGGCCGTGAGCACTTCGCTCAGTGCCTTGGGCAGATTGTCCACGGCCTGGCCGCTGCTCTTCCCGGCGGCGATGCGGCGACGCGCCGCGGCTTCGCCGGCACCCATGCCGTCGATCATCATCAGCGCGCGCTGCGGGTCACCGGCGGCCACGAACGCATCGGCGAAGGCGAGCCGCAGCCGCTGCCCGCGCGCGCCTGCGGTTCCGATCGCTTGCCGCGCCAGCGGCTCGGCCTCGGCCGTGCGC
This sequence comes from Sphingomonas sp., assembly GCA_045810685.1. GTDB lineage: Bacteria > Pseudomonadota > Alphaproteobacteria > Sphingomonadales > Sphingomonadaceae > Sphingomicrobium. The sequence goes on from JBJMVJ010000021.1 coordinate 5,658, forward strand.
CGGAACTTGAGCAGGATGAACGCGCGCTCCTCGGCCGTCATCGGCGACAGCAGGCTGCGCGACGGCATCTGGTCGAGCGTGGTCAGCGCCTGCTGCGCGTTGCCGCGATCGGCGCTGGACCAGGCGTTGATCAGCGGCGCAAGGAAGGTGAGATCGCCGCTGTCCGCGTCGCCCGCCAGCCACGCGAGCGCCCGCTCGGGATGGCCGCGCCGCACCTCCTGGACCACGAGCAGCAGCCGGGCATCGGGGGACAGCTTGGCTGCGGGAACGCCGCGCACCAATTTGAGCGCGAGATCCATCTGCCCAGCGCCGATCGCTTCGCTCAATGCCTTGCGGGCGATATCCGACTGGTCCGGCTGCGCCTCGGCGAGCGATGCCAAGAGCTGAGCCGCGCGCGCATGGTCCCCACTCATCGCCGCCGCGCGCGCCTGGACATAGGTTCGCGCCGCGTCGGAAATGCTGAGCCGAGCCGCCGCTGGGCTCGAGCCCAGGGCGATTGCCGCAAGCGCGGGACCGGCAAGCCACTTACATGTTCGGATAATTGGGGCCTCCGCCGCCTTCGGGGGTGACCCAGTTGATGTTCTGGGTCGGATCTTTGATGTCGCAAGTCTTGCAGTGGACGCAGTTCTGAGCGTTGATCTGGAGCCTCGGTTCACCACTCTCGCTCTCGACGAATTCATAAACGCCGGCCGGGCAATATCGCTGCTCGGGCCCGGCATAGACCGGCAGGTTGATTGCCGTTGGTATGTCCCCGTCCTTGAGCGTCAGATGAACCGGCTGGTCTTCCTCATGGTTAGTGTTCGACACGAACACCGACGACAATCTGTCGAACGTTAGAACGCCGTCGGGCTTTGGATAGTGGATCGGGGCGGCCGCTTCCTTTCGCCTCAGGCGTAAATGATCCGGCTTGTGCTTGAGCGTCCAAGGCACGCCCACCCCAAGCTGATTCAACCACATGTCCACGCCGGCGTAGAGCGTTCCCAGGATCCCGCCCCAATGGGAGATCGCCGGCTCGGCGTTGCGCACTTTTCTCAGCTCTTTCACGATCCAGCTGGCGTGGAGATTCCGCTCGTACGCGTCGAGGGTGTCGGCGCTTCGGCCGGCAGCGATCGCCTCGAAGGCGGCTTCGGCGCCGAGCATCGCCGACTTCATCGCGGTATGAGTGCCCTTGATCCGCGGCACGTTGACGAAGCCTGCCGAGCAGCCGACCAGTGCGCCGCCGGGGAAGACCAGCCTCGGGATTGACTGATAGCCGCCCTCGTTGATCGCCCGCGCGCCGTACGACACGCGCCGCCCGCCCTCGATCTCTGCGCGGATCGCCGGGTGGGTCTTCCACCGCTGCAACTCCTCGAACGGAGACAGGTACGGGTTGGAATAATCGAGCGCGACGATGAAGCCGAGCGCGACCTGCCCGTTCTCCTGATGGTAGAGGAACCCGCCGCCCCACGCGTCGTCGAGCGGCCAGCCCTGCGTGTGGATCACTCGGCCGGGCTTATGTCGTTCGGCAGGAACGTCCCACAACTCTTTGACGCCAAGCCCGAAAACCTGTGGGCCGCTTTTGTCGCGCAAACCGAAGATGTCGGTCAGGCGCTTGGTCAGATGCCCGCGCGCGCCTTCCGCGAACAAGGTGTAGCGGGCGTGCAGCTCGATGCCCGGCTGATAGTCCGGGCGGCGGCTGCCGTCGCGCGCGATGCCCATGTCGCCGGTCGCGACCCCCTTCACCGATCCGTCGTCGTTGAACAGGATCTCGGCCGCCGGGAAGCCGGGAAAGATCTCGACGCCGAGCTCCTCCGCCTGCCCCTGGAGCCAACGGCACAAATTGCCGAGACTCAGCGTGTAGGTGCCGCGGTTGCGCATGAGCGGAGGCATGAGCAGCTCGGGGAAGCCGAACTTGCCCTTGCGCGTCAGCACCCAATGATGGTTCTCGGTCACCGGGACCGTCAGCGGCGCGCCCTTGTCCTTCCAATCGGGGATCAGCTCGTTGAGCGAGACCGGGTCGATCACCGCGCCCGAAAGGATGTGCGCGCCGACCTCGCTGCCCTTCTCCAGGACGCACACGCCAAGCTCGCGGCCGGCCTCATTGGCGAGTTGCTTCAAGCGGATGGCGGCGCTGA
>JBJMVJ010000022.1:0-14201 GCA_045810685.1 Sphingomonas sp.
CCGCTGTCGTTGAGGCCGATGACCGGCGCGCCGACCTTCATTGCCATGTCCATGACCTTGCAGATCTTCTGCGCGTGGCGCTCGGACAGGGAGCCGCCGAACACGGTGAAGTCCTGGGCGAAGACATAGACCAGCCGGCCGTTGATCGTGCCCGAGCCGGTGACGACGCCGTCACCTGGGATTCGCGTATTGTCCATCCCGAAGTCGGAGCAATTATGCTCGACGAACATGTCATATTCTTCGAAACTCGCCGGATCGAGCAGCACCGAAAGGCGCTCGCGCGCGGTCAGGCGGCCCTTGGCGTGCTGCGCCGCGATGCGCTTCTCGCCGCCGCCGAGGCGGGCCAGCTCGCGCCGTTTCTCGAGTTCCTCGATGGTCGTCGCCAAGGCGTGTCCTCCTTGCGACAACCCCCTTCCACGTGGCCTCGCCGGGGTCAATCCGACCTTGTTCCGGCGCCGTCACTCTCCATATCGCGGTGGCAGGCAACAGCAGTTGACCGCAAGCCCAAACCGCCCACGTCATGTTGCGCTGCAGCAAAGCTGAATTTCGCATTAACATCGATCAGTGTTGCGGAACCGTAATCCTCGATCCCCGTTCATTCTACGGGCAACACATGACACGGAGGAATAACGGAAAATGCTTACGCGCGTCGGGGTGCCAGTGGAGTTGGAAGCCGAGCCCTCGGCGCCGGATCCGGAGCCTTCAACCTTAATCTGTTTTTCGCACTTGCGGTGGAACTTCGTGTTCCAGCGGCCGCAGCACCTGATGTGCCGCTTCGCGCGCGAAATGGACGTGATCTACTGGGAAGAGCCGATCGAGATCGGCCCCAGGGAAACCGCGTACCTCCAGGTGCGCGAGGCGAGCGACGCGTCGCGGGTCCGCGTCGTCGTCCCCCATTTGCCGCAAGGCATGCCCGAGGATGCGCGTGAAGCGGCCCTGAAGCGCCTGCTCGAAGCGCATGTCGCCTCGGTCCGGGGCGCGCTCATCGCCTGGTATTACACGCCGATGATGCTGACCTTCGCGCGCGACCTCGACCCCGATCTCACCGTCTATGACGCAATGGACGAGCTGTCGAAATTCAAGTTCGCGCCGGTCAAGCTGCTCGAGCTGGAGCAGGAGCTCTTGAGCCGCGCCGACATCGTCTTTACCGGCGGGTCGAGCCTCTACGAGGCGAAAAAGGACCGCCACGAGCGGGTCCATTGCTTCCCCTCCTCGGTCGACCGCGCCCACTTCGCCAAGGCTCGTTCGAGGCTGTTCGAGCCGGCCGACCAGGAGGATTTGCCGCGTCCCCGGCTCGGCTTCTACGGCGTGATCGACGAACGGTTTGACACCGAGCTACTGGCCAAGGCCGCCGAGATGCGGCCCGACTGGCAATTCGTGCTGGTGGGACCGGTCGTGAAGATCAGCCCCGAGGAGCTGCCGAAGCGGCCCAACATCCATTATCTGGGCAGCAAGACCTACGCCGACCTGCCCGCCTATCTGTCGGGTTGGGACGTGGCGCTGATGCCGTTCGCAATGAACGAGTCGACCCAGTTCATCTCGCCGACCAAGACGCCCGAATATCTCGCCGGCGGCAAGCCGGTGGTATCGACCCCGATCAAGGACGTCGTCCGCCATTACGGTCAGCTCGAGGGCGTCAAGATCGCGTCGACCCCGGAAGAGTTCGTTGCCGCGTGCGAGGAAGCGCTCGAGCTGTCGCGCAATCGCGAAAGCGGCTGGCTGGCCGAGGCCGATCTGATGCTGTCCGCGGCCAGCTGGGACACGACGCAGGCGCGCATTGCCGGGCTCGTCGCCGAGCTGCTCGGAACGCGCACCGGCGCGTCGAGCCCGGCTCTGCTGGTGGCGGCGCAATGAGTCCGCCCTTGCACGCTGCGCAGCGCCGCTACGATTATTTGATTGTCGGAGCCGGGTTCGCCGGCTCCGTTCTTGCTGAGCGCCTGGCAAGCCAGCATGGCGCCCGGGTGCTGCTGATCGACCGCCGGCCGCACGTTGGCGGCAATGCCTATGACGAGCCCAACGAGGCCGGCATCCTCTACCACAAATACGGGCCGCACATCTTCCACACCAACAGCCAGCAGGTGGTGGATTATCTGTCGCAGTTCACCGAGTGGCGGCCGTACGAGCATCGCGTCCTGGCCTGCGTTCGCGGCCAATTGGTGCCGATCCCGATCAACCGGACGACGCTCAACAAGCTGTTCGACCTCGAGCTCAAGACGGACGAGGAAGCGGCCGACTATCTCGCCTCGCGCGCCGAGCCGGTCGAGGACATCAGAACATCCGAAGACGTGGTGATCAACGCCGTCGGCCAGGAGCTCTACGAGCTGTTCTTCCGCGGCTACACGCGCAAGCAGTGGGGTCTCGACCCGAGCGAGCTGGACAAGCAGGTGACGTCGCGCATCCCGACGCGGACCAACACCGACGACCGTTATTTCAGCGACACGTTCCAGGCGATGCCGCTCAACGGTTACACGGCGATGTTCGAGACGATGCTCGACCATCCGTTGATCGAGAAAAGGCTCGGCACGGATTTCCGCGACCTCAAGGACCGGGCGCACGAAATCGCCGACCACATCATCTACACCGGGCCGATCGACGAATATTTCGATTTCCGCTTCGGCAAGCTGCCCTACCGCAGCCTGAAGTTCGATCACCGGACGCTCAATGAGGAATGGCACCAGCCGGTCGCGGTGGTGAACTATCCCGACGAGCAGGTGCCCTACACGCGGATCAGCGAATACAAGCATCTGACCGGCCAGGATGCCGCGGTGACGACCATCACCTACGAATATCCGGCCGCCGAGGGCGACCCTTATTATCCGATCCCGCGCCCCGAAAACCAGGAGCTGTTTAAGCGCTACGAGACGCTTGCCGATGCGACCGACAATGTCACGTTCGTCGGGCGGCTGGCGACCTATCGCTATTACAACATGGACCAGATCGTCGGTCAGGCGCTGGCGACGTTCCGGCGCATCGACGACCGCCGCGCGCAGGAGCGGTCGCAGCCGACAGCGGTCGCGGCGGAGTAATGAGCACCGCTCCACTGCTGGAGCTGTGGGGCGGCGTCGAATGCTCGGTCGTGCGCATCGGCGACGATTATCGCGACCAGGTCGTCGAGACCGGCCATGCCGCTCGCTTCGCCGACCTCGATGCCATGGTCGAGCTCGGCGTCAAGGCGGTCCGCTACCCGATCCTGTGGGAAACGGTCGCACCCGAGAGCCCGCGGGAGCTCGACTTCTCGTGGCACGACAAGCGCCTCGACCATTTGCGCGCCCGCGGCGTGAAGGTGATCGCCGGGCTGGTCCATCACGGCTCCGGCCCGTGGTACACCAACCTGCTCGACCCGAACTTCCCAGACCTGCTCGCCGATTATGCGGCAAAGGTCGCGAGCCGCTACCCGTGGATCGAGATGTGGAACCCGGTCAACGAGCCGATGACCACGGCGCGTTTTTCATGCCTCTACGGGCACTGGTATCCGCATCTGACCGACATCGACGCGACGTTCCGCGCGCTGGTCAACCAGTGTCTTGCAATCAGCCGGTCGATCGAGGCAATCCGCAAAATCATCCCGGGTGCCCGGCTGATCCCGACCGAGGATGTCGGGAAGACGTTCGCGACCGAACCGCTGCAATACCAGGCCGATCACGAGAATGAGCGGCGCTGGCTGACGTTCGACCTGCTCGCCGGGCGCGTCGTCCCGGGTCATCCGCTCTATCGGTGGCTTCGCAACAGGGCCGCGCCCGAAGAGGTCCTCGCAGAGCTCGCCAGCGGGACGGCCACGCCGGACATGATCGGGTTCGATCATTACCTGACCAGCGAACGCTACCTGGATCACCGGGTCGAACGATTCCCAAACGGCGAGCCGGGCTCCAACGGGCGCGACCGCTATGTGGACGTCGAAGCGGTGCGGCTGGCCAAACTCTCCAAGCAGCTCGGACCCCGCCTCCGGCTGCGCGAGACGTGGGAGCGGTACGCAATCCCGATCGCGGTGACCGAAGTCCACCACGGCTGCACCCGCGACGAGCAGGTGCGGTGGCTTCACCAGGTGTGGACCGACGTCGAAGCCGCGCGCAGCGACGGCGTTGACGTGCGCGCGGTCACCTTGTGGGCAATGTTTGGAATGGTCGACTGGCGTTCGCTGCTGACGCGGCGCGAGGGCGCGTACGACGTCGGCGGGTTCGACACCCGAAGCGAGGTGCCGCGGCCGACGTTGCTCGCCAAGACGGCGGCGATGCTGGGGCGCGGCGAACAGCTCGATCATCCCGTCCTCGACCTCCCGGGCTGGTGGAAGCGGCCGGGGCGGACCCATGCCCGCCCGAGCTACGACATGCTCCCGCGCTGCTCGACCCGCGCCCCGCGGCCGCTGCTGATCACGGGCGCGACCGGCACGCTCGGACAGGCATTCGCGCGCATATGTGCGCACCGCGGGCTCAAGCACATGCTCACTGCGCGTGCCGAGCTCGACATTACCGACGAGGCGTCGATCGCCGCCGCGCTGGAGCGCTACAAGCCATGGGCGATCATCAACACGGCCGGGTTCGTGCGCACGTGGGAGGCCGACGACAAGTTCGACGAATGCCTCGCGATCAACGCCACGGGCCCCGAGCTCCTCGGCCGCGCGTGCGATGCCGCGGGCATCCCGCTGGTGACCTTTTCCTCCGACCTGGTGTTCGACGGCAAGCTCGGGCGGGCTTACGTCGAACCCGACGAGCCGGCGCCCGCCTGCGCTTACGGCCGGAGCAAGGCCGAGGCCGAAGCGCGGCTGCTGGCGATCGACGCCAACGCCCTGATCATCCGCACCAGCGCCTTCTTCGGCCCCTGGGACCGTCACAATTTCCTGTTCGACACCGTCGAGCGCCTGCGCCGCGGCGAGGACGTGTTCGCAAGCGACAAGACCGTGGTCTCCCCGACCTATGTCCCCGACCTGGTCCACGCGACTCTCGACCTGCTGCTCGACGGCGAAAACGGCATCTGGCATCTCACCAACCAGGGCGCCCTCAGCTGGCACGAGCTGGCCCGCAACATCGCCGACCGGGCACAGCTCGACGGCCGCCGGATCATCGCACCCGACGTCGACGAACCGAGCGACACCAGCCTCACCAGCAACCGCGGGCTGCTGTTGCGGCCGCTCGACCATGCGCTCGACGATTTCGCGCAGCACTCCGCTCTCCTGCGGCAAATTTCCCTCTAAAATTGCAGGCCGATGCTGCTAATCTGGCGCAGGCCAGGCGAGAGGAGAGCATGAGCCTCGATCAAGGGTTTGACGTCGCCGCGATCATGGGCGGCATCTACGGCGACGGCATCATCGCGCTCAAAAGCGCGTTCACGCCCGCGTGGGCCGACGAACTCTACCAGGACATCATGGCGCTGTTCGCCGAGGCGAAGGAGATTCCCGGCGGCTCGCTGCCGCGCGGCCCCGAGCGCTGGTACGTCGAGGTGCAGCCGGAACGGATCCGCGGCTTCGTCGACATCGCCACCCACCCGTGGTTCGTTGCGGTGTGCGAGGCCGTCCTCGGGCCGCAGTACAGGATCGTCGAGATCGGCTTCGACATTCCGTTCCCCGGCGCTCAGGACCAACCCTGGCACAGGGATTTCCCCTCGCCGGCGGCTACGCTCGACGGCCGCCGCCTCAACTCGCTGGCATTCAACCTGACAGCGGTAGACAGCCGCCCGGAACATGGCGCGTTCGAGATCGCGCAAGGGACCCAATGGGACGACATTCGCGGGTGCAAGGGCGACATGTTTCCCCCACGTGAGCTGTGGCCGCGGTACATCGAGCGCGCGGTCGCCAAGCTCCCCCAGCGCGGGGACATGTCCGCCCGCTCGGCACTGACCATCCATCGCGGCACCGCCAATCGATCGAACGAACCGCGGCCGGTGCTTGTCGTCGGTGTCGATGCGCCTGACGCGACCAACGCCAATCACCACGACCTGCAGGTCACCAGCGATTATCTCGCCGGCCTGACGCCGCGCGTGCGCGATCACCTCACCTACCGCGTCGCCGATGAGCTCGAGCCGGTAATCCAGCACCACGTCATCGAAGGCTTGCTTCAGCCGGACTATTGACCGCGCGTCCTTGTCGCCGCGGAACCGATGCCGCACGGCGCGTTGTTGCAGCTGGAGGAGCATGTCGTTGCGACAGAATTGGCCCGCGCGCCTGTGGCTGGTGCGGCACGGGCAGAGCCAGGGCAATGTCGCGCGTGACGCCGCGCACGAGGCGGGCGCGCACGAAATCGACATCGACGTGCGCGACGTCGACGTGCCGCTGTCGGCGCTCGGCATCGAGCAGGCCAAGGCCGCGGGTCGCTGGTTCGCGGCGCTTGCGCCGAGCGAGCGGCCCGAGATCATCCTTTCCTCGCCCTATGTCCGCGCCAAGCAGACGGCGGCGATCATGTGTGAGCAGGGCGCGCTTGCCGGCGGGCCGGCGCGGAGCAACGTCGACGAGCGGCTGCGCGAGCGCGAATTCGGAATCTTCGACGGGCTGACGACCGCCGGCATCCGCCATAAATTCCCCGAGGAAGCCGCGCATCGGCGGCGGCTCGGAAAGTTCTACCATCGTCCGCCCGGCGGCGAGAGCTGGGCCGACGTGATCCTCCGCCTGCGCTCGATGCTCAACACCATCAATCTCCATTATTGCGACCGCCGGGTGCTGGTCGTGTGCCACCAGGTCGTGGTGCTGTGCTTCCGCTACATCCTCGAGGAACTCGACGAGGAGACGATACTCGACATCGACAAGCAGTCGGAGGTCCTCAATTGCGGCATCGCCGCTTATGAGTTCGAGCACGACGCGGAAGGCCTGTGCGTGCCCGCGCTCGAGCTGTGGAATCACGGCGCGCCGCTCGAGGCCGAGGGAGCGCCGAAGACCTGGGCGCCAGATGCGATGACGGGGACAAGGTGAAGCTCGACCGCGCGACGCTCGGCCGACACCCGCTTCCACCGGTCATCGACGGCGACAAGGCAACCAAAGGCAAGATCCTGATCGTCGCCGGCAGCCGCGAGGTTCCCGGCGCCGCACTGCTTGCCGCAACCGGCGCGATGCGCGCAGGCGCGGGCAAGCTCCGCATCGCCACGGTCGAAAGCGTCGCCGTCGCGATCGCCGTGTCGATGCCCGAAGCGATGGTCATCGGACTGCCGGAGGACGAGCAAGGCGGCTTTGCCGGAAGCGCGGCCAAAGCGGTTGGCGAGCAGGCGTCGAAGGTCGATGCCGTGGTCGCGGGACCGGGCATGGCCAAGGGCGCAGCCTGCGAAAGGATCGCCGAAGCGATGCTCGCCACCAATGCCCGGCTCGCGTTCGACGCCGCTTTGCTCCACGCGCTGCAGCCGCTGGTGGCCGAGCGCTCCACCACTCCGGTGCTACTGCCCCACGCCGGCGAGCTCGCCGCGCTGCTCGATTGCGACCAGCACAAGGTGGAGCGGGATCCCGTCGGCTGCGGCCGCCGGGCGGCGGAGCTTTATCGCTCGGTCGTGCTGGTCAAGGGAGTCGTCAGCCATGTCATCTGCCCTGACGGCGATGCCTGGAGCTATGATGGCGGCGCGCCCGGGCTCGGCGTGTCCGGCAGCGGGGACGTGCTTGCGGGGATCGTCGGCGGGCTGCTTGCGCGCGGTGCCGAGCCGCTCAGCGCGCTGTTGTGGGCGGTGTGGCTGCACGGCGAGGCTGGTGCAGCGCTGGCGAAGAGGGTCGGGCCGATCGGCTTCCTCGCGCGCGAGATCGCCGGCGAGGTTCCAGCGCTACTTCCGCGTTGAGGTCTTGCTCGCCTGGTGCCGCTCAACCTCGTCGCCGATCAGCCGGACGACGTGCAGCACGTTGGTCGATCCGGCCTTGCCGAAGGGGATGCCGGCCATCACGATCACCCGGTCGCCGCCCTTGGCGAGGCGGTGCCGAAGCGCCATGCGCTTGGCCTTTTCGACCATCTCCTCGAAGCTCGACACGTCGCGGGTGTGGACCGCGTGCACGCCCCACAGCAGGCCCATCCGCCGCGCCGTGATCAGCGACGCGCTCATCGCCAGCAGCGGTACCGGCGGCCGCTCGCGCGCGATGCGCCGGGCGGTCGAGCCGGAGCTCGTGTAGCACAGCATCGCCGTCGCCGAGATGGTGCTTGCGATCTGGCGCGCCGACCCGGCCAGCGCGTCGGCGGTGGTCGCCTCAAGCCGCGTCTGGGTGAAGTGGATCCGTGCCTGGTAGCTCGGGTCTTGCTCGACGCTGACGGCGATGCGGTCCATCATCTGCACCGCTTCGCACGGATATTGGCCGGTCGCGCTTTCGGCCGACAGCATCACCGCGTCGGCACCGTCGTAGATCGCGGTCGCGACATCGCTGACCTCGGCGCGGGTCGGGGTCGGCGAGGTCACCATCGATTCGAGCATCTGCGTCGCGACGACGACCGGCTTTCCGAACTGGCGGGCGGTGGCGACGATCTTGTTCTGTAGCGGCGGGACCTGCTCGGGCGGAAGCTCGACGCCCAAATCGCCGCGCGCGACCATCACCGCATCGGCAAGGGCGACGATGTCGGTCAAGCGATCGATCGCCGCGGGTTTCTCGATCTTGGCGAGCAGCGACGCGCGCTCCCCGATCAGCGAACGCGCCTCGGCGACGTCCTCGGGCCGCTGCACGAACGACAGAGCGATCCAGTCGGTGCGCTGCTCAAGCGCGAACTGGAGGTCGTCCCGGTCCTTGTCGGTCAGCGCCGGGATCGGGACGACGACGTCGGGCACGTTGACGCCCTTGTTGTCGGAAACCGCCCCGCCGACGCGGACTTCGCTCAGGATATGTCCCGCGTCAGCCTCAAGCACGTTGAGGCGCACCTTGCCGTCGTCGATGAGGATGCTGGTGCCCGGCCGGACCGACTGGAACAGCTCGGCGTGGGGAAGCTGCACGCGGTTGCAGTCGCCGGCGGCCTCGTCGCGGTCGAGAATGAAGCGCTTGCCCTTTTCGAGCACGGTGCGGCCGCCCGCGAAATGGCCGACGCGAAGCTTGGGGCCCTGGAGGTCGAACAGGATGGTGGTCGGCCGCCCGAACTCCTTCTCGAGCGCTCGGATCGCGCTGACCAGCTTGGCCTTTTGCTTCTGGTCGCCGTGGCTCATGTTGATGCGGAAGGCGTCGGCGCCGGCGAGCATCAGCTTGCGAATCATCGCCGGGCTGCTGGTCGCGGGACCGAGGGTGGCAAGGATCTTCACCTTGCGCGAGCGGGGGGCGAGGGTTTCGGTCAAGTCGGCTCCTCTTGGGGCGTCCGCCTTAGCCGCTTGATATGACGGTTCAAGCCGCTAGAGCCGCTGTTCACAAATCGACATCGGAGTTCATGAAGCATGGCGGAAGGTACCGTCGCGGCCGATCAGCTGCGGCTGTTCATCGAGCGCATCGAGCGGCTCGAGGAGGAGAAGAAGGGCATCGCCGACGATGTCCGCGACGTCTATGCCGAGGCCAAGGCCAACGGCTATGACCCCAAGATCATGCGGATGGTCGTGCGCCTGAGGAAAATGGAGACCCACACGCGTCAGGAACAGGACGCGGTGCTGGAGACTTATCGCGCAGCGCTCGGCCTGCAATAAGAGAGCGCCATGGCCGGCCATTCAAAATACAAGAACATCATGTACCGGAAGGGGGCGCAGGACAAAAAGCGCTCGGCCCTCTTCTCGAAATTGAGCCGCGAGATCACCGTCGCGGCCAAGATGGGCCTGCCCGATCCCGAAGCCAACGCGCGGCTTCGCGCAGCGGTCATCGCCGCGCGCGCCCAGTCGATGCCCAAGGACAATATCCAGCGCTCGATCGACAAAGCGGCAGGCGGCGACGCCGCCAATTACGAGGAGATCCGCTACGAGGGTTTCGGCCCCGGCGGAGTCGCGATCATCGTCGAGGCGCTGAGCGACAACCGCAACCGCACCGCGACCAACGTCCGCACGATCTTCTCCAAGAACGGCGGCAATTTGGGCGCGAGCGGAAGCGTCAGCCACGGCTTCGAGCGCCTCGGCCTGATCGAATATCCGCCGACCGCGGGCGATTCCGACACGGTACTGGAAGCGGCAATCGAGGCCGGAGCGGAGGATGTCGAGTCGGACGAGGACGGCCACCGCATCTGGACCACCATCGAGAGCCTGCACGGCGTCGCGCGCGCGCTGGAGCCGATGCTCGGCGAAGCGGAAGGCGCCAAGCTCGCGTGGAAACCGTCGACCGAGGTTGAAGTGCGCGGCAACGACGCCGAGCAGCTGATGAAGCTAATCGAGGCGCTCGAGGAAGATGACGACGTCCAGACCGTGTGGGGCAATTACGACGTCCCCGAGGAAGAGCTGGAGCGCATTTCCTGAGGATTCTCGGCCTCGATCCCGGCCTTGGGACTACCGGCTGGGGATTGATCGAAGCTGACGGCAATCGCCTCACTCACATCGCCAACGGCCAGATCAGGACCGATAGCGCGCAGCTGCTGCCGCGGCGGCTCGCCCATCTCGCCGACCAGCTCGAAGCCGTGATCGCCGATCACGCCCCCGCTTCCGCCGCTGTCGAGGAAGTCTTCGTCAACAAGAACCCGCAATCGACCTTGAAGCTCGGTCAGGCGCGCGGCGTGGCATTGATGTGCGCAGCGCGTGCCGGGATCGACGTCGGCGAATATGCCCCGACCCTGGTCAAGAAAGCGGTTGTCGGCACCGGCGGGGCTGAGAAAGCCCAGGTCCACGCCATGGTGTCGCGGCTGCTTCCCGGCGTGAAGATCGCCGGCCCGGACGCCGCCGATGCGCTCGCCGTCGCGATCACGCATGCGCATCATCAGGCGAGCGCCCGGGCATTTCGCTGAACGTCATTGCGAGGAGCCGCAGGCGACGCGGCAATCCAGTCGTCGCACGTCGCCATCATTGCGAGGAGCGCAGCGACGCGGCAATCCACCTCGGCGCTGCTGGATTGCTTCGCTGCGCTCGCAATGACGAGCGGATACCGTCATTGCGAGGAGCCGAAGGCGACGCGGCAATCCAGCTGGATTGCTTCGCTGCGCTCGCAATGACAGGTTACCGACCACATGATCGCGCGCCTCTCCGGAATCCTCGCCGAAACGGCCGGTGACAGCGCGGTGATCGACGTCGGCGGCGTGGGCTATCTCGTCCAGCTGAGCGGACGGACGTTGGCAGCGCTCGGGTCAATCGGGACCGAGGTGCTGCTGCTGACCGAATTGCAGGTGCGCGAGGACGCATGGACCCTGTTCGGCTTCGGTAGCGCGGCGGAGCGGGACACGTTCCGGATTCTGACCAGTGTGCAGGGCGTCGGCGGCAAGGTTGCGCTCGCCATCCTTTCCGCTCTCACGCCCGGCGAGCTCGCGCGGGCGGTGGCGCAAGACGACAAGGCGACGATCGGCCGGGCCAACGGCGTCGGGCCCAAGCTCGCCGCGCGCATCGCCAACGAACTGCAGGGCAAGCTCGGGGCCGGTGAGCTCGGCGGCACGGTTGCAACGCCGCGCGGCGGAGCTGCCTCCGATGCTCTGTCGGCGCTCGCCAATCTCGGCTTCAAGCCGGCCGACGCGAGCGCCGCCGTCAACGCCGCCCAGGAGGAGCTCGGCGTGAATGCCTCGCTCGACGCGCTCGTCCGGCTCGCGCTGCGGAAGGCGGCGAAGTGACCGAGCACAGCGCCTCGTGCCGCTGTGGCCAGCTGCGGGCGATTGCGCACGGCGATCCGGTGCGGGTGTCGGTGTGCCACTGCCTCGCCTGCCAGAAGCGCACCGGCAGCGCCTTTTCCGCGCAGGCCAGGTGGCCGGCCGAATGCGTCGAGGTCGAGGGCGCATCGAAGGAATGGACCCGAACCGCCGACAGCGGCCAGACGACGACGTACCACTTCTGCCCGGAGTGCGGGTCGACCGTCCATTATGGCGGCGGCAACTTCCCCGAGCTGGTCGCCATCCCGCTCGGCGCGCTCGACGATCCCTATATCGTCGATAGCCCCGACTATTCGGTATGGGAGCGGCGCAGGCACGACTGGGTCGAGATTATCGACGAAGACGTCGAGCATCTGGATTGAAAGCGCTGTCCTACAGCGGCGCGATTGTGCATCATCGCGCCGTGGCGGGAACGGCAATCAGACCAATCTCAAGAATCGTGGTTCAACTCACCCCGCCCCACGCGCGCACGCGTAGGTTCGCTGCGTTTGCTGCGTTTCGAGGTTGGCATGGCGACTGATCCCGCGCGAATCACGACACCCGAGCGCACATCCGAAGACGCCGACGCGGCGCTTCGGCCAAAGAGTCTCGACGAGTTCATCGGGCAGCAGTCGGCGCGCGAAAATCTGCGCGTGTTCGTGACCGCTGCCAAGAGCCGCGGCGAGCCGCTCGACCATGTGCTGCTCCACGGCCCTCCGGGGCTCGGCAAGACGACGCTCGCCGGCATTCTCGCGCGCGAGATGGGCGTTGGCTTCCGCGCGACGTCGGGCCCGGTCATTGCCAAGTCGGGCGACCTTGCGGCGCTGCTGACCAACCTCGAGGATGGCGACGTCCTGTTCATCGACGAGATCCACCGCCTCAATCCGGCGGTCGAGGAAGTGCTCTATCCGGCGATGGAGGATCGGGCGCTCGACCTGATGATCGGCGAGGGCCCGTCGGCGCGGTCGGTGCGGATCGACCTGCCGCGCTTCACCTTGATCGGCGCGACGACGCGGCAGGGTCTGCTGACGACGCCGCTCAGGGACCGCTTCGGAATCCCGGTGCGGCTCAATTTCTACACCGTCGAGGAGCTGGAGCAGGTGGTGCGCCGCGCGGCGCGGTTGCTCGGCGTCGCCTTGGGCGACGACGGCGGGCACGAGATCGCGCGCCGCTCGCGCGGGACGCCGCGGATCGCAGGGCGGCTGCTGCGCCGGGTGCGCGACTTTGCCCATGCGTCCGGCGCGGACACGATCGACGCGGGCGTTGCCGACAAGGCCTTGTCGCGGCTGGAGATCGACGCGCTCGGGCTCGACGCGATGGACCGGCGATATCTGACGATGATCGCCGACCTCTACGGCGGCGGCCCGGTGGGGGTGGAGACGCTCGCCGCGGGCCTCAGCGAACCGCGGGACACGATCGAGGACGTGATCGAGCCGTTCCTCATTCAGCTCGGCCTCATCGCCCGCACGGCACGGGGGCGGGCACTGAATGGCCGCGGCTATGCCCATTTGGGGCTGCCGGTGCCGCAGGGCAGTCAATCCGGCCTGTTCGACCAGGGAGCCCAGTCCAAATAATGCGTCACTTGTCCTTGTTGGCCGCGGCCGCGTTTGCCGCAGCCTCTCCGCTTCCAGCACAGGCGCCGGTCGCGGCGCCCGACTACACCAGGGATTCGAGCTGGCTGTGCCTGCCCGGCCGCGCGGACGTCTGCTCCAATCCGCTCCCGACCACGGCGCTCACTCCGGCGGGCTATGGCGCCAGCAGCAAGAACAGCGCCGCCAACAACCCGCCGATCGATTGCTTCTATGTCTATCCGACCGTGTCGGGCGACAAGGGGCTGAACAGCGACCTCAACGTCGACGAAGAGAAAGGTACGGCCGAAGCACAGTTCGCGCGGTTCGCGTCGGTTTGCCGGCCGTTCGCGCCGATCTACCGCCAATTGACGATGGGTGCGGTCGCTGCTTACGCCGCCGGCGCCGACATAAGCGCCGCGGGAGAGCTTGCCTATCGCGACGTGGCCGAAGCCTGGCGCAACTATCTTGCGACGCGCAACAATGGGCGGCCCTTCGTCTTGATCGGCCACAGCCAGGGCAGCGCCATGCTGCAGCAGCTGATCGCCCGCGAGATCGAGACCAAGCCCGCCGTCTCGGCGCGGATGAAGCTTGCGATCATCCCCGGCTACGACCTGCTCGTGCCGCAGGGCAAGCTCGTCGGCGGCACGTTGAAGAAGATTCCGTTGTGCAGCCACCCCGGCGAGACCGGCTGCGTCATCAGCTACGAGAGCTTCCGCGAGAAGAACGTCCCTCCGGCCGGCGCGATGTTCGGCGTCACCGACCAGCCCGGCATGACCATCGGCTGCGTCAATCCGGCGCAGCCCGGCGCCGCCGGCTGGGTGCCGCTCGACAGCTATTGGCATGTGAGCTCCTACCCGGTGGCCGGCGGCCCAATCAAATGGTCGACCCGAGGCCCGCCGCAGACGCCCTATGTGCACTTCCAAGGCCTGGTTTCGGCCAAGTGCATCAACGACGGACCCCGCGGTTATCTGTGGATCCGCACCAACCATAAGGCCGGCGAGAAATGGACCGACCATATCGGCGGCGA
>JBJMVJ010000023.1:0-3226 GCA_045810685.1 Sphingomonas sp.
GTCTCGGGATTGCCGTACATGACGCCGATCTTCATCCGCACCTGGTTGATGAAGATGACGGTGCAGCGCGAACGGCTGATCGAGCCGGTGAGCTTGCGCAGCGCCTGGCTCATCAGCCGCGCCTGGAGGCCGACATGGCTGTCGCCCATCTCGCCCTCGATCTCGGCCCGCGGCACCAGCGCCGCGACCGAATCGACCACCAGCACGTCGATCGCGTTCGAGCGCACCAGCGTGTCGACGATCTCGAGCGCCTGCTCGCCCGTGTCGGGCTGCGACACGATCAATTCGTCGATGTCGACCCCGAGCTTCTTCGCATAGGCCGGGTCGAGCGCATGCTCGGCATCGACGAAGGCGGCGCTTCCGCCCTCCTTCTGCGCCTCGGCGATGGCGTGCAGCGCAAGCGTCGTCTTGCCCGAGCTTTCGGGCCCGTAAATCTCGACCACCCGGCCGCGCGGCAGGCCGCCGACGCCCAATGCGATGTCGAGCCCGAGGCTGCCGGTCGAGACCGTGTCGATCTCCATCTTCTCGCGGCTGCCGAGCTTCATCGCCGAGCCCTTGCCGAACGCGCGGTCGATCTGGGCAAGCGCTGCCTCGAGCGCCTTCTGCCGGTCCATTCCCGAACTTGCCAAGTTGCCCGCTTCCAATCCGCTGCCGATGACTTTGAGCTGCGCTGCCATGTCCCCTGCCTCCATTCAAGCGTCAATCCAAAGCGGCCGAGCCCCGCCTCGTGAGAAACGCTTCGTATCCCATTTGTTCACACGGAACAAGAGGGGAACAGAAGGTCGCCTTCTTCTTAGTTCCCAGCGGCTTAGGAACATTGCGCGGCGTCGCCGGTTGTTCGGCGCACTGAAGAGGAGAGTGAATCATGGCGCAGAAAGCCGGCGGAAGCTCGAGCGGCTCGAAGAAAAGCTCGTCCGGCTCCAGCAGCGGTTCCAAGAGCAGCGGCGGCAAGAGCGGCAGCGGCGGCAGCTCGGGATCGAAGAGCAAGAGCAAGAGCAAGTAAGCAGCGCTCGGCATCGGAGTACATCCCGCGACGTCGATCGACCTGGCTTTGCCGGTCGTTCGCGGCGCGACTGATGCCCGGTGCTCCGAGCTGAAAGGTTGCTAAGGTCACTCCGGTAGCGAGTGCGGAGAATCATCGTCTTCCTCCTCCTCCTCGTCGTGCCGATCCCCGTGCACCTCAATGTCGAATAGCCGGTCGTCAAACCGGCAAGCGGTCTCGTCGCCCGATTCCGACTCGAACTCGAAGGTGCGGTCGATCCATTTGCCGAACCGCTCGGGGCGGCGGCTGCTGAGCAGGAACATGGCCAGGCGCTCGTCATATTTGCGCCATTCGCCGACCTGCTCGCCCTTGTAGAAGACCGGCCGCGAAACGCCGTTGACTGCGCGCGAGATCACCTCCTGCTCGAGCCGTTGCAGCCCATGATCCACCGCCGCGTACCATGCCGCCCGGAACGCATTGGCGGACGGGTGGCGCCGCAGCCGGTAGGCGGAAGTATCGCTCATGCCGACGTGGCGGCACGCGTCATCGATGCAGGCGGTGTCGGCCAGCGCCTCGAGGAACGCGATCTGCTTTTGGGCGGTCCAGCCGTCGTGCCGGGCACGGAGCTCAACTGGGGTATATTTGGTGGGGAGTTTAGACGCCATCGTGCCTCCAGGGGGAAAGGAGGCGAAGCAGTTATCCCATGTCGGGTGCTGTAGGACAGACTTTTCTGATGTCTGCTGTGCGTGGAAAGCGGACGTTTGCTGACTTAGCCCGCAAAGTTGACTCTTACCGCTGTTAGGCCGACCGCATTGCCGTCGGCGGCCCTAGGGGCCAATCATTGTCCCGCCGGCCTGTCACCGCCTCTGCGTTGCTCAACCGGAGGAACAATCATGATGAATGTAACAATGTGGTCCCGCGGCGCCGCCGCTGGGACAACGGCCTTATTGTTGATGATCGGAACGCCCGTCCAAGCGGCCGACAATCCGCAGGTATCCGCGGAAATCATGGCCCTTGCCCGTGCCCAATGGGCGTCGGAAATCGCCGGCGAGCCGATGGCACAGCAGAATGCTTCGCTTGCCGAGGACTATACCGAGTTCAACGGGGATTTCCCTACCCTGCTCGTCGGCAAGACGATGTCCACGCGCATGGGAGAGGTCACGCCCAACGACAAGGCCATGTTCTCCGATATGCAGAATGCACGCGTGCAGACCTACGGGGACACGGCCATTCTGACCTACAATTTCGCGGGTCTGCGGCGGGGCGCCGACGGCAAGGTCACTAACTCGCTCGCCAAATCGACGCGGGTTTATGTCAAGGAGGGTGGCAAGTGGATGCTCGTCCATGCCAACTTCGCACCAGTCACGGCAGGCCATTAAACCTCAGGAGGGCCGCGGATCCCAACGCGGCCCTCATTGAGCTCTGTTCTGTGATCTAAGCGAATGTTCGCCTCCGGTCGAAAGCAGACAGCTGGCCAATGTCTGCTTTGGGCGCGGAGCGGACATAAGCGGGGCACACTTACGGCCAATCCCGTCCACAACGGATGACGGCCTCACGATGCCTTTATTTCGTGCTCATGAGCGGCTCAGTTCCGCGGGCGGGTGCATGCCTCGTGAAGATATAAGGCCTAAGCCCCTCGTAAAGCACGATCCTGGTCGGCCAGGGGAGCCTGTCTAACCGCAGCTTGATAGTCGAGCGGCTTCCGTCAATCTCGAAGCCCTCGTCGCGCACGACCCCAACATAGGTATACGGCAGGATATAGGGACCGTTTGCATCCTTCGCGACGGTGTACCGGACGGTTTGCTGGTCATTGAGCAGCATCTTGCCATCCGAGAGCTGGATGGTGCCGCAGCAGTCGTTCGCAAAGGTCCCGTTCTCACCGGCGTTCACCACGGGCTCGTTAAATACGAAGACGAGAAGCAGCGCCCCAATGCCGGCGGCTGCGACGATGCCCGCAATAATCCAGCGTCGCATCGTTCACCCCTCCACAGCGGGTTCGGCCACTCTGCGCCCCACGCTGGGCGCGGAACGCTCCTCATACTGGACACGGTCCGTCGCTTAGCGTCGCGGGCTCAGCTCTTCCGCATCAATCTTTCTAGCCTCGTCGTCTAGCGCGTTAGCGATGTCGGTGAGTTCTCGCCGTGACACCGCGTCCCTCGCTCCGGCAGCAAGAAGACGGCATTCGCAAGCGCGGCTGCGGAACTGGTTCGACTCGTCGGACATGTCGTCCTGCTTAACCTTACA
>JBJMVJ010000024.1:0-16107 GCA_045810685.1 Sphingomonas sp.
CGAGCGCCAAGATCTGCCTCCAGCTCGGCCATAGCGGGTCCAAGGGTTCGACGCGGCTCGGCTGGGAAGGCAATGACGTTCCACTCGACGAGGGTAATTGGCCGGTGATGGCGGCGAGCGACATCCCCTGGTCACCGCTCAACCAGGTGCCGCGAACGATGACCCGCGCCGACATGGACGCCGTGCGCGAGCAGTTCGTCGCCGCGGTGCGGATGGGGATCGAAGCGGGCTTTGACATGGTCGAGCTCCACGCCGCGCACGGTTATCTGCTGTCGAGCTTCATCACTCCGCTGCAGAACAAGCGCGCCGATGAATATGGCGGATCACTGGAGAACCGCCTGCGCTTCCCGCTCGAAGTCTTCGCCGCGATGCGCGCGGCTTGGCCGTCCGGCAAGCCGATGTCGGTGCGCATCTCGGCGACGGATTGGGCCGGCGAGGACGGCATCACGCCGGCCGAGGCGGTCGAAATCGGCGAGGCGTTCGCTCGCGAGGGCGCCGACCTGATCGACGTATCGGCGGGCCAGACCTGGGCCGAGCAGCAACCCGTCTACGGCCGCATGTTCCAGACGCCGTTCAGCGACCGCATCCGCAACGAGGGGCGGCTCGCGACGATGGCTGTCGGCAACATCTACGAGCCCGACCACGCCAATTCGATCCTCGCCGCGGGCCGCGCGGACCTCGTCGCGCTGGCAAGGCCGCATTTGATCGACCCGTTCTGGACACTGCGCGCCGCGGCCCAGCTCGACTACCGCGATGTCCCGGCCCCGCCGCAATATTTGAATGGAATGGCCCAGCTCGCGCGCAACCTGAAGCGCGAGGCCGAGGCTGCAGCGGGGCTGAGGGTGTGATGATGAATGATGCGCTAGCACTGATCGGCATGCTGATTGTCGCTGTCGCATGCGACTGGCTCGCTGTTACTCGTGGTGCGGCGTATTACACCGACTTCGATTACCGGTACTGGCCATTGTCCCGGAGCCGTCAGCTCGGGCTTGCCGCAGTGCTCATGGCAACCGCTTATACGTGGCTGCTAACCGGAGCGAATAGGCCCGTCCTACTGCTAGTCCCATGCGCGCTTCTCTTGGCGATCTGGTGTGTGACCGTAGTGCACGACGTGAATCGGCAGCGGCGATCGGGATATCAAAAGCCGCCGCGTTATTCAGACGAGTTATGAAGATGCCTAAAGCGCTACCGCCTCGGCGAACACGCCGCCGGATTCGAGGCCGCACGCCCAGCAGATCAAAGCCTTTACCGGGTCATGGCTGCCGGCCTCGAGCGTCACCACCCAGCCGACCTGCAGCGGATTCTCGGAGCGCAGGCGAAAGCCGTCGCTCGACAGATTGACCATCTCGGCGTCGATCTCGCCTGCCTGGCAATGGACGCGAACGTCGTGATGCGCGTCGACGCGTGTGTCCCGGGCGAGCAGCTCATGCCCCGCCAGAATCGCTTCATGTTTCATGCGATCAATCCACTTCTGATGTGCTCGCGGCGTCCACTCCGCGCGCACCTGGTTCCACGCTGGCCACTGTGACGCCCATGTTTAATCATCGGCTAAAGGAAGCTGGTTGAGCATTCGTTAACCACCCGAAACGGATCGAGCGTGGAGAGCGATGCGTTGCGTCTTCATGGTGTGGACGCGCGAGCCGACTTACGAAAAGCCGGACATCAGCGTCCGCGCGACGACGCTATATTATGAGATCGCGGCGCCGATCCTGCTGCCCTTTCTCGACAAGCGCCTGCTCAACCTGTTCCGTTGCCGCGAAGGCAAATGCTTCTTCCAACGCAACCGCGAGCATCCGCCGACGGGCAAGGAGTTCGACAAGCTGATCCACCTCGAGCCGGTCGTCCAGAAGAACGGCCGCACCGAAGACTATCTCTATGTCCGCTCGGCCGAGGAGATCGCCGCCTGCGCGAAAGTGCAGACCGTCGAGTTCCACGGTTGGGGCAGCCGCGCCGGTGCAGTCGAGACTCCCGACCGGCTCGTGATCGACCTCGATCCCGACCCGAAGCTCGGCTTCGAGACCGTGAAGGACGCGGCGTTCCAGGTCCGCCGCTCGTTCGAAGCGGTCGGGCTCGACAGCTTCGCATTGGTAACCGGCGGCAAGGGCATCCACATTGTGGTCCCGCTGGAACCGGTGGCGGAATGGGAGGAGGTCCGCGATTTCGCCAAGACCTTCTGGACGGCGTTGGCCGAGGCGGCGCCGGACAAGTTCACCGTCGCGCTTCCCAAGCCGAAGCGGCGCGGCCGAATCTTCCTGGATTTTCTGCGCAACCAGCGCACCGCGACCGCGATCATGCCTTATTCGGCCCGCGCTCGGCCCGGGATGCCGGTGGCGACACCGGTCGAGTGGGGCGAGCTCGAGAGCATCGAGCGATCGGACGCGTTCTCGATCGCCGACGCCGCGCAGCTGCTGAGGCGTGCCCGCATGCTCAAGCGCTGGTGCGCCGGCGCCCAGCGGCTGCCTAGCCTCCGTTGACGGGCTCCGCCCACTCGTTGGCTTTTTCGACCGCATTGAGTTCGCGGATCAGCGCGTCGACGCTGCGCGTCAGCTCATCGAGGAAGGTCACCTGGTGCCGCGCGCCGCGATAGCTTTCCGCCATCAGGATTGCGTCGATGAGGATCGGCACGACCAGGCTTTCGGGGTCGTCGACCTCGGAGATCGCCCGCAGCTTGGCGAGCGCCTTGCGCCGCGCCGCCACGGGGTCGGCCATCGCTTCGGCTCGCCCAATGCACCAGCTCATCACTCTTCTCCCCTCGGTCGGGCAGGATACGCCTGTTCGCGGATGCGGGAAGTTCCGGCCATCGCGGCTGCAGAGCGGCTCGGCGTAGTTGACGTTGAGCGCGGGCGCGCAAACAGCGAGCCCATGATCAGCTTCGACGAGGCGATTGAGCTCATCCGCTCGGCAGCGCAGCCGCTGGGCACTGAAAGGGTGCTGTTGGAGGAAGCAAGCGGCCGCGTCCTCGCCGCCGCGGTCAAGGCCGCAATCGACTCTCCGCGAGCCGACGTATCGGCGATGGACGGCTATGCTCTGCGCGATGCCGATCTCGCGGAGCTTCCCGCCGTGCTGGAGGTCGTCGGCGAGTCCTTTCCGGGCGCCGGGTGGGGCGGGTCAATCGAGGGCGGCACCTGCATCCGCATCTTCACCGGCGCCCCGCTTCCCGCCGGTGCCGATCGGATCGTCATCCAGGAGCAAGTGCGTCGCGAAGGCGACAGGGCGGTCATCGATGAGCCACCCGGAAGCGACACCTGGGTTCGCCCGCGCGGCATGGATTTCCGCAAAGGCGACGAGATCCTTGGCGTCGGCCGGCCGCTCGACGCAGCCGCGCTCATCGCGGCCGGCGGTGCCGATGTCGGCGACGTCGAGGTTCGTCTTGCGCCGCGCCTCGCCCTGCTCAGCACCGGTGACGAACTGGTCGATCCCGGCTGTGCGCGCGAGACCGGACAAGCCGTGCCCGACAGCGTTTCGCTTGGCCTCGCCGCTTTCGCTCACCAATGGGGCGCCGCAAGCGCGAGTCGAATCCACCTGCGCGACGACCTCGCTGCGATGGAGCACGCCGCCTGCTCGGCACTCGAGTCAGCCGACGTTGTCGTCGTGACCGGCGGCGCATCGGTCGGAGAGCGCGACTTCGCCAAGGCGATGTTCGCGCCACTTGGACTTGAGCTGCTGTTCTCCAAGGTCGCGATCCGTCCAGGCAAGCCGGCGTGGCTCGGCCGAATCTCGAACAAGCTTGTCCTCGGGCTGCCAGGCAACCCGACGTCTGCGCTGGTCACTGCCCGTCTGATGCTGGCGCCCTTGCTTGCGGCCATGCAGGGCCGCCGGATCGGCGACGCGCTGAGATGGGAGCCGGCCCGCCTCGCCTCGCCCCTGCCGCGCTGCGACGCGCGCGAGACATTCCACCGCGCGCGGCTCGATCAGGGCGTCGCGTGGCCGGCTACCTTCCAGGAATCGCATGCGCAAAAGGCGCTCGCCGAGGCCGACATACTCATCCGGCAGCCGGCGAATTCAGCCGCCGTGCCACCCGGTGAAACGGTACCCGTCTTACGATTGTCGGATGGCGGAGACGGAGGGATTCGAACCCTCGGTACGGGAATACCCCGTACGGCGGTTTAGCAAACCGCTGGTTTCAGCCACTCACCCACGTCTCCGGGAACGGCGCCTTGCAGGAGGAGCGGGCTATATAAGCGCAATTCGCAAGCTTCAACCTGAGCATGATCAGACCGGGATCACATCGAAGCGCCAGGCCAATCTCATCTCGTCGCCAGGACCCAACACACGCAGGCCGAGCTCCGGCCATTGCTCCTCCGGGGCGTTGAGCGCCGCATTGGCGTGGGTCACCGGCTCGGCGACGAAGATGCCGCCTGCCGCTGGTGAGTAGAGCTGGAAGAAATGCGCGTCCGACGAGAATCGAAGCCCATACGGCCAATCCGGATCGCTCATCCGCGCCGTGCCGCCCCAGCCGCCGAAGCCATTGTCGAGGTCTTGTCCGCAGACCAGCCGGTCCTTGAGGTCATAGCGCCCGCGTGCGGGCACTTTTTCCACCGGCAGCACCTTCTCGTCGATGGTCCAGGCGTGCGTCACCGCGGTATCGAGCCGCGTCTGCGGGCCGCACGGAAAATAGGGATGCTGGCCCAAACCGCAGGGCATCGGCTCGTCCGACAAGTTGCGGCACGCGAGCTGCCCCTCGAACCCCCGCTCATCCAGCGCCAATGCCTGCAGCGCCTCATAGGCCCAAGGCCATTCGTCCGGCTCATGGCGGTAGCTGAGCACCGCATGGCGCTCGCTCAATTCAATCGTGCGCCACGCGTTCAGCCAGCCCTGGCCGTGCAACGGGCTCGGGTCGCCGGCCATGTTCGGCGCAAGCCGCACTTCTCGGCCGCGGAACGTGAAACGGCCGTCCCGGATCCGGTTGACATAAGGCACCAGTGGGAATGAGGCGGCGTCGAGGACCTTTTCGAGCGGTGTGTGGCTTTTGCGCAATATCGGTCGGGAAGCTTCCCCATCAATCCACTCGAACGCGGAAGTAGCGCCGCCAATCGAAGGACTTAGCTCTAAGCGCAGCTTGCCCGCGCAAAGCGTGATGCTCCTTCCGTCAGCCATTTCCTGTCCTTTCGCTGTCCACAGGATTCACACAGCGGAAACTTCGCTGGGGATAAATGCCAAATGTGGATTGCGCGTGGAATCGCGTGAAAGGTAAAACGCCCCGGGGCCGGGGAGGGTCGCAATGAGTAGACGCGTCAAGGAATATGTCGAGGTCGCGGACCATGTCTCGATCGAGGATCTCATCGAGAAGCTTACCGCGATTCGCGACGCGCTGCCCGACGGCGCCGATGCCGAACTGAGGCTTCGCGGAGACGAAGTCTTCGGGCGCCGCATCACCATTTCCTACTTTCGCGAGCAGACCGCCGAGGAAGCGGCAACCGAAAAGCGCTACGCCAAGGAAGCGCGCGAAGCCAAGGAGCGCGAGCTAGAGCGGCTCCAGGCCGAGCTCGGCGTCGTCTGTTATGCGGCACCCGGCAAGCGCGGGAAGTTGCGCATCGTCGCCTAGGCCGGGCGGAAGTTCAGCGCCAAGCCGTTCATGCAATAGCGAAGGCCGGTCGGCCTCGGCCCATCGTCAAACACGTGGCCGAGGTGCCCGCCGCAGCGCGCGCACAACACTTCCGTGCGTTCGGCAAGCAGGCTGCGATCGGCGCGCGTGACGACGGCATTGGGGAGCGGCTTCCAAAAGCTCGGCCAGCCCGTGCCGCTGTCGAACTTGGTCGCCGAGCTGAACAAGGGCAACGCGCAGCCGGCGCAGACGAACGTGCCACGCCGGTGCTCATTCAATAACGGACTCGAGAAGGGACGCTCAGTCGAAGCTTCGCGCAGCACGGCATAGCGCTCCGGTCCAAGGATCTTGCGCCATTCGGCGGGCGTGCGGTTGAGCGAAAAGTGCAGGGCGGGACTCGCGCCGCCGGAGCGCCCAAACAGAATCAGGCTGCTCGCTGCGGCCGCGCCCGCCAAGCCCAGGAACGAGCGTCGGTCGATCATCCGCTCCGCCTAGAGCCAGTGCCGCTGAACAACCGTTGAACCGCATCTGCTTTGGCGGCGTCCGAGAGCTGAGCCGTACGAGGCTGGCGACGACGACGGCGCGCCGATGCTGATCGGGGCTATGGTCTAGCGGTCATCGCAACGGCAATGGCGCCGAGCGGACCGGCGTCGTCTCCAAGCTCCGGCGCACGGACATAATCGCGGGTGCCGGGCAGTTGCATGAATCCGCCGAGGCTCTCGACCAGCTTGGATTGGATCCGGGCGAGAAGATGCGACTGCTGCCTCATCACTCCGCCACCGAGCACGATCCGGTGCGGGGCGGAAGCGCAGACGATCGCATGGCACAGTTGAGCGAGCGTCCACGCGACCGAATCCCACACCGCATGATCGGGGCCGAGCCGCGGCAACTGGTCACCAAAGCGCGCCTTCAATGCGCTTCCCGAGGCAAGGCCTTCAACGCAATCGCCGTGGTAGGGACACGACCCGGCCCAATCCTCGCCGGGCACGCGGGCGACCCGGACATGGCCAAGCTCACAATGCGCAAAGCCGCGCGGCGGCTGGCGGTTGACGATCAGTCCGACTCCGACGCCGGTCCCCACCGTCACATAAGCGAAATCGTCGAACCCGCGCCCCGCGCCCCAATGCATCTCCGCCAAAGCCGCGCCGTTCACGTCGGTATCGAGGGCGGTCGGCACCTCCACCGCCAGCCGCAGCCGCGGGGCGAGGTTCGTATCGCGCCATCCTGGCTTTGGAGTCGCGAGGACATGCCCGCAGGTTGGCGAGCACGGATCGAGGTCCATCGGGCCGAAGCTGGCGATGCCAAGCGCGTCGAAACCATGGGTCCGCTTCCACCCCAGGAGGATGGTTTCGATCCGCTCGAGCGTTTGCTGCGGCATGGTTGTGGGAATGGTCTCGCGCGCGACTATGTCGTTGGCCCCGCGTGCAAGGATCACGACGCATTTCGTTCCGCCCAGTTCCACGCCGGCATAAAGCATGCGCGGCGGCTAGGCGGTTCAAAACCGGCGCGCAACAGAAGGCTGGCGGTGGGTGCAGTCATGCGCGAACTCGTCTCCGCCCTGTTTCGCCTGTTTTTGAAGGACGCCGGCGCGGAACAGGTGATTTCGGCGGCCCTTCGCGTGACTCGCGGGTGCGAAGTAATCGCATTTACAGGGGTTTACGCGGTTAAGGTTTGGTTGAGCAGCGATCCAATATCGTAGCCCGAAACAGGCTCAGAACAGGCAGATAACAGGTCGGTTCTCAGCGCGGTCGGGAGTTTGGCCATGGCAAGAGTTGAGATCCGCTTAGGCCCTGGTGAATGTTCAAACATAGAGAGTGGAGCGCGCTATTTTGCAGCCCTCGCCTTCCCCACGCCATGCGAGGCCGAGGATCGATGCGCGGCGGAATTCGCTAAGGCTGCACTGTACCTTCATGACGCGAACCGGGTGGATGAATCCGACAGTCCGTTCGAAGATCCTCGTCTGAACAAACTGGTTGCCCTTGATCCACAGTGGTGCAGGGCACGCGTCAGAACGATGTACCGCCGATTGAAAGACAGAGCCGACGTCGCCCGAGCGGTTCGGCCATGGATGCTCGAGACCTTCGATGAGCCGCATCGGCCCATGCCCGGTATCAAGAAATTCACCCAACGACAGATCTCACTTTACCTTTGCGGTGGTGACGTCACCAAATCTGACAATTTCCAAAAGCGGGTCTGGCGGCCTTCGCGGGCGGCCCTGCATATGGCGATCGCGCAGGATCTTGCACTGAGCCTCTTGGACATCGGCCAAAGCGTCAACGTCGATCTCGCCTCGATTGACCTCATTAAAGCCATGGCGGATTTCGCTGAACGGCTTGTGCCGAAATTGTGCTCCGACCGTCGTTTTGGTGTGGGCGAAACGGAACTGCTGAGGCTTCAATGGGTCGCCTGAAGCCAACTTTTTTGACCCTATTTTCTGGTTCCACATGTGAATAGTTGAGTGCTCCTCTCTTGAAGGAGCAGTCCGATGGCTCAGCCAACGCCGCTACGCCGCAACGATCGTTTGCGCGCCGAGCATCTCGACCCCGCCACGCTTGTGCCGAGGTCCGATGCGCCGCGGCACCACCCGAAATCGCAGCTTAGGGCACTCACTAAATCGCTCCAGGCCTTCGGCCAGGTCGTCCCAATCCTAATCGACGCAGAGAACCGCATCATTTCGGGTCTCGCGCTTTGGCAAGTGGCCAACAATCTCGGTCTCTCCGAAGTCGTCGTCATGCGCATCGAGTACCTGGCCGAGGAGCAGGTGAAAGCCCTGATGATCGCGCTCAATCGGCTTGGGGACCTATCGACGTGGGACGATCATGCGCTCAACGCTATCCTGCTCGACCTTCACGAGTTGAATCTGGACTTCGACATCGAGGCGACCGGCTTCACCGAGATCGAGATCGAACTTCGCGTTCAGGATCTCGATTTCACCGAGCCTGATGAAGCTCCGCTAATCGTCGGAGACGGCCGGACAATTGTCTCGGCAGGTGAGCTCTGGAACCTTGGTGACCATCTTCTCTATTGCGGCGATGCGCTGGTGGAAGCTACCTGGCAGGCGCTGATGGGGAGCGAACTGGCGGCGGCTGTCGTAACCGATCCGCCATTCAACGTCGAAATCGACGGCCATGTGACCGGGTCCGGCAAGCACCGACACCGGGAATTCGCGATGGCCGTCGGCGAACTCAGCCAAGCCGAATTTACCGACTTTCTCAAGAAGGCCATGGCCAACGCCCATCGCTGGTCGGCGCCTGGTTCCGTTCACCACTGGGCGATGGATTGGCGGCACGTGGTTGAGATCGGCACCGCCGGCCAGGCCACCTACGAGCGCTTCCTCAACATGGCGGTGTGGACGAAGAATCGCCCGGGCATGGGGTCCTACCTCAGGAGCCAGCACGAGCTGTTCTTCATCTTCGGCAAGGGAGGAGCCCCAGCCCGCAACAATGTCCAGCTCGGCCGGTTTGGCAGATCCAGGTCCAATATCTGGTGCTATCCGGGCGCTGCCAGCCTAGCAAAGACCGCCGAAGAGGGTAACCCGCTCAGCTTTCATCCAACTGTCAAACCACTCGCGCTGATCGCCGACGTCCTGCTCGACTGCACTGTCAAAGGCGACATAGTCGCCGACCCGTTCGCGGGATCCGGAACGACGCTCATCGCCTGCGAAAAGCTAGGCCGTAGGGCCCGAGTGATCGAGCTCGACACTGCCTATTGCGACCTGATCATTCGTCGCTGGCAGCACTGGTCCGGCGAGCTCGCGGTACGCCTGGTCGACGGCGTCCCATTCGTAACGCTCGAAGAGGAGGCCGTTCAGGCCGCCCGGGATGGGCAGGCATGATGGACGATCGCGACAATTCGGGCCGCTTCCGGCGCGGGCAGACCGGCAATCCGAACGGCCGCCCCAAGAAGCTCAACGGCGTCGACGCCGCGGTTACACGGGCATTGCAGGAGAAGATCACCGTCACCGAGCAGGGACGGCGAAAGCGCAAGTCCAAACTTGAAGTCACCGCTGCCCAGATCGCCAACAAGGGTGCGGGAGGCGATCTGCGAGCCGCGAAGATGGCGTTCGATCTCGCCGCAAAGGCCGAGGGCAATCACCGGGGTGCACCGGCACCAACGCCCCTAACCGAGAACGACCGCGCCATCGCCGAGCGCTTCATCGCGCGGCTCATGCAAGCGCAAATGCAGGGCAATCCCGATGACAATCATGCCTAGCCGCGAAGAGTTCGAAGCCATTACCCGGCTCGACTTCAACGTATTTGTCGAGCGAGTTTTTACCGAACTGAACGGCGGCGAGCCATACCTCGACAATTGGCACATCGGCTTCGTGTGCGGCGAACTGGAGACCGTCAGGCGAGGCGATACACATCGCCTTGCGATTGCCCTTCCACCACGTAACCTGAAGTCGATCATCGCTTCGATTGCGTATCCGGCGTGGTTGCTTGGGCACGATCCGACAGCGAAAATTATCTGCGCGTCATATGGCCAGCAGCTCGCCGACGATCTCGCGCGCGACTGCCGGCAGGCGATGCGCTCGGACTGGTACCGCGCACTGTTTCCGGGAACGCGGCTCAAAAGCGATCGTCAAGCCGTCAACTTCTTCGAGACCACCGCTGGTGGATCCCGGCAATCAACTTCGGTTGGTGGCGTGCTCACGGGCTTTGGCGCCGACATCATCATCGTCGACGATCCCACCAAGCCTGAGGAAGCGCTTTCGGAGGTCGAGCGCGCCAAGGCCAACCACTGGCTCAGCCACACGCTCGTCACGCGCCTCAACAACAAGGTGACGGGCAAAATCATCCTCGTGATGCAGCGCCTGCACGAGGTGGACATGATTGGCTTCTTCCTAGAGCTGGGCGAGGCAAAGCTGGTCAGCTTCCCCGCGATCGCGCAGGAAGACGAGGAGCTGGAATGGCAGACTCCCTTCGGTAGTCGGCGGCATCACAGGGCTGAAGGTGAGGCGCTGCACCCGGATCGAGAGCCGCTCGTCGCGCTTGAACTGCTGCGGATGGCCATGGGCTCGCGGATGTATTCAGCGCAATATCTGCAAATGCCAGCGCCGCCTGGTGGCAGCATCGTCAAACCGGAATGGTTCCAGCGCTTCGATCTCAGCAATCGGCCCGACTTCGACAGCGTGTTTCAGTCCTGGGACACCGCCAGTAAGGGGACCCAGCTGTCGGACTATTCGGTCTGCACCACATGGGGAAGGAAGGGCCGCCAGTTCTTCCTGCTTCACGTCTTACGCAAGCGCCTCGAATACCCCGACCTGAAGCGCGCGGTTATTGAGCAAGCGCGAATGTGGGATGCGAAGAAGGTGTTGGTTGAGGACGCCAGCTCCGGCCAGGCGCTGATCCAGGACCTCAAGAACGATAGGTTCTACCTGGTTGAGGCGGTGAAGCCGAAGGGTGACAAGATCATGCGCCTCAACAGTATCACGGCTGCGATTGAGAACGGTCAGGTGTTCGTGCCGAACCAGGCGCCCTGGCTGGACGATTATCTGCACGAACTCATGATGTTTCCGGCCGGCCGCTACGACGATCAAGTGGATTCGACGAGCCAGGCGTTGTCCAACGCATTGCTCTTTCGCTCGCCCGGATCCGGCTGGCTCGACATCCTCGACGAATGGAAGCGACAAAAGGAACTCGAGGACGTTCCGCATATCCGCTTCAACTGCGACGATAAGAGCATGACGTTCATCTTGTTCGGCGGCAGGAAAGCGGAGCGTGAAGCGGATGGTAGCTTCGTCGTCACGCCTGAAGAGGCGAAGTACATGGCGGCAAACTGCTACAGGCTTGAATAGCGGACGAGCGCTAATGTCTACTTTCGACCCAAAGCAGACATTAGCGAAGTTTTTGCTTCCGGCCCATTGCAGGCATTAACGTGGCTGCGATGCGACAGCATCCCCCTTGCTGGCCCAAAGCGTAAGCGCAACTCCGATGACGGCTGGGAGAGTCACCGGAGCGAAGTCTTGAGTGATCGCCCAGTGGGCGGAAATGCCTGCGGAAACCTCCCACAAGTGGAAAGCAGCATGACCGCATAGCCAAAGGCTTGCCGTGGCCCAGAGGATCAGGCGTTGCGCGGGCCGTCTTGCTCCAACTAGGAACGAGATCCCAATTAAGAAGCTGAGCCCAACTCGAAATGCAGACTGCCTTTAGCATCGCTCACGCGCTCCGCTGGATGTCGAGGATCGCCTGCACGATGACCTCGGGCCGCTCGCGCTGAACGAAGTGCCCGCAGTCCCGAACGAAACTCTGCTTTGTTCGGGATGAAAGCCGCAGAAACTTCGCCTGGAGCTCTTCCCATTTGAATTGGAGCCTTCCGCGTTCGGATGGTGGTACGAAGGGTCCGTTCAGGAACGTCCCCGCCGTGATTACGTGCACCGGCAGATCACCAAGACTTTCGACCTCGCGCCCCTGCCGAACAGTCTCGGGCAGATTGAGACGCTCCGCCGTAGATTCAAATTCCTTCCATCCGCCGGTCCAGAAGTGGCGCAAGCCGATCAGTTGGGGCGGGTCACCCGGACCGGGCGGGGGAAAGGCCCCGCCGAACACATCAAACTGATCCTCGTGCATCGAGTCGACCAAGACCATGCCGGCGACCTCTTCTGGGTAACGTTTCGCAAAGACGCGCGTCAGCAGTCCGCCGAGGGAATGACCGACCAGCACATAGGGAACCGGAACGCGTACCGTGTGCAGGAGCTCATGAAGGTCATCGACCATCGTGTATGCGTCGCGCCCTGGCCGCGCAGGATCACTCGCCCCGCGTCCCGCTCGATCATACCGAAACGTGCCGGAGTGTTGTGCGACCGTTCGCTGTACATGTTCCCATTCGTCGCTCTCCGCGCCGAGCCCAGTTTCGAATATGACTGACGGCGATCCGCTGCCTTCGACCTTGAATGCGAGAAGGCGGCCATTGATAATCTCCGTGCCGTCCGACCCACGAATGGCCGTAGCCGCCTCTGTGACTTGGGTAAGCATTCTCTTTCGCTCCCGATTGGCGTTGACCACGTAGCGTTAGGCGCAACCACCGTACGAAATAAATTGCGTATTAGCTGTCCATAGCTATGCAAAATTGTATGAGCATGCCTGAGCTTCCTTGGAATCATTACCGGACGTTCCTAGCGGTGATTCAGGAGGGCAGCCTGTCGGGCGCTGCTCGACGCATAGGCATCACTCAGCCGACCGCGGGCCGGCATATTGAAGCATTGGAAAGGGTGATCGGCGCCCGTCTCTTCAACCGGCTTCCGACCGGGCTTTCGCCGACTGAGCCGGCTCGCCGGTTACTCCCTCATGCGGAAGCTATGGCTGTAGCCGCATCGGCAATTCAACGCTCGGCGTCCGCGGATGCAGAAGACGAGCGCGGCATCGTCCGGCTTTCCGCACCCGAGTTGATCGGGCAGGAGGTGCTGCCGTCCGTGTTGCAGCCCTTTTGCGCCCGCTTCAGCGGCGTGATTGTCGAACTGAAACTTTCGAACCGCAATGAGAATGTGCTGCGCGGCGATGTCGACATTGCCATTCGAATGGCCCGACCCGCCCAGGAAGCGCTGATCGCTCGGCGCCTCGGAGACGTGAAGCTCGGGCTTTACGCGCATCGCAAATATATTGGTGAGTTCGGCACACCAGACTTGCCGACCGACTTGCGCAATCACAGATTGATCGGATTCGACGAAGATCAACAGCTACTTCGCGCCGGCGACAGTGGCGAGCCGCCACCAGACCGATCAATGTTCGGCTTTCGGTGTGACAGTGGCTCAATGCATGCGGCGGCGGTTCGCGCCGGAATTGGTATCGGCGCCCTTCACGTAAACTACGCCGGTAATGATGCGGACCTTGTTCGAGTGCTTGAGCCAAGTTTCACGATGACGCGAGAGATGTGGCTGGTCATGCACGAAGCGGCGAGGTCCACGCGTCGAATAAGGCTGTTATTTGATCACTTGAATGAGAGCCTGTCGGCCTTCGTTCGGACGCGTCGAGCGCCGCGCTAAGGTTAATGTCCGCATTCCACCCATTTCAGACACTAGGCGCTTAGGTTTGCTTTCGACCCAAAGCTGCCATTAGACGATCTTCGATACTGCTGTGGCGATCCGTGTCTGATCGGTTAGTCTCCACTCCGAGGGGGCTTTCACATGCCTAAACAGTCACCAAAGCCGAGGCATGATTGGCGCAACGATGCGCGCGAGCTCGCGATCGTGGTCGTTGGCGTCCTCATTGCGCTGCTTGCCCAGCAAGTCGTTCAGGACTGGGAGTGGAAGAACAAGGTCGCAGCGGCCGAGCGTGCGATGCGGCACGAGATGCTGTGGGACAATGGCCCGCAACTCTATCAGCGCGCCGTCATGCACGCCTGTGCAGTCCAGCGGCTCAACGCGATCCGCGCCTCGGTTGAGGCCGGTAAGCCTCGCGG
Source organism: Sphingomonas sp. (assembly GCA_045810685.1). Classification (GTDB taxonomy): domain Bacteria; phylum Pseudomonadota; class Alphaproteobacteria; order Sphingomonadales; family Sphingomonadaceae; genus Sphingomicrobium. Next base: position 13,943 of record JBJMVJ010000024.1, read on the forward strand.
GCAAACCACGGCCCTGATCGACTCCTATTGGGTCCCCTATTTCAGCTACGACAGCGTCGCGCGCGACGCTGCGAATACATCGGACGTGGCCACTCACATGCCGGCCGCTACAATGGATCTGTTCGCGATCATCTACACCCAGATGCCCCCCATGACTCGGGTTTCAGAACGCGAAGCGGCCGACCTAGCGCAGGTACGGGCGTTGAACCGCAGCGGCGGGACGCTCAGCCCAATGGAACGGGACAAGGTCCTGTCGGCTGTTGAGGCGCTGCGCAGTGACGACCATCTCATGTGGCTGGTTTCCGGCTGGACTATGCCGAAGTTGCGCGAGCTTGGGCCGCTTGATGCCGATCGCCTGACCGAGATGCTTAGGATTGCGCGCGATCACTACGGCGACTGCGTAAAGCCGCTGCCCGCCAACTTTCCCGAAGGCACGCCGCACGAATGAACCGACTCAATAATCGGGCGATTTTGCTGATGTCAGCTTTCCATCCAAAGCTGACATGACAACCTTCGATACATTCCGAAGATATGTTAGTCGCGCCGCCCGATCAGTTCCTTGAGACGCGTTTGAACCGCCCGAGCACTTTCGAGTTGTGCGCTACGGTAGGATTCGTGGAGTTTTTGGTAGCGGACCAGCTGTGCGATAACGGAAGGCATGCGGGGATCGCGACCCATCCCGTCAATATTGAAATTGCACTTGACGGTTCCGTTGAAGGACGCGGCTAGATCCCCGGTCACCATCCAGGTTCGGTATGCTTCCATCGGCTCCGCCGCGTGTTGCAATGCCGGGAGAAGCGTCGACACGTAGGCGGATCGGTCTTCGGCGGCTGAGTAATCGGCCAGTAGCGTTCGGACCTTCTCGTCGCGCAGGCTGCTGAGTCCTCCGCTGGAAACGAGCTCATTGTAGGTCCCTTGACGAAGGTCGGGCAGCGGCGCCGCACCCCATCGGCAAAGGGGCCGTTGCAGCGCCTCTTCCGTAGGCGGATTGCCACCAGTTCGAAGCGCGATTGAGAGACTAGCTAGAGTTTGAGCGTCGCGCCTGCGTCCGTCGACATAGGTCTCAAGCGTTTTCACATTAGCATCGAAGTCGACGAGCAGCCGCTCAAGATAGATCCGCTCTTTTGCGCGCTCATTACGCGCCTCATTCCAGTTATTGACCTGCAGACCGATAAACACGCCGAGAACAACAATGCTGAGATCAATTGCGATCGCCGTCCAGTGCTGCTGCTTCAAATGTTCGGTGATGCGGCGCAGAATCATGCGGTGGCCCCCATCGGCTGAATCTATAATCGCGCCGCTGGTTCAGGCCAGACCTGGCTTATTCGGCCAATGGCAGCTTTCCACCCAAAGCTGCCGCAACCGAGTGTCCGCTTTCGACCCAAAGCGGACATAAGCTAGCTACCTGCTAGCGTTTCGGTAATCGTAACTTGCATCAGCTACCAATGCGCAGATGAAGAAGGCTCTCCTCCTCGTCGCCACACCGACTTTGCTGCTCACCTGCGCAGCGGCGGAAGTCCAGGCTCCGATCTGGGGAACAGCGAGCGCACAAGACGGCGACTCGCTATTCGTCGACGGCAGGCGAGTTCGCTTGTTTGGGATCGACGCTCCTGAGCTTGACCAGACCTGCTCGCGCAACGGTCAGAACTGGGCTTGTGGAGAGGCGGCGGCCGACCAGCTGATGCAGCTCGTCACCGGAAAGCAGGTGATGTGCACGTTGATGGGAGTTGACGAGTACCAGCGGATCCTGGGTCGGTGCAGTGTAGGTGCCGTCGAGATCAACAAGACGATGGTCGCGGTCGGCTATGCGGTCGCCTACCGGCACTACTCGTCGGACTATGTGTCATCCGAAGAGTCCGCGAAAGCGAACAGGCTCGGCCTGTGGGGGGGCACTTTCCAACTGCCAAGCGAATATCGCCAAGTTGGCAAAGCCCGTGCGAGCTCCGAACCGAGGCGTACGGCGAGAGTAACATCGAGCGATTGGTTCGGACGGGCGAGAGCTAATTGCAACATCAAAGGCAATCGCAACCGCCGTGGCCAGTGGATCTATCACTTGCCAGGCATGCCCTATTACGAGCAGACCCGACCGGAAGAGATCTTCTGCACGGAGCAAGAAGCTCTGGCAGCGGGATATAGGCGGGCCATCGTTAGATAGGTCAGCACGC
>JBJMVJ010000025.1:0-11905 GCA_045810685.1 Sphingomonas sp.
CGCGCTGAACGACGCATATTTCATCGACAAGAAACTCTACCCGAACGTCGATTTCTATTCGGGCGTGATCCTCAACGCGATCGGCTTCCCGACCGACATGTTCACGGCGTTGTTCGCACTTGCGCGGACCGTGGGCTGGGTCGCGCAGTGGAACGAAATGATCGCCGACCCCGAGCAGAAGATTGGACGCCCGCGCCAGCTGTACGTCGGCGCAACCCAGCGCGAGTACGTGCCGCTCGAGCGTCGCTAGGCCGCGGGCAGCGTCAGCGTGAAGCGCGCGCCCTCACCCGGCGCGCTGTCGAGGGTCACATCGCCCCCCATCGAGCGGGCGAGACGGCGGGAAATGGCGAGGCCGAGGCCGGTGCCCCCCTCCTTGGGATGGGCGCGCTCGAAGCGCTCGAAAATCCGCTGCTGGTCGGCTGCGGCAACTCCCGGCCCTTCGTCCGTCACAGAAACCGATGCGGTTCCGGCTTTGCGGGCAAAGGCCAGGCGAATCCTGCCGCCGTGGGGCGAATGCCGGATCGCGTTGCCGATCAAATTGACCAGAATCTGGATGACCGCCCGCTCCTCGCCATTCGCGGGAAGCGAATCGCCGCCTTCGAGCTCGACCGCGACGGCGCGTTCCTCCGCCGAGGAATCGAGCATGACCATCGCTTCCGCGGCGAGCGCAGCAAGGTCGACCCGCCGCTGCGCCTGAGCCGGTTCGTCGCTCATCGAGGTCAGCACGGACAGCAAATGGCGCGCCGCCGCGGCAATGTCGTTGCCGTAGCTCGCATAATCGCTCCGCAGCGGGCCGTCGGCGCGCTCGACGATGCGCTCGGCGCTCTCGATGATCCGGTCGAGCGGCGAGCGCAGCACTTCGTCGAGGGCATGATCGAATGCCGCGCTCCGAGCCGGCGCAGGTGCGCTCGTCGCGGCGTCACTCTGCACGGAGCCGCGAAAGCCGGCGAAGTTGCCGTCGGCGGCGGTCACGACTTCACCGCTAAGCACGACCGTCTGGTTGTCGTCGGCGCGGCTGCGCGCATGCTGTCCGGAAAAGCCGCGGCGCGCGGCCAGCGCGCTGATCAGCGGCATTTCGCCATTTGCGTCCTCGTCGAGCCGGAGAACGCGGGTCAGCGGCTGTCCGGCGATCTCGTCAGCCTCGACCCCGAGCAGCTCGGCAAGGTCCGGCGAAAGCGAAATGACACGCAGCTCCTCGTCGGCCGCCCACTCGTTCCGAGCCCCTCCGGTGTCCGTCTCGATTCCGCCGCCGAGAATGGCCGCAAGGCGTGGCCCGGCGGGCGCGCGCACTGTCCATCCTTCGAGCGACAGTGCGACCTCATCGGCCTCGGGCGTGGCATTGACCCAGAGCTCGATGTCGTGATCCGTCGACGCCGCCAGTGCGGGCCGCGACACGGCCGTCCGAAGCTTGCGCGCAAGCTCGGCAACCGCAGCGATCTGCGGAAGCGCGAGCGGCTGCCCGATGGCCGAACCGGCCTCGCGCTGCAGCGCCTCAAGCTCCGGGTCGGCGGAGATCAGCCGGCCCGAGCGATCGAGGCGGCCAAGGACCGGCCGCGGCTCCGACGGGACGCTAGCCACGTCCCTGGCCCAACCTGTCGAGCGCCGAGCGGTACGCCGGCGGAGTTACCAGCCAGCTCCGCGCCGCCTGCGCCTGCGAGTCAGTGATGCGGTCGAACGAAGCGATGGCCTCGCCCGGGTCCGAAATGCCTAGCAGGTCGCCGATCCCGCCAAGCAGGCCAGCTGCGAGCGCGCGTGACACCCCGGCCATGCGAAGCAACGCCATGACGTGCGTCGTTTCGCCCGAGAGTAATTCGTCCATCGCCGAGTCGACCGGAATGCCGGCGCGGCGCGCGAACACTTCGGCGACGAACCCGACTTCGCCTTCGTGAGCGGCCCCAAGCACGAGATCGTCGGTGAGGCCGCCGCCTTCGTCGAGGAAATGAACCAGTGCCGCCGTCAGCGATTCGACACTGCGTTCGGCGTCGTGGCCGTCGAGCACCCGATCGCATGCCTGGGCGAGCTCGGCGTCCGCAGCGGGCGCACCGCGTCCAGCGGCAAGCTCGCGCCGCAGACCGGCGGCAACGGCAACAACCAGGGATTCCGCGCTGGCTTCGGGCAAATCGTCATAGGCGACAAGGCACTGGCCGAAGCGATCGCGGCGACGGCCGCGGCCGAGGATGAGCGCCATGGCGGCAGCAGCAACCGCGCCATAATCATGGCTGACGAGGCCTTGAAGGACCCGCGCCTCACGGCGCCCGCTGCGTGCCCTTGCCGCAGTCGCGATTCGCTCCTCGTCGGCGCGGCGCAGGAGCAATCCCATGAGGCCAAGCTCGTCGAGCAGGCCCGAGGCGCTGAGCGTTTCGATCAGCGCCGCATCGCCCTCGTCATTGGCTGCGAGCCTGCCGCTCGGCAGCGCCGCGCGGACCGCGTCGGCTACGTCGCTCACCAGGCAGTGGAGCATTGCGGTCATCAGCGCCCGCTCCTGCTCCGTCAGGCGCTTTGCGGGATCGAGGAAGAAATCGCGCCGGACCGTGGACAGCCGCCCGCGACCCGCGGCGCGCGCAGGCCCGCTCCCGTCCGCCGCCGGAGCAGCAATGGGCCATTCTTCCGGCATCATCCAGGCGCGTGTATCCGATTTCGGTTAACTTCGCGTCAACTGGACGGGCGGTGTCTTACTCGCTGAACGATGAAGAAGGAGATCGCCGCGTAAGCGAGCAGCGCGACCAGATAAGCCGTCCATCTGCCGGCGATCGCGAACGGGATCGCAAGGAAGATCGCGTTGCGGCGCGACAAGAGACCCAGCTCCCCACCAGCCGCCAACCCGGCTCGCTCGATCCGTGCCGCCTCGGCGAAGCTGCAGGCCGAAGCGGCCGTCACCAACGCACCCCAGCCGGTGCCGTGGCGCATTTCCCACAAGCCGATGGCGAGCAAGGCAAGGCCCGTCGCCGGCCACAGCGCGACCCGGCTAATCATGCGCGACGGCAATGGTTTCAGCCGAAGAGTCGCGAGCCGGCCCGCAATCAGGTCGAGCGGAGTCGAAAGAACCAGCAGAACGAGGCCGGCGCCAAGCCAGCCGCGCGTGAAGCAAACCGCCCCCGCCAAGGTTAGCGCGAGCGTTGCCCAGATCAGCCACATCGGCCGGACCGGCGTCTCCATCAATCGCTCGGTCGCGAAATCCTCGACCGGCGCAAGAAGGAAGCGGCTCGCCCAATCGGTGCGAGCGCCACGCGAGGCACGAACCAGCACGCGCTGAAAATCCGCGAGCTGATCGGCGCTTTCCACCAGCAGCGGCTCGCCGCCCGCGTCGGCGGCGCGAACCCGCCGAGCGCCGTCCTGGATGGTGCGCCGGAGCAGGGTCGATTGAAGATCCCAATCGCCGAGCATTGCCGCGGTCGACCCGAGCAAACGCGCGTCGACCAAAGCGACTCCGGCCCAGCGCGACCCGGCGTCGATCCGCTCGGCGGCCTGGTGCTCCTCATCGTCGGCCACGACCGCCACGGAAGGTTCAGGCTCGTCGGCGAGCGCCATCACCAGCTCGACCGGCGGCGCAACTCCGTCACCGATCAGCAGGATCGTCGAGCCCGCTTCGAAGCGGCTCACCGCTTCATTGATGTCGCTGGCCGGGAACACGGCGATGGCATCGAGTCGAAGCCGCTCGAAAGCGTCCTGCAGCGCCTGGGGGACCCGCTCGACCACTACCACGATCGGCGCCGCTCCGGCGGCGGCTGCACAGCGCACCTGATATTCGAGCAGCGTCCGCCCGGCGAGCGGAAGCAAGGCGCGCAAGCCCCCGCTATCGTCTTCCTGATAGGCCCCGATCAGCGCGCCGGTCGCCATTTGTGCGCCTGTTCCTCCCCACGTCGCCCCACTATCCTCTCTAACCGCTTTCGTGCGCCGTCAAAGATGGTAAACTGGTCAGCACGATGACACCTCACCCACAGCGCGCCGCAACTCTGCCCCCGGCCAGTGACGCGGTAGAACCCCTCGAGCTGACGACGAGGGCGGGTCCGGACCTTGTCGAACTGTCGTTCGACGAGGCGCAATGGCTCCAGCAGACGGCCGAGGAACGCGGCGCCGGCGGCCGGCAGGTGCTCGCGGCGACTCTGACGGTGCTCGCCGCTTTGTGGCTCGCTTATACCGCCTGGTCCGCCGGACGGACCCTTGCCGGGCTGCCGTTGACGTCGCCGCTGGTCGCGCAGTGGGTGGCGGTCGCAGCCGGGCCGCTCGCGCTGATGGGCCTCGCCTGGCTGATGTTCGGCCGCACCCGCCGCAAGGAAGCCGAGCGTTTCACCCGTTCGGTGATCGCGATGCGCGGCGAAGCGCAGTCGCTCGAAGCGCTGCTGGAGGTGTTGTCGCAGCGCATCCTCGACAGTCGCACCGAGCTGACGATGATCGCCCAGCATCTGATGCAGCTCGGCGACGAGACGACGGTCAAGCTTGGCGGGATCACCCGCGAGTTCGACAGCAGCAGCGAGAAGCTTCAGCGCCATGGACAAGCGATCGATCGCGCCGCCGAAGCTGCGCGCAACGATATTGCAGTGCTGCTCGAGGACCTGCCGCAAGCGGAGCAATCCGCGCTCGCCTTGGCGCAGCAGCTGCGTTCCGCAGGGGCCGAATCGGCCGAGAAAGCCGCTGCGTTCAGCCGGCAGGTGAACAATCTTGCCGAGCGGACCCAAAATGCGGACCAGTTGGTAGCGGAAGCGACCGACCGGCTGACTGCGAGGCTGGCGGAAATTGAGGCGGCAAGCACGGCTGCGACGGCGCGGGTCGGCGAAGCCGAAGCTGCCCATACAACGACCCTCGAAGGCTTGCTCGAACGAACGTCGGCCACCCTCGAACAGATCCGCACCGGAATTGACGTCCAGGCCGCTGCCGTCGCCGCACTGGTGGCGCAGGCGTCCGCGGGCATTGGCAAGGCCGGTGCCGACGCAGCAGAATCGCTCGCCGCCAATATCGATCACGCCAACAGCTCGCTCGAGGGTCTGTCGGGCCGGGTCGCAGAGCAGGACCGCGCCTCGCAGCACATGATCGCCGAAATCGAACGCGGATTGATGCTGATCGACCAGCGCTTCACCGAACTCGCTGCGAACGGTGACGAGCGCGCCAACCGCTTCCTCGAATCGCTGACCCGCGCCCGCACCGACCTCGACACGCTGTCGGCCCAGGCGAGCAGCCAGGACGGGGCAATCGGATCATTGGCGGAGCGCACCGCCGCTCTGCGCGACAGCATCGAGCGGCTTGGCACCGAAATTCGCGAGCACGTCGGAACCGCGATCGGCGAAGCGCAAGGCGGCGCCGACCGTCTCGTCGAGGTCGCCGCCGCGGCCCGACCGGAGATCGGCTGGCTGCGTGACGCGACGCTCGAAGCCAGCGAGCGGCTGGCGGCAACGGGTGTCGAAATCGCCGGTCAGAACGAACGCTTCGCGGCGCTGCTCGCCAATGTCGACGGCGGTGTCGAGGACGCGCAGTCGAAGCTCGCCGAGCTCGCCTCGACATTGGTCCAGGTCGAGCGGGAGGCAACAAGCCTCAGCACCGAGACCGGCCCGGCGCTGATTGCTTCGCTCGTCCAGGTGAGGGAGGCCGCCGCGCACGCGGCAGAGCGGGCTCGGGAGGCCATCGAAGCGGTCATTCCGGAGAGCGCAGGCAAGCTCTCCAGCGAAGCCGCCCAAGCGCTCGAGCGGGTGATCCGGGAGAGCGTCGAAGAGCGCCTGCGGGACGTCGATGGCATCGCCGCGCGAGCGGTCGAGTCGGCGCGCTCCGCTTCAGATCGCCTGACCCAGCAGATGATCACGCTTGGCCAGACCGCATCCGCTCTCGAAGCCCATATCGAGCAGACCAGCAAGGAGCAGCGCGAGAAGGACAGCGAGGCCTTCGCCAAGCGGGTCGCGCTATTGATCGACTCGATGCATTCGGCCGCGATCGACGTCGGCAAGATCCTGTCCGACGAGATCGACGACAAGGCGTGGGGCGCCTACCTCAAGGGAAACCGCGGCGTGTTCACCAGCCGCGCGGCCCGGTTGATGGGCGGCAGCGAGACGCGGGCAATCCGCGCCCATTACGAAAGCGACCCCGAGTTCCAGCGTTCCGTCAATCGCTACGTCCACGACTTCGAAGCCATGCTGCGCCGGGTGCTTGCCGAGCGGGACGGCGGCATTTTCGCTGTGACCTTGATGTCTTCGGACATGGGCAAGCTCTATGCCGCGCTCGCCCAGGGAATCGACAAACGGCGCTAGTGATAGAAGTCGAGGTCGTCCGGCGTGATCCAGCCGTACCACCAGTTCGCATAATATAAGGCGAACAGCAGCGCCCCGACGAGCGCCGCCCGCAGCAAATGACGCTTCACATCGAACCGGTGCGGCGCGCTGTCAGCCTGGCCGGGCACCTTGGGAGTCCCCGCCTCCTCATCGGTGCGGACACCGAACGGCAGCAGGAAGAAAGCGGCGAAGGCGAAGAACAGGAAATAGATCGCGACGATCGACGATAATTGCATCGCTGGTCAGGCGACCTGCAGCAGCATCACTTCGACCAGCGGCTTCTTGCCGGTCCACAAGGTCGCGCATCGGCGCACCGCGAGCCGCACCGATTCCCGCATCTTTTCCTCGTCTACGGCGGGACTGAAGGCGCGGGTCGCGGCGTCGGTGGCGTCGGCGATGAAGTCGTCGCGGTCCTCCTCCACCGGGACTCCGAAGGGGCGGATCAGCGGGATTCCGGCGAGCTTTCCGTCCTCGCCGATCGGCACTGCGACGGTGATTAGCCCGCCATAGCCGATCCGCCGCCGCTCGTTCAGGGTCGCGCCGTCGGCAGGGAGGATCACGTCGCCGTCGAGAACCAGGCGCCCGACGCGGACCTCGCCGACCTTCCTGGGCTCACCCGGCGCAAGACGGATGACGTCGCCGTTCTTTTGCACCACCGTACGCGGCACCCCATGGCTGAGCGCCAGCCTGGCGTGCTCGGCCAGGTGACGGTCCTCGCCGTGGACCGGAACGACGATCTCGGGCCGCACCCAATTGTACATTTCTATGAGCTCGGGCCGGCCGGGATGGCCGGAGACGTGCACGTGGGCCTGGCGCTCAGTGACGATGCGCACGCCAAGGTCCGAGAGCTGATTCATGATGCGCCCGATCGCGACCTCGTTGCCGGGAATGATGCGCGAGGAAAAGATGACCGTGTCGCCCTGGCCAAGCTTGAGGTCGTGATTGCCCGATGCGACCCGTCCGAGCGCGGCGCGGGGCTCGCCCTGGCCGCCGGTAGCGATGATCAGCACCTCATGGCGCGGCAGGCGCATGGCCTCGTCGAAGCTGATCGCGGGCGGAAAATCCTTAAGGTAGCCGGTTGCCTGGGCGACGCGCAGAATCCGCTCGAGCGAGCGCCCGGCGATGCACACCTGGCGGCCGGTCTCACGCCCGACGCGGCCGATGGTCTGCAACCGGGCGGCATTGGAGGCGAAGGTCGTGACCAGGACCCGGCCCTTTGCTTCCAGGACCTGCGTCAGCAGCCCTTCGTGGACGCTCTCCTCCGAGCCCGAGGGCTTGTCCTGGAAGACGTTGGTCGAATCGCACACCAATGCGAGAACGCCGCGGTCGCCGATCTGCGTCAGCACGTCCGTGCTCGGCGCTTCGCCGATCACCGGCGTCTCGTCGATCTTCCAGTCGCCGGTGTGGAAGATGCTGCCGAACGGGGTCTCGATCAGCAGCCCGTTCCCTTCCGGGATCGAATGCGACAGGGCGACGAAGCTGACGCGGAACGGGCCAAGCTCGATGCTCCCGCCGCGCTCGACGATGTTGAGCTTGACCTGGCCGGTCAGCCCCTCCTCCTCGAGCTTGCCGGCGATCAGCCCCGCGGTGAAGGGCGTCGCGAACAGCGGGCTTTTGAGCTCTTCGGCAAGGTAGGGCAGCGCGCCGATATGGTCCTCATGGCCGTGGGTGAGGACGATGCCGGCGAGCCGCTCCTGCTGGTTCTCGATGAACTCGAGATCGGGAAGGATCAGCTCGATCCCCGGATAGCTGGTGTCGGCGAAGGTCAGGCCGAGATCGACCATGATCCACTGGCCGCGGCAACCGTAGAGATTGACGTTCATGCCGATCTCACCCGAGCCGCCGAGCGCAAGGAACAGCAGTTCTTCTCCCGGGATCATCGTGATGCGCGCGTGGCCATGTCGTACAACAAGCTCAAACCCTGGATGGTAAGGTCGGGTTCAATCGCGTCGAACACATTGGTGTGCCGATCGAACAGGGCCGCGAGGCCACCGGTGGCGACGACGGTGACCGGACGGCCAAGCTCGCGCTTGATCCGGTCGGTCAGCCCTTCGAGCATCGCGATATAGCCCCAGTAGATGCCGATGATCATCTGGCTCTCGGTCGTTCGCCCGATGACGCTGTCGGTCTCGGGCGCTTCGATCGCGATCCGGGGAAGCTTCGCGGCGGCGCCGACAAGCGCATCGAGCGAGAGGTTGATCCCCGGCGCGATAATCCCGCCGGTGTAGGCCCCGCTCGCGCTGACCACGTCGAGCGTGGTCGCCGTACCGAAGTCGATGACGATCAGCTCGCCGGGGTGCTTGGCGTGTGCGGCGATGGCGTTGAGCGCGCGGTCGGCACCCACATTTTGCGGTTCGTCGACGTCGAGCTGGAGCGGCCAAGCCGCCGCGCCCTGCCCCGCGATCACTGGGGTCACCCGGAAGTATTTCTGCGAGAGGACCTCGAGATTGTGGAGCGCACGCGGCACGACCGTGCCGATGATCACGCCATCGACCTGATCGCGCGAAAAGCCTTCGAGCTCGAGCAATTGGTGCAGCCAGACCGAATATTGGTCGGCGGTTCGCCGCGGATCCGTCGCGATGCGCCAGCGGGCTTTGATCTCGCCGGCGTCGACGACGGCGAAGACGAGATTGGTATTCCCGACGTCGATCGCGAGCAGCATGGCCGCGCTCCTACCGGCGCTTGCCGTTGTTCACAACTCGACGTCTCCGGCGCGGACAATGGCGAGCGAGCCATCGTCGCGGCGCAGGCGCAGCGCGCCATCCGCTTCGATCCCGTCGAAGCGGCCCGAGACAATCTCTTCGCTGCTCGAATGGACCGTCAGGGGGGTACCCGCCGGGTGCGCGCGCGCCAGCCACGCCTGAGCGAGCAACCCTGGCTCGCTCCGGCGCCACAGCCCGAGCAGCCGGGCGAAGCTTGCGGCGAGCAAGGGCGCGAAAGCCTGAGGGGCGACCGCGCCACCGAGGGCCGCGCCGCGCCGGTCGGCCAGGGCTGGCGCGATGGCGAGATTGACGCCGAAGCCGACCGCGACACGGTCGCCGGAGCGTTCAAGCAGGATCCCCGCGAGCTTGCCGTCACGCAGCATCACGTCGTTGGGCCATTTGAGCATCAGCGGCTGCGCGGGCGCGGCAACGTCGATCGCCTCCACCAGCGCCAAACCCGCTGCGAGCGATAGCGTCTGCGCGGCCGGATCGTTTTCGCCCAGCTGGACCAGCGTGCTGCCGAAGAAATTGCCCGGCGCGGATAGCCAGCTGCGGCCCTGACGGCCCCTCCCCGCTACCTGCTCGAGGGCGACAAGCCAGTCGCCTTCCACCGCATCACCATCAGCGATCAAATCGGTGTTGGTCGAGCCGGTGCGCTCGACGATCCGGATGCGGGTCAGAACAGGCTTCCCGCGGCGCGGTCGGTCAGCGAGCTCAAGGGTCCGATCAGCAGGTAGCCCGCCGGCGAAACGATCACCGCGGCAAGCAGGATCAACAGGCCCTGCACCGGCTGGTGCACGCGGCGATAGCTTGCCCCGGGCTCATCCATGTACATGGTCTTGATGATCTTCAGATAATAATAGGCCCCGACCACCGTCCCGAGGATGCCGGCCACCGCCAGCGGCGTGTAGCCAGCGGCCACGGCAGCGCGAAACACCACCAGCTTCGGCCAAAAGCCGAACAAGGGCGGTATGCCCGCCAGGCTGAACATGAAAAAGGCGAAGGCGGCCGCGAAGCCAGGCCGCGTTTGCGCAAGGCCCGAGAGGCTGGCGATGCTTTCGACTGACCGCCCTTCGGCATCACGCATCCACAGCACGCAGAGGAACGCGCCGATGGTCATGACGGTATAGACCGCCATGTAGAACAACACCGCGGAAGCACCGCGCGGTCCGGCCGCGGCGAGCCCGATGAGCGCGAAGCCGACATTGTTGATGGAGGAATAGGCGAGCAGACGCTTGATGTTGGTCTGGCCGTAGGCGGCGACCGCGCCGAGGAAGATCGAGGCGAGCGCGGCGAAGATCACGATCTGCCGCCAGGCGTCGGTCGCGGGCCCGAGCCCTTCGATGCAAAAGCGGGTCGCGAGCAGCACCGCCGCGGCCTTGGGCGCCGTGCCGAAGAACATCGTGACCGGCGTCGGCGCGCCCTCGTAGACGTCCGGAGTCCACATGTGGTACGGCACCGCGCTCGCCTTGATGGCGAGGCCGGCGAGGACGAACACCAGGCCGAACAGGAGGCCGAGCGAGGCCGCGCCGCGGCCGAACGCAGCGGCGATGCCGGCAAAGCTCATCGTTCCGGTGAAGCCGTAGAGCAGTGAAATGCCGTAGAGCAGGATGCCGCTCGCGAGCGCGCCGAGGACGAAATATTTGAGACCCGCCTCGGCCGAGCGCTCGTCGGTGCGGCGGTACGAGGCGAGGACATAAGCGGCGAGGCTCTGAAGCTCGAGCCCGACGTAGAGTGCGACGAGGCTGCTGGCCGTGACCATCACCCCCATGCCGACCGCGCTGAACAGGATCAGCACCGAATATTCGGACGAATGCTCGGTCCCGCGCTCGAACCAGCCCTGCGCGGCGATGATCGCGACAGCCGAGGCCGGGTAGATGATCGCCCGGCCGAAGCTGCCGAACAAATCCTCGGTGACCAGCCCGTCGAACACCGGCCCGGCATGCGACGGAGCGCCAACGAGCGTCGCCGTCGCTGCGAGCAGCAGGGCAACCGCCAACCAGCTCACCAGCGCCGACCCGCGCCGGCCGGTAAATGCGGCGACCATCATCAGGACGGTGCCGCCGATCGACAGCACGAGCTCCGGCAGGAGGGCAGCGAACCTGCCCATCAGCGTACCGCTCGCATGTGCATTGAGCCGGGCGTCAGGTGCGAATCGCCGGGCGGAGCGACGCGTTCGAGGCGCGTCACCACCCGTCCGACGTCCTTGCGGATCGGCGCCATGAAGCTCTCGGGATAGACACCCATCCAGAACACCGCGGCAGCGATCGGAGCCAGCAGCCACCATTCGCGTACCGACAAATCGGGCATGGCCGCGGCATCGGCGTGGCGCAGCGTCCCGAAGCAGATGCGCCAGTAGAGCCACAGCATGTACGCCGCGCCGAGGATGATGCCGGTGGTCGAGGCGATCGCCGCCCAGGTCGATGCGCGATAGGTCCCGACCATGCTCAGGAACTCGCCGACGAAGCCGCTGGTGCCCGGGAGCCCCACGCTCGCCATGGTGAAGACCATGAACAGGAGCGCGAAGCCGGGCATGTTGTCGGAGAGTCCGCCGTAGCGGTCGATCTCGCGCGTGTGCAGCCGGTCGTAGACCACGCCGACGCATAGGAAGAGCGCGCCCGATACGAGCCCGTGACTGAGCATCACGATGATCGCGCCCTCGATCCCCTGGCGGTTCATCGCGAACAGGCCGAAGGTGACGAACGCCATGTGGGCGACCGACGAATAAGCGATCAGCTTCTTCATGTCGCGCTGCACGAGGGCGACGAGGCTCGTGTAAACGACGGCAATTCCGCCGAGCACGAACATCAGCGGGACGAACTGCGCGGACCCGTCCGGGAACATCGGCAGCGAGAAACGGATGAAACCGTAACCGCCCATCTTCAGCAGGACGCCGGCGAGGATCACCGAACCCGCCGTCGGCGCCTGGACGTGCGCGTCGGGAAGCCA
>JBJMVJ010000026.1:0-4301 GCA_045810685.1 Sphingomonas sp.
CTGGCCGGCTATGCGAACAAGCACCGCGACATCATCGCGCGTTTCGGCCGCTTCCCGCACCGCAACGCCTTTCTCGGGCGGGCGCCGCGGCCGGCCGAGCTCGCCGCCGGCGACGTGGTGCCGTGGTGAGCGGGCTGGTCGAAGCCGCTCGCTTCAATTGGGCCTATCAGGCGGAGCTCGCCCGGGCCTTTCTCGAAAGCCACGGCCTCGATGCGCTCGTCTTCGACAGCCAAAGCAGCGCATATTCCGACGGCGCGCTGGTCGGAGTGCGGCTTATGGTGCTGGACGAGGATTTCGAGGCCGCGCGCGAGCTGCTGAAGGACTACGATCGCTAGAACAAATGCGCGATCGGTGAGGGATCGAAACCCGCGTCGATGACCTTGCGCTGCACGTCCTCCGCCGGCTCGCCTTCCTCGCATTGCGCCAGTGCCCAGGTCAGCGCCGAGCGAGAGCCCGAACGGCAGAAAGCGAGCATCCTGCCGTCGCCGGCCTCGCGCATCGCCTCCTGCATCGCCTCGACGTCGGCGGGGCCGATTCCGCGCAGGATCGGGACGAAGCGGTACGCGATGCCGGCCTCGGCCGCGGCCGCTTCGATGTCGCCGGCGAGCGGCTGGCCCGGCTCCTCGCCGTCGGGCCGGTTGTTGACCAACATGGTCACGCCATGAACGCGCGCCAGCCCGGCGACATCTTCCGGGGCGATCTGGCCGCCCACCAGGGTCTTGTCGTCGAGCTGGCGGATCATCGCCTTATTTGCCGCGCTCGGACGGCGACGGAGTCGTAACCGGAGGCGGCGGGGGAGGCGCGGGCGCTACCGCGGGGGCAGCAGCGCCGCCCGACAGTCCGTAATAATCGAGGTAGGGCTGGATATCGGGATCGTGCCCGGCGAAGGCCCGGTACATCTGGGCATAATCGAGTGTGTTGCCGCGCGACAGGACCATGTCGCGGAAGCGCTGGCCGTTGGCCCGGGTCAGCCCGCCATGCTGCTGGAACCAGGCGAAGGCGTCCTGTCCGAGCATTCTCGTCCACGGGTAGGCGTAATAGCCGGCCGAATAGCCGTTGCTCCAGATGTGCAGGAAATAGCTCGAGCGGTAACGCGACGGCACGTCGGCGGTGTCGAACCCGCTCTTGGCCAAAGCGTCGGCCTCGAACCGGTCGACGTCCTGCAGCGGCGCGGTCGCCGGAAGCGAGTGCCAGTCGAGGTCGAGGTGGGCGGCTTCGAGCACCTCGCCGACCTCATAACCCTGGTTGAAGGTCCGCGCGCGGAGCAGCTTGTCGACCAGATCCTGGGGGATCCGCTGCCCGGTTTGATAGTGGACCGCGTAGTGCGGCAGGACCTTCGGGTCGAGCGCCCAATTCTCGTTGAACTGCGATGGGAACTCGACGAAGTCGCGGGCGACGTTCGTGCCCTGCAGCGTCGGATACACTTGCGACGCGAACATGCCGTGAAGCGCGTGGCCAAATTCGTGGAACATCGTCGTCACGTCGTCCCAACTGATCAGCATCGGCTGGCCGGGCGCGGGCTTGGTGAAATTCTCGACGTTGTAGATCACCGGCTTCGTGCCGCGCAGATAGGATTGGTTGACGAGGTTCGACATCCACGCCCCGCCCGACTTGTTGTCGCGCTTCCACGGGTCGATCATGAAAATCGCCAGCGGCTTGCCGTCGGCGTCGATCACATCGAACACCCGCATGTCGGGACTCCAGGTCGGGATGTCCTTCCGTTCCTTGAAAGTCAGCCCATAGAGCTGGTTGGCGGCATAGAAGACGCCGTCCTCGAGCACCCGGTTGAACTCGAAATAGTTCTTCAGCTGGTCGCTATCGATGGCAAAGCGCTGCGTGCGGATCTGCTCGGCGTAATAGTTCCAGTCCGCCGGAGTGACTTCGAAATTCGCACCCTGCGCCTTGGCCAACGCGCGAATATCGGCAGCCTCGACGCGCTGCTTGGCGGCGACGGCGGGAGCGAGACGGGTCAGGAAGCCGAGCGCCGTCTGCCGGTTCTGAGCCATCTGGTCGTAGAGCGTGTAATCGGCCCAGGTCGGATAGCCGAAAAGGGCGGCCTTTTTCGCGCGGAGCTGAGCGATTTCGCGGATGATCCGGCGCGTATCGTTGGCATCGCCCTTCTCGGCCCGGTTGATGCTCGCTTCGAACAGCGCCTGGCGGGTGGCGTGGCTGCTGAGCGATTCGAGCAGCGGCTGCTGGGTCGTGTTCTGAAGCGGCAGGACATAGCCGGGCAGCTTGCGCTCCTTTGCCGCCTCCGCCGCAGCGGCGATCTGCTGATCGTTGAGACCCGCGAGCGCGGCTTTGTCGGTCACGTGGAGCGCGCCGGCCTTGGCCGCTGCCAGGAGCTTCTGGGTGAACGCGGTCTGGAGCGTGCTCAGCCGCTGGTTCATCGCCTTGAGCTGTGTCTGCTTGGCCGGCGACAGTTGCGCGCCGGCGTGGACGAACTGCTTGTAATAGACGTCGAGCAGCTTGGCTTGCTCGGGGTTGAGGTTGAGCTCGGATTGATGGTCGCGGAGATATTTCACCCGGCCGAACAGCTTGGGATTGAGATAGATGAAGTCGGTGTGCGCGGCGAGCAGCGGCGAGGTCTTGGTGTCGGTCGCCTGCAGCGTGTCGTTGGTGTTGGCGCCATTGACGGCGCTGAACGCAAGCTGCGCCCGCTCGAGCATCAGTCCGGATTTCTCCAGCGCAGCGAGGGTATTGTCGAAGGTTGGGGTCGACGTCTGGTTGGCGATCGCGGTCACCTCGCGCTTTTGCTGCGCCATCCCGGCGAGCAGCGCGGGGAGATAGTCGCTGTCCTTGATCCGCGAGAAATCCGGCGCCTGCAGCGGCAGGTTGCTCGGCTGGGCGAAGGGATTCGACGCGGGCAGGGTCGCCGACGCGCGGGTCGCGGCCTTGCGCGGCGCACTCGCCGCCGGTGCCGTGGAGACGACCGCAAGCGCGGCGGTCGCAAGAAGGATATTGCGGATCATCATGGTCCTCGAAGTTGTTCGAATTTTTAGGTGGGAGCGCTCTTCAACCGAGTCGCGCCTGAAGCAAGCCTGAATTCTGCAAACGGCGTGTCGGCCTGGCCTATTCGGCCGCTTCGGCGGTCTCCTCGGCGAGGCGCTCGGCGGCCTGCCGGTACCACAGATCCGCGTACAGGCCGCCGCGCTCGAGCAGCTCCTCGTGGGTCCCGCGCTCGGCCACCCGGCCGTCGTCGAGCACGACGATCTGGTCGGCGTCGACGATGGTCGAGAGGCGATGGGCGATCATGATCGTCGTCCGGCTTTGGGCCACCCGCTCGAGCGTCTCCTGGATCGCCTGCTCGGTGCGGCTGTCGAGCGCGCTGGTGGCTTCGTCGAGCACCAGGATCGGCGGGTTCTTGAGCAAGGTGCGGGCAATCGCGACGCGCTGCTTCTCGCCGCCCGACAGCTTGAGGCCACGCTCGCCGACCATTGAATCGTAGCGTTCGGGAAGGGAATTCACGAACCGGTGGATCGCCGCGCCGCGCGCCGCGGCCTCGATCCGCTCCTGGCTCGCGCCGCCTTCGCCGTAGCCGATGTTGTAGCCGATGCTTTCGTTGAACAGTACGGTGTCCTGCGGGACGATACCGATCGCCGCGCGCAGGCTCATTTGGGTGACGTCGGCGATATCCTGGCCGTCGATCGTGATCCGGCCCGCCGTCGGATCATAGAAGCGGTAGAGCAGCCGGGCGATTGTCGATTTGCCCGCGCCCGACGGGCCGACGATCGCGGCGCTGGTCCCCGGCGCGATGTCGAGGTCGAGGCCCTTCAGGATTTCCCGCTCGGGCTCGTAACCGAAGCGCAGCCCCTCGAAGCGGACGTGCCCCCGGCTAACCTTGAGCGGCGGTGCTCCGGGCTGATCCACGACCTCGGCCGGAGTGTCGAGCAAGCCGAACATCGCCTCCATGTCGATCAATCCCTGGCGGATCGAGCGATAGACCCAGCCGAGCAGGTCGAGCGGGCGGAACAGCTGCATCAGCAGCGAATTGACCAGCACCACGTCGCCCGGGGTGAAGCGCCCCTGGCTCCAGCCCCAGACGGTGAAGATCATCGCCCCGGCCATCATCGCATTGGTGATCAGCGACTGGCCGATGTTGAGCCAGGCGAGGCTGACCTCGTTGCGCACCGCGGCCCGGGCGTAAGCGCCGATCGCTTCGTCGTAGCGCTCGGCCTCGCGCTCTTCGGCGCCGAAATATTTGACCGTCTCGTAATTCAGCAGGCTGTCGACCGCTCGGCCGATGGCCTTGTTGTCGACGTCGTTCATCTGCCGCTGGAGGTGCGCGCGCCAGTCGGTGA
>JBJMVJ010000027.1:0-10588 GCA_045810685.1 Sphingomonas sp.
CGACACGCGGTTCGCGCGGCTGCTCGAGCCGCTGATCGGTCGCGACCTCAAGCAGATTATCAACCAGGTTCACTGGAAGGTCCCCGGCTCGCTGGGCGATTTCGCCTGGCACCAGGACAGCCGTTTTCGACGCCCGCCGTCGGCGTACCGCAATCTTGCTACCGCTTATGTGCAGACCGGGCTGGCAATCGATCCGCACACGAGGGAATCGGGCTGCATGCGGATCATTCCCCGCAGCCATTTGCGCGGCGACCTTGGGATGGATGGGTCGAAAAAGGCGCTCGGCGCCGAGATGACCAATGCCGCGCTGTGCGACGTCGGACTAGCCGAGGCCGACGCCATCGATTTGGTTCTGGAGCCGGGCGACCTCGCGTTGTGGAGCCCCCATCTGGTGCATGGGTCCGGCAAGAACATTTCGGACCACAAGCGGCGGCTCTACATCAATGGCTATGTTCGCGCCGCCGACTGCGACCGCGGCGAGTGGGCGTTCCAGGACGGCGTACCGGTTCCGCTCGGGCCCAAGCCGGCGCTGGTCCATTATGAGGAGCTGCACGAGCGGCCGGAGCCCCACTACCCGGACGTCTAGGCGGCGGCGCGCTGGGACTTCAATTGCCGAAGCTGACGGCTCAGACGGTCGTACAGGAAGTCGATCACAGCGCGGACCCGCGGCGTATGCCGGCAGCGCTCATGCGTCAGCAGCCACAGGGAGCGGCCGTGGCCTGAACGCGGCGGCATGCAGCGGATAAGGTCCGGCTCGCCGTCGGCGACGATGCACGGGAGGACGGCGATGCCGAAGCCCGATCGCACGCCGGAGAGCAGGCCGCCCGACGTCGCGTGGTGCATCGCCACCTGGCCCTCGAGGCCGAGGGCCTTGAGCCATGCTTGATAGTGAATCCACAAATTGCCGCCGCCGCCGCCAATGAACGGGTGGTTCTTCATTTCGGCAATCGTCGTCGGAACGCCGTGGCGAGCCGCATATTCGCGGCTGCAATAAAGCGCCCAGTCATCGATGCAGAGCTGACGTCCTACCAGCCCGGCGGGCTGCCGATCGCTCTTGGTGCTTCTTAGCGAAATGTCGGCTTCGCCCGCGCCGAGGTCGCGGAGCTGCTGGCTCGTATCCAGATCAATCATGATCTCCGGATAGGTTTGGTGCAGCTCGGGCAGAATCCGCGCGAGCAACGTGATCGCATAGACCTCTTCGGTCGTGACCTTGACGGTTCCGTGGTGATCCCGCGACGTCGCCGAGGCGGCGTCGGCGAAGTGGTTCGCGGAAGTCTCGACTTGTTGGGCGCGTTCGAGAAGCTCCTCGCCAGCGGGGGTCAGGACATAGCCCGCTTGTCGCTTCTCGAAGATCGGAAAGCCGAGCGCCCGTTCGAGTGCCGCAATCCGGCGGGCAACGGTCGTCTGGCTGACGCGCAGCGACCGGCCGGCGGCAAGGGTGCTCCCTTCGCGGGCCACAGCCAGGAAATAGCGAAGATCGTTCCAATCGAACATTCCGCTGAAGCCTACTCCACCCAGCCGTCGCCCCCGTTCTGCAATTTCGCAGAACCATAGCACGAACTCGTTGCTCACGTAAGTTGCAATTCGAGACTAAATGGCAGGTCGTCATCCAACAGGAGCCGACCGATGAAACAGACCCTCAAGATCATAGCCGCTTCGGCAATCGCGACTGCAGCCCTGCTCAAGGGCATTCCCGCGGCGGCCCAACCGGCGGCCGTGCAGAACGTCAGCGTCGTCCGCACCGCCGATCTCGATCTCACCAGGCAGGCGGGGCGCACCGCACTCGAGCACCGCCTCGTCGTAGCCGCGTACGAGGTATGCGGAACCGCGTCCAACGCCGACCTCGCCGGCGAGAACCAGGTGCGGGCTTGCCGCAGCGAAGTGCTTCAGCACGCGCGCGCCGCGACCCAGCAACTGGCCAGTCGCAAATCGTCGATCCTGATTGCCGCTGCCCGCTAAAGGCTCGGCTTCGAAGGCCGCGCTGGCTCCCTGGCGCGGCCTTCCTGTTGTCCGGCGCCTGACCGACGCGTAAATCCGAAACATGAAGGTTGAGGGCGGCTGTCATTGCGGCGCTGTGCGGTTCGACGCTGACTTGCCGAATCCGCCCGTGCCCGCGCTCGACTGCAATTGTTCGGTGTGCCGCATGACGGGCTTCCTCCACGTCATGGTGCCGCACGAGCAGTTCGAGCTGCTGACCGGCCGCGAGGCGCTTGCCAGCTATCGCTTCGGAACCGGCGTGGCCGAGCATTTGTTTTGCCGCCATTGCGGGGTCAAGAGCTTCTACCAGCCGCGCTCCCATGCGGAGGCGTGGAGCGTCAACGCCAATTGCCTCGACCAAGCCGTCGAGCTTGCCGTGGAGAAGTTCGACGGCCGGGAGTGGGAGCGCGCCAAGGCCAATCTCGACGTGCAGGACTAGCGCAGGTACGGCGCCGGTCATGCACCGCCCGCTGCGCCTGACGATCGACCGTTCCGCAATCCAGGCGAACTGGCGCTGGCTTCAGGAACGCGCCGGTGTCCCGGCCGGCGCCGCGGTCAAGGCGGACGGCTACGGTCTTGGTGCGCGCGAGACGACCGAGGTGTTGATCGAGGCCGGCTGCCGCGAATTTTTCGTCTCGACCTGGGCCGAAGCCGAGGCGCTCGGCAATCTGCCGGAAAGTGTCAGCCTGGTCGTGCTTCACGGCGTTGGCGCCGATGATGCGGAGGCCGCGTTGCGGCTGGCGGCGCGGCCGTGCCTCAACACGGCGGAGCAGGTGGCGCGGTGGAAGAAGCTCGCGCCAGGGCGGCCGTGCGACGTGATGATCGACACGGGCATCAACCGCCTCGGGCTGCGCCCGACGGAGATCGACGCGCTCCACGGCCTCGCGATCGAGACGCTGCACAGCCATCTCGCCTGCGCGGACGAAGACAGCGCCATGAACGCGATGCAGCTCGATCGCTTCCAGGCGGTGGTCTCGGCGGTCCCCGCGCGACGCTACAGTTTTGCCAACAGTGCCGGGATCTGCCTCGGGCGCGACTATAGCTTCGATCTGGTTCGGCCCGGCGTGTCGCTATACGGCGGGATCCCGCGCCCGGAAGCGGAGGACAACATCCGCCAGGCCGCGCGTATCGAAGTCCAGATCGTCCAGCGCCGCACCATCCCCGCCGGCGAGAGTTGCGGCTACGGCGCGACCTTCATCGCGCGTGAGGATACGGAGGCGGCGATCCTCAACATCGGTTACGCCGACGGCTATCTGCGCGGCTTCTCGTCGCACGGATCAGCGTTCGCGGGTGAATATGCGCTGCCGGTGCTCGGCCGCGTGTCGATGGACCTGATCGCCGTCGGGTGCGATGCTGCGCCGAGCCTTAGGGAAGGCGATTGGGTCGAAATCGACTACGATTTGCCGAGCGCGTCGAAGCAGTCCGGGCTTTCGCAATACGAGCTGTTGACGACGCTCGGCTCACGGTTCGAGCGGCGCTGGGTTTAGCGCGCTCCTCCGGCGGCGGCGTCTTCGGTTTGTAACGGCAAAGATCGATTACGGGGCAGCGCCAGCATTCGGGCAGGCGCGCCTTGCAGGTATAGCGGCCGTGCAGGATCAGCCAGTGATGAGCGTCGCGGCGGAACGGCTGCGGCACAATCCTGTCGAGCTTCTGCTCGACTTCGTCAGGAGTCTTTCCCGGCGCGAGGCCCGTGCGGTTGCAGACACGGAAGACGTGCGTATCGACGGCGAACGTCTCCTCGCCGAACGCCGTGTTGAGCAGGACATTGGCGGTCTTCCGCCCAACCCCGGGAAGCGCCTGCAATTCCTCGCGCGTTCGCGGAACTTCGCCGCCAAACCGGTCGATCAGCACCTGGCTGAGCGCGATGACGTTCTTGGCCTTCGTATTGAACAGGCCGATCGTTTTGATTGCGGCGCGCAGCCCGTCCTCGCCAAACTCGACCATCTGCTGCGGCATCCTGATGTGCTCGAACAGGGGCTTGGTCGCGATGTTGACGCTCGCATCCGTCGCCTGTGCCGAAAGGACGACTGCGACGAGCAACGTGTAGGGATTGACGTAATCAAGTTCGGTGGTCGGTGACGGGTTCGCATCGGCCAGCCGCCGGAAGAACTCGAACACTTCCTCGCGCTTCACAAGCTGACGATCACGTCGCGCATTGAATAAAGACCAGCGGGCCTGCCGACGAGGAAGCGCGCGGCGGCAAGGGCGCCGCGCGCGAAGATCATGCGGTTCTCGGCGCGGTGGGAGAGTATCAGGCGCTCCTCCGGGCCCAGGAACATCACGTCGTGATCGCCCGCTACGGTCCCGCCGCGCAGGCTCGCGAAGCCGATCGCGCCGCGCTTGCGCCCAAGGCCGGTACCCGAGCGCGCGCGCTCTGTTTCGAGCGCCGTTCCGCGGCCCCGCGCGGCCGCTTCGCCGAGCAACAATGCAGTTCCCGAGGGAGCGTCGGTCTTCATCCGGTGGTGGATTTCGGCGATCTCGATGTCCCAATCCGGACCCAGGACGCGCGCCGCCCGCTCGACCACCTCGGCAAGTAGCGCCACGCCGAGCGACGTGTTGGCGGCGCGCAGGACGGGGATCCGCTTCGCCGCCGCTGCAAGATGTTTATCGGCAAGCTCATCGAGGCCTGTCGTTCCGACCAGGATCGGCAGCCCTGCCGAAACCGCGCGCTCGAGGCTCGCTTCCAGCGCGGCGGGCGCCGAGAAATCGACGAGCACGTCGCAACGGTCCTGATCGATCGTAAATCCCGAAGTTTCGGCGACCGCGGCAGCGATCGCTTTGCCCATGCGCCCGCCCGGCGCGATCAAGCTGATGCGGATTGGCTGGTCGGCGCCCATGGCGCTGTTGTCATGGCGAAAGGAGGAGCGCCGCGCAACGTCGGGCGGCGCTCCTCAATCGGTCAGTGCGCTGCAACCAGCTCCTGAAGCAGCATGTCGCCCGTGATGTGGCGATAGGTCGCCCGCTGGCCGCTTTCAGAGAGCGACTTGCGGTCGTCGGTCGCGACGTAGGCGTTCATTTCCTTGTTGCGCGCGATTTGCTCCGCCGGTGTTGGCATTCGATCGCTAATCGTCACGAGGTAGAGGTCCGGCTCGTCCTTGCGCGGATTGTTGTTGCTGAGGACGTAATAGGCTTTGATCCAGCCCTTCGACTTTGCATATTCGTTCTGCTTGCGCGATTTGGTCGTGAGAAAGTCGGCATAGTCGCCGAAGTGGCCGTCATCGATCTTGATGGCCGTCACGTCCCAATAATCGCCGCCGACCAGCGGCAGGTCTTGCGCAGCGACCGGAGCCGACGTCACGATGATTGCGGCGCCAAGCGCGCCGAGCATTAATTTACGCATGTGATTGCCTCCCTAATTAGCGGGAGCCCCCGGGCTCCGCATGCTGAAGGGAACGGCGTCGCCGGACTTCCGGCACGACACGCATACGCGGCGTCGTTCCGCGGCGCACCAAGCACGCCGTACCGAGTCGCTCCTAACGAAAATTAAACTCCTAGTTTATGCTGCAGGGCTAAGGCGGCGGCGGGCGCCCGCACCTTCGCGCCATTGATCATGAAGATGTAAGCGTCGCGGCCGTCGCGCCGCCACCGTCGCGCCCGCTCGGCAAAGGCGTCGATCGCCTTGGGCTCATAGCCGGTCGGTACGTCCTCGCGCATCCGCTGCAGCCTGGCATAAGCGAAGCTTGCCGTGTCGGCGTCGATGCACGGGAATTCGTCGTCATCGCCGAACACCACCGCCACATCATGGTCGCGGCAGAGCTGGAAGAATGCCTCGTCGCGGAAGCTTTCGTGACGCGGCTCGACCACGTGGCGCAGCGGCGCGCCGTCAAGCGTCGGCGGCAAGAGCTTCAAGAAGCCCGCAATATCGTCGCGGTCGAACTTGCGCCGCGCCGCGAGCATCCACAGGATCGGGCCGAGCTTGTGCCCGAGCGCCGCCATGCCTTGGGCGAAATAAACGCCAAGGCCTTCCTCCGCGTCCGCCAGGCGCGGGCGCGTGACGACGTAGCGGGAACCCTTGACCGCGAACTGGAAATCGTCGGGCACCGTCTTTGCCCAGGTGGCCCAGCTCTTCGGGCTCTGGCGCCCGTAGAAGGTCGCGTTGATTTCAATCGCGCCGAATTGCCTCGACGCATATTCGAGCTCTTTGGCGTGCGGCAGCTTGTCGGGATAAAAGGTGCCGCGCCACGGCGGATAGGTCCAGCCGCCGATGCCGGTGCGGATGCGTCCCTCACTCACATCCGCCCCAACGCCGCGGCTAGGATTTTGCTGCCGGTGCCGGTCCGGGGGTGATGAAGTCCTCGATAGCCTTCCAGCTGCCATCGCCCTGTTTCTTGTACACCGTGAGGAATGAGCCGTCGCTGGTCACAGGTTTGTTGGTAGCCTTGTCCGTCATCGTCAGTGAGTAATGACCCCGGCTGGAGGCGAGATCACCGGAGCCCGCAACTTCGATTCGATCCGACGCGAACGTCAGTTTGAGGTTTGGATCGGTGACCAGCCCGCCGAGCGACTTGCGACGATCGACATCGGTGGTCGCGAGCGCGTCGCCAGGCCCGGCCAGCGCCGCGTCATCGGCGTAATGGCCAGCAAGCGCATTGACGTCCTTTGCCGCATAATCCTTTTCCCACTGCGCTTCCTGGGCCCTGATGCTGCTCGTCACCTTAGCTGTGTCGGGCGTGGCCTCGGCGCCGCGCGTGCAACCGCTCGCTGCGAGTGCCGCCGCGCCGGCAACCATGATTGGCAAGACGTTTTTCATTACGCTGTCCCCTTCTGCGGGCCGCGTGGCGGTCCGCCGAGGAGACAATCACGCGCGTCCGAGTCGCACAAGCGCCATCTTAAGGACAGCAAGGTGCTTCACCCAACAGCATCAAGGTCTTAGGCGGCAGCGAATGAACTTCGCCCAAGTGCGCAATGTCGTCATCCTGACCGGCGCTGGAGTGTCGGCGGAAAGCGGCCTCGCGACATTTCGCGGGCCTGATGGGCTGTGGGAGGGCCACCGCGTCGAGGATGTCGCGACGCCGGAGGCGTTTCGCCGTGATCCCGCACTGGTCCACGCCTTCTACGACGCGCGGCGCGAGAAGCTCGGCACGGTCAAGCCGAATGCGGCGCACGAGGCGCTGGCGCGGTTCGATGCCGAATGGCCGGGCGAGCTGCTGCTGGTGACGCAGAATGTCGACGATCTGCACGAGCGCGCGGGTTCGAAGCGGCTGCTTCACATGCATGGCAAGCTGACGAACGGTTGGTGTCTCGCCTGCAACGAGCGTTTTGCATGGGGCGGACCGATGGGCGAAGGGGCGGCCTGTCCTAGCTGCCATGCGGTCGGAAAGGTCCGTCCCGACATCGTCTGGTTCGGCGAAATGCCTTACGACATGGAGCGGATCGACTCGGCGCTGCAGGGGTGCGACCTGTTCGTCTCGATCGGCACGTCCGGAGCGGTCTATCCTGCGGCCGGCTTCGTCCAGACCGCGCGCTATTGCGGCGCCAAGACGCTCGAAATGAACCTCGAGCCGAGCCTCGGCAGCTATTTGTTCGACGAGAGCCGGTCGGGCCGGGCAGGCGCGCTCGTGCCGACGTGGGTGGCGGAGATGCTCGCCGCCTAGTCGGCCCACTCCAGGCCGATTTCGCGATAGAGGCCGCGATCCTCGTCCCACCGCGGATTGACCTTGACGTGGAGGTACAGGTGGACCGGTCGCCCGAGATGCTCGGCGATCTGTGCGCGCGCCGCGGCCCCGATCGCTTTCAATCGCTGCCCGCCCTTACCAATCACGATGGCTTTCTGGCTATCGCGTTCAACCAGGATCTGCTGTCGAATCTCGCTCGAGCCGTCTTCGCGGTCTTCCCAGGTCTCCGTCTCGACTGCGGTCGCGTAGGGCAGTTCGCGGTAGAGCTGGTTGACGACTTGCTCGCGGGTCAGCTCGGCCGCGATCATGCGGTCGGTGGCGTCGGACACCTCGTCCGCGGGATAGAGCCAGGGGCCTTCTGGCATGGCGTCGGCGAGCGCCTGTTTGAGGTCGGCGACCCCATCTCCTTGGGCGGCGCTAATCATGAAGACCTGTTCGGGGTTCAGGCGGGCCGTGAGATCCGCCGATAGCGCCAGCAGCGTCGGCTTCTTGACCAGGTCGATCTTGTTGAGCGCAAGGAACAACGGCTGTTCGCGTGATCCGATCGACTCGATGATCCGCTCGACCTCGCCGCTGGTTGTGGCCGCCGCGTCGATCACCAGCAGGATCAGGTCGGCGTCTTGCGCACCGCTCCATGCGGCGGCGACCATCGCCCGGTCGAGTCGCCGCCGCGGCTCGAAGATGCCCGGCGTGTCGACCAGCAGGATTTGGGCTTCATCCTGGATAGCGATGCCCATCAGCCGAGCGCGTGTCGTCTGCGCCTTGGGGCTGACGATTGCCACCTTCTGCCCAACCAGGGCATTGACCAACGTCGACTTGCCCGCGTTCGGCGCGCCGATGACGGCGACGAAGCCGGCTCGGTGGCTCATTTCAGTTGCGACAACAGCGTCGCGGCGGCCGCGGTTTCCGCCTCCTGCTTGGTGGCACCGTCGGCGGTTGCTTCGCCGAGCATTGGCACCGACACTCGAACGGTGAATTTTGGCGCGTGATGTGCGCCGGTGCGGGCGACGACCTCATAGTGCGGCGCTTTGACGCCTCTGGCTGCGGCCAGCTCCTGAAGCGACGATTTGGGATGCTGAGGGGCGCGGCGCTGATTCGATAGGTCCGGCCCCCACGTGTTGAGGATAAAGCGCTCGGCCGCTTCGAGCCCGCCGTCGAGGTAGAGAGCGCCGATCAGCGCTTCGACGACATCGCCGACGACATTTTCGCTTTGACTCGCTCCGTCCTCGCGCGCCTGCTTGCCAAGGCGCACCAGCGCCGGAACGCCAATTTCGCGGCCGTTCTCGGCGCAGGTCTCGCGATCGACAAGGCCGTTGTAACGCTTGGAGAGATTGCCTTCGGGTTCGTCAGGATAGCGTTCGTAAAGAGCGCGGGCGATGACCATGCCGAGCACGCGGTCCCCGAGGAACTCGAGCCGCTCGTAACTTTCGCGCGCAAGGCTCGAGTGGGTCAGCGCGAGCTCGAACAGGCGAATGTCCTTGGGCTCGTGCCCGAGCGTGTCGCGAACGAAGGCGCCCACATCGACGCTCACTTTGCGGCTCCCGTGTACCCATTGCCGATCCGGTCGGCGCGAAGCGAGGTGAACCAGGTCCACGGCTTCAGATACGAGGCGGTGCCGTCCGTGGACCAGAAGGTGACAAGCGCCCGGCCAATCACGTTCTGGAATGGCAACATGCCGACGCCGCCCTCGTAAGCCGCGAAGCGGCTGTCGAGGCTGTCGTCGCGATTGTCGCCCATCAGGAACAAGTGACCGGCGGGGACGCGCACCTCGGCGAAGTCGTCGGCGGGGCCGCTCTCGACTTGGTCAAGCACGGTGTAGCTCGGCCCGGCAGGAAGCGTCTCCAGGTAGGCGCGATAGACGCAAGCGGGTTTGCCGGCGGCGACTACGACCAATGGCGCGGCCGGCGGCACGACCTTGCACGGACTGTTGGCCGTAACCGGGACCTGGACCGGCGGCAGCGGCTGGCGCGGCACCGGAACTCCGTTGAGGATCGGTCGCCCGCTGCGAACGGCTACACGGTCGCCTGGCAGGCCGATGACCCGTTTGATGAGGTCCGAATTCTCGTCTGGGTGGCGGAACACGACCACGTCCCCGCGTTTCGGCAATTGGCCGAAAATCCGGCCGCCGAACGCCGGCAAACCGAATGGCAAGCTGTAGCGCGAATAGCCGTACGGCCATTTGGCGACCACCAGATAATCGCCGATGTACAGCGTTGGCAGCATCGATCCCGATGGAATGTTGAATGGAGCGGCGATCAGGGTGCGGAATGCAAAGGCGAAAATTGCGATTGTCAGAACGAAGCGCAGCAGCGAGCCTATGCTTTCCTTCTGCTCGCCTTTTGTTGAGCCCGCGGCCGAATGACCGCGGCGGGAGGGACGGCGCACCATCGGCCGCTTCTTTCCGCCCCGACACACAAGGTCAAGCCGGGGTGGCAAATGGCCGGTTGCGCATTATGTGCGGCGGCAATGGATCAACCGTCGATCACGCGGCTCGATGAGCTGTTCGCCGCCGAGCCGGATCGGCTGAGTGCGCTGAGCTTCGAAGCAGCGGGGCTCTATTTCGACTGGTCCAAGACTCACCTCGACCGCAACTTGCTGGGACAATTCGCCGACCGCGCCCACGCGATGGGATTTGCGGCGGCGCGTGACGCGCTGTTCGCGGGAGAGATCGTCAACCCGAGCGAAGGGCGGGCAGCAACCCACGTCGCCGAGCGCGGCAGCGGCGCGCCCGAGGACGTTGACCTCGCCACCGCGAGGCGGCGGCGAATGCGCGCGGTGATCGACGCAATCGAGGGAGGCGCGTTCGGCGACGTGACCGGCGTTCTCCATGTCGGCATCGGCGGCTCGGTGCTCGGCCCGCATCTCCTGGTCGATGCGCTCGGGCGGCGCTCGGCCGCGGTGAACGTCCGGTTTCTGTCCAACATCGACGGTGCCGCGTTCGACGAGGCGGTGAGGCCGCTTGACCCGGCGACGACGCTCGTCGTGGCCGCGTCCAA
>JBJMVJ010000028.1:0-38966 GCA_045810685.1 Sphingomonas sp.
AAGCCCTTGTCGCCGCCGACGCGGCGAACCGCATGAAGCGCCGCTTTCCACCGATCCCAACGGTCCGGCGGAGCGGCGAAACCGGCGCGCTCGAACAGGTCGCGCCGGTAGAATTGCAACCGCGTGTCGACATACCAGGGGAGCGCCATGAGGCGGCCGCCGATGCGGTTGGTGTCGACAACGCCGTCGAACTGGCCGGCGACCAGCCCTTCGAGCGCTGCGGGGACCGGCTCAATGGCGCCGATCGCGGATAGCTCGGCGATCCAGCTGTTGCCGATCTGGCCGAGGTCGGGCAGCGCGCCGCCGGCGAAACCGGTCAGCAATTTCTCGTGCGCCGCAGTCCACGGGAGCGGCTGAACGACGACGCGGGGCAACCCCGTTCGGGGCAGGTCGCCGAGCAGCTGCGGCAGATGCTCTGCTTCGGCGCCCATCGCCCACAATTCGAGCGTTCCGCGCAGGTGACGCGCGCAACCAGAAAGCGCGATCGCGCCGAGGCTGCCCGTGAGGGCCTGGCGGCGCGACAGCATCATCGCGCCTGGTCCAGCCAGCCGCCGGCGAAGCCCGCGCGCTTGAGGCCAGCGACGAGCGGCGGCGAGCGGCGCATGGTGCGCCAGATGAGGCCGTCGCGGTAATTGGCGATCATTCCGATGATCGGTCCCTGGTCGATACCAAGATAGTCCGTGTCGAGCCAGCCGGCAGCGGGGGCGGAGCGGCCGTGAAGCGCCTTGGTCGTTCCCGCGAGAGTCGGGTTGAACGCATCGAGAAAGCCATAGCGACCATAGATGTCGGCGCCGAACCGGCGGGTCATGGCGGCGAGGCCGCCCAGCACCAGCGCCGGCTCGAAGGCGATCGACGAGGCCATGGCGGTCGGGGCGAGTGTGCCGTCGTCGCGGCCGCCCGGGCCGCGTGCTGCATAGCCGAAGAACTGCCGGTCGCGGCCGGCGATCGTGGCGGTGAAGTCGCCCGGGCCGTCGCAGGCGGTGAGGCCCCAGCAATCGGGCCCGTACGCGGCCCAGCCGCCGGGATTGGCGATCGCGTAATTGCGCTGCGCCCGGGTCGCGCGTCGGCTGTTCTCGAACAGGTCGAGGTCGTGGGCCCGAAGCCAGGGATCGCGGATGCCGCGGAAGTCAGTCCATAAATGGCTGAATTGGTGGCCGAACAGCGGCGGGAAGGCGAGGTGGCGCTCGCCCCAATGATCACCCCAGCTGAGGTCCCATTTCGCGGTCCAGCGGTGCCACAGGTCCGCGTCGACCGCGAAGGTCGGGCTGCCGAGCGCAAGCAAATGGAGGATCGTGGATTCGTTGTAACGGTCCCACTGGCTGGGAAGAAAGCCGTGCTCAGGCGTCCAGCCCATTGAGATCAGCGGACCATTGCCAAGCATCCAGCGCCAATCGGTGCGCGCGTTGATCCTCTCGGCAAGGTGGCGGATCTCGGCTTCGTCGGGATGATCGGCACGGTAATAGCTGCCGGCGAACAGGATGCCGGCAAGCAGCAGCGCGGTATCAATCGACGACAGCTCGACGGTTTCGAAGCGCTGTCCCCGCTCCATGTCGACGAAATGGTAGAAGAAGCCGCGGTGGCCGCTCATGCCGGTGGGCGCATCTCCCTGGGGCGCGGTGGCGAAGAAGCGTAAAGTGGCGAGGGTGCGGTCGCGGGCTTGGGCGCGGGCGATCCAGCCGCGCTCAGCGCCGACCGCATAAGCGTTCAGCGCGAAGCCGACGGCGGCGATCGAGCAGAACGTCCTGGCCGGCCAGCGGTCCGGGACCAGGCCGTTGGCGGGATTGCCGACGTCCCAGAACCAGCGGAAGGTGCGATGCTCGAGATCGTCGAGCAGCGCGCTCGCACGCGGGGCGCCGCGCACCGGCCCGGCGCAGCCGGCTCCGAGGCCGGCGAGGCCCAGGCTCAACAACTTCATGGCGTCGCGCCGCGTAGTGTCGGTCATTGTCGAACGTCGGGGGCCGACGCGCGCGCCGGCCCCGATGCAATGGTTAGAAGCGTACGCTCGCGCCCAGCTGGAAGGTCCGTGGTGGGCCCGAGAGGCCGGTCAACTGGCCGATGCCGGTACCCGTACAGCAAGAGCTCGCCGAACCGAAATTTGCGCGGTTGAATAGGTTGAAGACCTCGGCCGAGAGGGAGAATTCGCGGTCGCCACCGAGGCGGAAGATCTTCTGCAGCCTGAGATCGACTTGAAGGAAATAGGGCAGGTGATTGAAGTAGCCGATCCGGAGCCGTCCTGGTTGAAAGCCCTGGTTCGCATCTATCACCAAATATGGAGCGCCCGATCCGTAGGTCACCAGACCCGAAGCGCGGAAATCGAGCGGCAAATCGGCAATGCCATTGACGACAAGATGATGCTTTTCGTTGCCACCGTTGGGGACAAACGGCTGCGCGGCGATGTTGGGATAGTCGAAGTTGAACCCGCCGCCGGCGCCATTTCCTCGTTCCTTGGAACTCAAAACGCCAGTGTAAGCGATTCCGCCACCCCAGCCCGATTCCTTGGTGTAGGGTTTGTCGAGCGTCGCATAGATCGCATTGAAGCGGGTCTCGCGCGTGTTGAATGCGGCAACGGCGTTGCCGTAGCCGTTGATCAGTGGGATTGTGATGAAGAATCCGTTGGAAGCGATCTGAGGCCCCTTGTTCAGCGGCGCATAGGCAATCTGATCCTTGCCGACGGTGTGGTTGAAGGTCACAGAGGCGCGGAAAATGCCGAGCCGCTGGCGAATGCCGATGCTGAACTGATCGGTGTAGGGTGTCTTCAGATCGTTTCGGATCACCCGCAGCTCGTTGGTTCCAGGCGCGAGCGGGTTGTTCGCGAGGCTCGCGAGCAGCGCGGCAAATCCCGACTCAGTGAGAAAGTTGGGATTCCAGGCGACCGTCTGCTGACCATTAAGCGGAAGGCCGTTCGCGGAGAAGTGGAGCTGACCGAACTGGAATTGCGTGAACAGCGATTCTTCGGCGGCGTTGCGGAACAGCGCCCGGTCGTAATAGCGGCCATAGCCACCGAAGAAGACCGTCCGCTGGTCGGCATTGAGGTCGTACGAGAAGCCAATCCGCGGGGCGATATTTCCATAGTCGATCTTCCGGTTATGCCCGGTTGAGATATAGTCGTTGACGTTGAAAAATGTCGGCTGAGTCAGCGGGTTTGCCGCCAAGGCCTGCAGCGCTGCGACGGCTTTTGCGGGAGTCACGAAACCCCTGTTGCGGAAATTCGTATCCACGTCCCAGCGAACGCCCGCATTGATGTTCAGATGCGGGTTCACGGACCAATCGTCCTGGACAAACAACCCGAACTGCGTGGTCTTGGACTTGAGGTCCGGGTTGCCGCCGCCGAAATTCACCACCTCCGGAATGCCGAAGTTGAGATTGCGGTTCGGATCGAAGGTGAAAAAGAACTGCGGGTTCGCGTTGTTAGCCTCGACGATGTGGTAGTTCTGGAACGACAGCTTGCCGCCGATCTTGATGAGGTGGTCGCCGTTCCAGTGAATGTTTGTGAAGCTGGCATCGTCCCGGAAGGTCAGGCCCTTCTGCTCGGTGCGCTGGAACCCCGGGTTGGCGCCCGTAGAAATGACGCCGCCATAAATAAGCCCAAAGCCGGTGCCGGCATCGCCGCCGAATTTGAGGTCCGAGTCCAGATAGTCGACCGTTGCTTCATTGAGGAAGTCCCGGCCGTTGTAGGTGTAGCTGAGTTTCGCGGCATAAACGTCGTTGTTTACCTTGGTCCCGCGCTCGCGCGCGTCCGTGCCGCCGAAATCGCGGAGGTCCGTTTCCTTCCGGATGCTGCCGGTCAGTTCGATTACCTGATTGTCGGTCGGCAGGAAGGTGAGTTTGCCAAAGCCGAGATGCTCGCGGAACGGACTGACGAACACGCCGGCAAAACTCTGGGGATTGAACGGGATCAGCGGCCCTTGCGCATCGGGGATTGGTCCCGGCGTCACGGCAACGTTGCGGTCCTTAATGTTGGCTTCGTAGTTAGCAAAGAAAAACAGCTTGTTGCGAATGATTGGGCCACCGAGCGCCGCGCCATATTGGTAGCGCTTGAGCGGGACCTTGGACTGGTTATTCTTCACCTGGAAATAGTCGCGCGCGATGAGCCGCTGGTCGGAATACAGACCGAACGCCTCGCCGTGGAACTCGTTCGTTCCCGACTTCGTAACCGCGGTGATGATCGCGGTCCCGGCATCCTCATATTCCGCCTTGAAGTTCGACGTGAGCACGCGGAACTCGCGCACGGCGAGCTGGGAAAAGGGATTGCCGGCACTGACGTCCTGGCCGACGATACCTCCCTGGTTGACGTTGCTGCGCAGGCTGACGCCGTCGATGAAGACGTTGACCTGCGGACCTCCGGTCGATTCGCCGTTGGGGTCGGTGCCGACGCCGCCGCCGGCGAACGTCTGCCTCCTTCCGTTGGGATCCTGCACCATGCGAATGCCCGGTGCGAGCGCCGCGAAATTGAGGAAGTTGCGGTTGCTTTGCGGCAGGTTTTCGATCTGGTCGCGGGTGATGTTGGTCGCGACTTCGGATGTGCGGGTTTCAACGAGGCGCCGCCCGGTGACGACGATATTGCTGCCCGTACGCGTCGGCTCGGTCGCCTCGGCGGCGCCCGTTTCGGGGGCCGCGACATCAACGTCCAGGCTGGCAGACTGACCAACCTGGATGATCACCCGCCGCGTGATCGTCGCGCCGGCAGGTCCACCGAAGCTGATGTCGTATGTGCCCGGGCGAAGGCCGGTCAGCACATAGCCGCCGTCAGGGCCGGCGACGGCGTGTGCGCTCGCCCCCGTTTCGATGCTGCGCGCCGTCACCACGGTTCCCGGAGCCGCAACGGCCTTGTTCGTGACATGGCCGTTGATCGTTGCGGTGGTCAGCTGCGCGAGCGCCGGCGTTGCGACCAGCAGGGACGTGGTCAGCAGCGCCAGGCGGGCGCCGCGGAGCATCTTCCGGTTAGCGTTCGAAAGCCTCATGATTCTCTCCCCTGGACAAGATCGTTGATCGTAAATGGTCGATGTCGGGCGCGGGCCGCCGCGCTGTGGATCGTCGCGCGATCAGCTCGGGCGCGAGGATGGTTGCGCCGCGCGGCAGCTCCGGATCGGCGATCAAGTCGATGAGCTTCTGCGCCGCGGCCGCGCCCAGCTCGGCGATGCGCGCATTCATAGTGGTGAGCGCCGGCGCGGCGTAATGCGCGATCGGGATGTCGTCGAAGCCTGCGACGCCGATCTGCTCGCCGACCGCAATTCCGGCATCCGTGAGCACGGCGCAGCAGCCGACCGCCATCATGTCATTGGCGCAGAAAATCGCATCGACCGGCATGCGTCCGGCGATCAGCAGGCGTGCGGCTTCCGCGCCCGAGCCTTCGCTGAAGTCGCCGGCGACGATGATCGGATCGCGCTCGCCGGTGCTCGACGCGAGTGCCGACACGAAGCCTTTTTGGCGATCGGCGGAATCGCGGTTGTGGCGTGGACCGGAGACGAAAGCGATGCGACGATAGCCCTGGCCGATCAGGAACTCGGTCATCGCTCGGGCGCCGCCCTCATTGTCGGTTCCGACAGAGGCCATGCCGGGCACGCGATCATGACAGTTGAGCAGGACCGACGGCACCGCGGGGCTCAATGCATCGAGCAGCGGCTGGCGCTGCACATCCGGAGTCATGACCAACAGTCCGTCGACCCGGCCGCGCATCGCGCGCACCGCGCTGGTCGCCTCGTGCGGGCTGCCGTGCATGTTGCTGAGGAACAGTTGCAGCCCGTGCGCATGCGCCACGCGGTCGATGCCGCGGATCAGCTCGCTGAAGAACTCGCCGAAGAGGTCGGGGAGCACGACCCCGATTGAATCGGTCTTCTGGCGGGTGAGGTTGCGCGCGCCGGAGTGCGGCACATAGCGCAAACGCTGCGCGGCGGCGCGTACCCGCTCGCGCGTCGCAGGCGTGACATTGGCGTGATCATTGAGCGCGCGCGAAGCCGACGCGACCGACACGGCCGCTTCACGAGCGACATCGCGAATGGTGACCATCGCGCTTCTCCCCTCGGATGGTGCGCTTCTTCGTCGCATCTCGCCCGAACTACCCGGCGAGACTGCCGGGCAGTGCCAATGTAACCGGTTACATCGCGCCGCCACAAGCGACAATTTTGCAACAGCGAGATCTCAATTGAGGGCGATCGCGCGGCCGCTGTGGTCGAACATGTGAACATGCGCGGGATCGGCGGTCAGCCCGACCGTTTCGCCTTCCTTGACCCGGGC
Organism: Sphingomonas sp.; assembly: GCA_045810685.1. Taxonomy (GTDB): domain Bacteria; phylum Pseudomonadota; class Alphaproteobacteria; order Sphingomonadales; family Sphingomonadaceae; genus Sphingomicrobium. The sequence continues at coordinate 6,235 of JBJMVJ010000028.1, forward strand.
AGGCTCGAGATGATGCCAGATGATCGGCGGTTCCGACGTGCCGCGCCGGCGCAGGTGGACGTTGACGCTGCTGCCGAGCCATTCGATGAACTCGGCCTGGAGCGGCAGGCCGGCACCGCCGTCGGCTGCGCGCCAATGTTCCGGGCGAACGCCGAGCGTGACCGGCTGGCCGGTCAGCTGCTCGCCTGATTCAGGGAGCGGCAGACGATCGCCGCCTGGCAGCTCGAGGGCCGGACCCGCTCCTGGGACGTCGATCACCTTGCCGCTCAAGAAATTCATTCGCGGCGAGCCGATGAAGCCGGCGACGTAGAGATTGGCGGGGCGCTCGTACAAATCACCGGGCGTGCCGATCTGCTCGATCACACCGGCGCGCATGATCGCGATGCGGTCGGCGAGGGTCATCGCCTCGACTTGGTCGTGGGTCACGTAGACCGTGGTCGTTCCGAGCTGGCGATGGAGCGCGGCGAACTCGAAGCGCATCTGATTGCGCAGGCCCGCATCGAGGTTCGATAGCGGCTCGTCGAACAGGAAGATGCCGGGCTTACGGACGATCGCGCGCCCGATCGCGACGCGCTGCCGCTGGCCGCCCGACAGTGCCGCTGGCCGGCGCTCGAGATATTCCTGAAGTCCGAGGATCTCCGCGGCGCGAGTAACCGCCTGATCGATCTCCGCCTTCGGCCGCTTCGCCAGCCGCAACGCGAAAGCGAGATTTTCGTACACGTTGAGGTGCGGGTAGAGCGCATAGCTCTGAAACACCATGGCGATCGACCGCTCCGCCGGCGGCAGACGATCGACTCGGCGATCGTCGATGAAGATGCTTCCAGACTCCAAGTCCTCGAGCCCCGCGATCGCGCGGAGAAGGGTCGACTTGCCGCACCCTGAACCACCGACGATCACGCAAAACTCGCCGTCAGTGAGCTCAAGGCTGACGCCCTTCAGTACAGCGGTGCCTGCAAATGCTTTCGTGGCATCCTCAACGCGCAGTCTCGCCACTTGCGCCTCCCAGAGTCCGTCGCGTGCTGCGACTGTGGCTGGTGAATGCCACGTTCGTCCAGCTCCGCCAAACTTGACAGCGCAGAGCCGCTTAGCGGCGGGACAGGCGCTGCCGCAGTTCGGAGACTTCCCAATGATCGTTGCGGCTGAACGGCAGTAGCGCCTGAAGCGCGGCGAAGGTGCTGCGTCCGAGCGCGCGCTCAAGGCCGTCGAGTTCGGCGAAGGCGGCGCGAATCTCGGCGGCATCGAAAGCGGCGTCGCCCGCCTCCTCCTCAAGCATCGTCTCTTCGGCTTCGGCGACCAGCCACCCCTGCAGCTCCCAATAACGGCGAACGCGCCGGGCTGCCTCGGGCCCGAGCCGCTCGGTGAGCGCCGCGATCTTGCGGCCCGCCGGACCATCGGGCCAGCCGCCGGCGCGAAGCGCCGCCACCTGGGAACGGTGCTCGGCCGACTCGGCGACGAGCCAACGCTGCGCTTCGGCGGTCCCCACATGGAAGATGCCGATCAGCGCGAGCGGGGCGACAATCACCGCGCCGAGCATGGCGATGAGCGGCCGGTCGGGAAATTGGTTGAACGCCGCATGGAGGGCGACCGCGATCAAATAGCCCGGAAGGAACCACCACCAGTGGAAATCGAACTCGCCCGCCGCCTCGCGGCTTTCGCGCTCGGCGAGTTCGTGCGCGATGGCGGCGGAGATCGCCAGCGCCGCTCCGTGCATCACCGCGGTACCAAAACCCCGAACCAGCCACGTGCCCGCGCCATAATCGGGAAAGCGGACGAGATAGATGATGTTCTCGACCACTGAGAAGCCCGCGCCGATGGCGAAGCCGGCGATCACCGCGTCGAGCTTGTAGCCGATGCGGTTCATGCGGAAGAGCGCGATGATGATCGCGCCCTTGATCGCTTCCTCGATCCACGGTGCGACGAAGCGGCTGTAGTTGGAGAAGCCGATCGGCAGCGTGTCGAGGAGCCGGCCGCTGACCGGCCAAGACAGGAGCGCGGCGATTCCGCCGAGCAGGAGCAGGACGAGGACTTCCTTGAGGCTCGTCAGCTTGAATGCATCGAGCCAGTCGAACACGGCAAGCAGGACGAGAACGGGGACAAGGGCGAGCGCCCAATGCGCGGCCTCCGCTAGAAGAACGGGCATCGCGCTACATGACCTTGAGGGAAACTAGCCATTCCGCCTTGCGATAATGTCCGTCCGCCCAACCGGCGGCGGTCCCGACGGACAGGACCATAGGCAGGCGCAGCGCGACTGTGAAGTTGAAGTCCAGCTGGGCACCAACATCATAATAATGATGGCCCCGGCCATCGGGAGCTTCGGTGGCCATGGCGCCCCCAAACAGCGCCGGCCGGACGTAGCTCAAATAGAATGCGGGCGTGCCGACCTCGGCAAAGCGCACCGGCGGCAGGTTCACTTCGCCGGTGAGCTTCGCGAAGCGGCGCGCGGCGATCTCGTCGATCGCAAAGCCGGGAAAGCTTTCCATCTCGCGGTAGCGTTTCTCCGGGCGGTCATCGACGTAATTGTTGCGGAACGCGCCGAAGTAGAAAGCGGCGAGTGGATGGAGGCGCTCGCCGGCCGCGGCGCCGGCATGGGCGTAGATCCAGAACGAGCTGTTATTGAGCGGCAGCGGTACGCCGTAATCGAGCCCGCCGTAGAGCTTGGGAAAAGCCTGGCCTTGCGCATAGTCGAGGTCCGCGAGGGCGCGCCAGGCGATGCCCTTTTCATGGTCGACCCCGCCGAGTGATTTGCGGGTGTTTGTATATTTGGCGCCGACCTCGAGTGAGCCGATCGTGCTCGGGCTGGCGATGTTCTGCGCGTTGGGAAGCCGCTCGAGGCCGGTGTAGATCGCAGCCGAGCCGAACAGGTCGAGCTGGCGCGGCAGGTCGTAAATGATGGTCTTGTTGTAGGCCGCGACGAGATTGTCGCCGCGAAGGCTGCGCTCGACCGGTCCGAACAGGTCGTAAAAGTCGGCGCCATTGTGCCGGTATGTGATGTCCCAGTTGAGCGTTTTCAGCTGGAGCTTGCCATGGAATCGCTGGCCGAAGCTCATATGATCGAACGGCGACACGCTGATGCTGGCGTTGATCTGGTTGAACTGGAGCGGGTCTTCCCAGTGGAAAAACCAGCCGGGCGAAAAAGCGCCCTTATAGCCTTCGACAATCGGATAGGTGCCGGCGAACTTGCGCTGCTGAGCGGCGCGGTAATGGGTGCGGCCCGTGACCATCTGCTCGAACGGGATCTTGGCGGGTGAGCCGACGCCCCACTGCTTGAGCTCGGGGTGGGCATTGACGACGCGCGTGCCGAGGAATTCGACGGTGCCGAGATCTTCCCGCACCTGTGGCTGGAAGCGCACCGGCTGCAGCCCGTCGCCGCCATATTCATAGGCGATGAGCGAGCCGTCCGGCTGCAGCACGGGACGGAAGAAGCCGGTCGAGGCGTTGCTGACGGCGTCATATTTCCCGGTCGCGATGTCGAACCGGAAGACGTTCGAGGCACCAGTGTAATAAGACGTGCCGTACATCGTCTTGCCGTCGGGCGCGAAGGTGAAGCCTTCGGGTACCGACGGAGGCAGCGACAGGCGCGCGACCTCCTGCGGGTCGGCGCCGGTGCTGAGCGAATCCAGGCGCCAGACCCGCACCGATTGGCTGCCGTTGATCTCCCCGTAGGAGGCCGAGATCAGGCTGCCGTCGGGCGAGATGTCGAGGTCGAAGGGGATCTGCCCATATTTGAAGCTGTGGACCTGGTTGAAGCTCTTGTAGGGCGCAGGGATGCGCACGATCGTCGCGAAGCCGTTCTGGTGGCGGATGCCCCAGAGGGATTTGTCCCCAGGGTTGAGCACGATGTCCCCGATGCGCGCATCCTTGAGCAGCATGCGCTTCTTGCCGGTGTCGACGTTGACCGCGACGATGTCGCGGAACGCCGCATTGTCCTCGGTGTAAAAAGCGGTTCGCGCCTCCGGATCGAACGCCAGGCTCGTCACCCGGTAGAGCATCATGCCCTTGATTTCCTGAAGCTTGGTCAGCTTGCCGGAGGACAGGTCGAGCCGGCCGACGAAACCGATGGTGCCCGGGTAGCGGAAGCCGGCGATGAGGCTGTTGGTCTTCGGATCGACAAATCCGCGCGAGATCGAGCCGAGGCCGCGGGGGCTGAGCTTCTGCGTCTCTGTCATCGGATATTGGGCGAGCTTGGCGAGGTTCGCTTTCTGGAATTCCTGTTCGAAGGCGATCCAGTCGTTCCATGCCCGGTTGAGCGGGCGGCCGAAGACCTGCTTGAAGCGGGCGGAATAGAACGCCTTGCTGCCCTCGGGCCGGCTCTGCCACGCGACAAGCTTCTCCGGCCCGTAGGTGAGCGCGAGGTAGGACATGAACCGGGTGCCGTAGAGATAGTCGTTGACGCCGACCTGGAAGTCGAGCGCGACGCCTTCGGATTCGAGGCCGAGCGGCGAGAAGATGCGGTCGTGGTCGCGGACCTTGGCGCGCCACACCATCTCGTCATAGCCGCCCTGCCCGCGGCCGAGCCCGCCGGCCATCCACGTTTCGAAGAACACGGCGCCGCCTTCGAGATACCAGCGCGGGACGTTGGTCCGCGGGGTCGCAAGGTAATTCCACAGGATGGATTCGGGATGCTCCTGGATCGGCATCGGCTTGCCGTGAAGCAAGCGGCGCCAGGCCGCATCGTGGTTGTTCCACACGTCCATTTGCGCGACGTGCGCGAGCTCGTGGTTGTTGAGCGTGAAAAAGCGCTCGCCGGGCGAGAAGGTCTCCATCGTCTGGCTGAGCGGAGCGACGTCGAGCAGCACGGCGTTGTTGGGCGAGGCGCGCGCCGCGGCGTTGCCGTAATCGCCGAAATCCTTGAGCAGGATCAGGGTGCGGTCCCACGGCTTCCAGTGGAACATTTTCTCGTGGAAGCGCAGCGAGTTGGTGAAGGCGCGGCCGATGTAAGGCGTCAAATAGGTCTGCGCCGGATCGAAATAGAGCAGCTCGAGGTCGGGCGTGTCGATTTCGCTAAGGTCGATGCCGGACGCGTCGGGCGGAACGTGCGAGGGGCCTTCGTTCGGCGCCGGGGAAGGAGGATTGGCGGGCCGCTCCGGCTTGGTCACCGGCTCCTCGACGGTGGTCGTCTGGGGCTGGGGCGGCGGCGGCTTCTGCTGCGTTTGCGCGAATGCGGGAGCCGCGGCACCGGTCAGCGCCGTCCCGATTGCTGCGGCCAGTAATGCACGCGGCCGCGCGCCCACTCCCCTCATGAACCCCCTTCAGACGCCGCTGATGCTGCTACTCGCCCGTCTTGATCGCGCCGGCGAAGTCGGCGCTCTTCACGGCGTTCGCGAAGGCAGCGCTGCTCACCAGATAGTGGAAATTGGCGTCCTGCCCCAAGTGTGAGAATGCCGCCGAGTTGACCGCGAAATATTGCACCGCCTGCGGGCTCGCGGCGAGTTGCACGAAGGCATTGGCGTTCTGGGTCATCAGCGCGAACGCCTGCGGGTAAGCCGCAGCCATCTGCAGCGCCTGGCTGTTCATGCCGCGCGCCGCTGCGACCATGGACTGCGCCGTCAGCGCCTGCGCCGCGCCGCTCGCCATCTCGGCCGCCCGCGGGTTGCTCGCGAGCATCTCGACGGCCCTGGGGTTGCCGGCAATGGCCTTGATCGCGCTCGAGTTCATTGCGTTGGCAAAGCTGGCGTCCGAGGCGATCGCCTTGAACGCATTCGCATTCGCGGCAAGCGACTGGAAGAAGCTCGAGTCTGCCTTCAGCGCGTTCATCGCCTTGGAATCAGCGGCGAGCGACTCGAACGCCTTGGCCTCGCCGGCCATGGCGCTGTTGGTCGAGGCATTGGCGGCCGATTGTTGGAACGCCGCGACATTGCCGCTGTACCTCGCAAAGGCAGGCGCGTTTTGCAGCATTACGGCCAGCGCCGCCTCATGACTGGCGATCGCCTGGAAGGTCTGCGCGTGGCTCGCCATGACGCCGAGCGCGGTCGGCTGCGATCCGAACAGTGCGAACGCGGCGGGGTTATTGATCAGCGCCTCGACCGCCGCCGGATTGTTGCCGAACGCGGAGCTCAGCGCCTGCGATTGCTGCACTGCCGAGGTCAGCAGGCCGTTGTTCGCGGCGAGCGAGCCGAAAGCGGCAGGATTGAGCGCGATTGCGCTGATCAGATTCTGGTTGAACGCGGCGTTGAACTTCGCGTCCGTCGCGGCGAGCGCTTCGAAGGCGCCGGCGTTGGCGGCAACTGAATGGAAGAAATTGCTGTCCGCCTTGAGCGCATTCATCGCTTTGGAATCGGCGGCTAGGCTTTCGAACGCCTTTGCCTCGCCGGCCATGGCGCTGTTGGTGGACGCATTCGCGGCGGATTGCTGGAATGCCGCAACATTACCCGCGAACTGACTAAACGCCGCAGGGTTCTGGAGGATCGCCTGGAGCGCCTCGCCATGATTGGCGAGCTGCTGGAAGGCCGCGGCATGGCTGGCGACGGTCTGCAAAGCCGATGGCTGCGAGGCGATCGCCTTGAACGAATCGGCGTTGAGCGCGACCGCCGAGGCGACCTGCGCCCCGACCGCGTGCGCGTCATTGTTTCCGGCTAGCAGCTGCGCCGACTGAGCGAGCGACGCGAAGCCGCGGGGATCGGATGAGATCGCCTTGAACACCGACGCGTTGGCCGCGAGAGTCGACAAAGCCGCAGGGCTCTGCGCGAGCGCGGCGAAATTGGGGTCACGCGCAAGCTTGCGGAAGGTGGGATCCTTGACCATCGCCTCGAACGCGTCGGACTGCATCAGCTCGGGCACGGAGGTGTCGCCGAGCGTCACGTCGCTGTCGCCGACCTGGCTCGAGACGTAGCGCTGCGCGGGACCGACCGTGCCGGCGCTCGGTCCGACCGGCGGATAGATTCGCCCGAGACCATAAGCGCCGAGCCCGACGGCGATGACCGCCGCGCTGGTGAGAATCATCTTACGACTATGCGATGTGGAAATTGTCGTTGCCATGTGTGCCCCCTTGACTGAGTCAAGACCGCGCCTTGTGACGTTTTGTTAACAGGAAGTCAACGAAAGTCCGCAAGACGACAAAGTAGCTGAGCTGCTGCAGCTGATTGATATATCAGCACTTTTTTCGAGATGCTTGTTGCTGTGCAGCGATTCTCCGAGCGCTTTTAATCATTTAGCGAGGAGTATCGGAAATGATGTTCCTCCACCTCGAGAGGGATGGAGACGAACATGCGCGCGCCAGTTCTAATGATTGCCGCTCTGACCTGCGGAAGCGCCGCTGCCGCGGCGCAGCCGGAGAAAGACCAGCGGCCGGTCCGTGCGTCCAAAGCACCGGCCCAGGTCGTGCTGGCTTCGGCGAGCGAAGTCAGGACTCCGTCTGCCGAGGAGACGCAGCCGAGCAGCACGCCGGCCAAACGTCCTATAGCGCGGGTGACCACCTGCCGCTGCGGCGATCCTCAACTGGACGCCGAACAGCAGGAGCAATGAGTCTTATTTGCTCGCCGTGACGATGTGGGTGACGGGCGCGCGGATCACCGGGATCTCGCCGTCGCCTACTGCCGCGAATGCCGACCAATAGAAGGGGTGCGACGTGTTGACGTCGTCCATCAGCTGGCGCTGCGAGAGGCGCAAAGCGGTGACGGTCGGCGTTCCCGGCGGCGCCGAGAACAGGCCGGTGATGAGTCGCTGGGTCGCGTTGAAATCATCCGGCACGGGCCAGTGGCTGGCGACCACCAATCGTCCGCCAGCGCCGACGAAGGCACGCACCAGGCCATCGAGCGCGACGTCGCCGCCAGTCCCGAGGCCGGCCTGCGCGGTCGCCGCCGCGCTCGCCTTGCCGGCGGTATCGCACGCCGAGAGGATGACGACGTCGGCGTCGAGGTGGAGGTCAAAAATATCCTTAAAGGTAAGAAGGCCGTTCGAGCCGCTGCCGCCGAAGCTGGTTAGCAGCGCAGGCTGGGCCGCGCATTTCGCGGCGCGCGCGGTCACGACGCCGTGGGTCGCGAAATGGAGGATGCGATATTGGTCAAGGTCGCCGCGCGCCTTGAGCCCGGTGTCGGTGAACTGATCGCGCGTGACGATGTCGACGCCGTTGGGATCGAGCTTGCGAATGATCGCACCGGCGGTTTCGAGCTCCTTGGCCGAGATCGGATGGGACCAGGACGACAGTGGGAGGATGCAGTCACGGTCGGCGGCAGCGGGCACCTGCCCTTCGGCCGAGGCCGACGGAATGCTGTTCTCGCCGAGACCGAGATAGGATTTGCGACCGGCCGAGGGCGGAGCGCTGCGCAGTTGGGCGAAGGCGCGCGGGCTGACCGCAGTGCTGATGTCCCGGTCGCGACCGAGCCAAGCGAGGCCGCGGAAATCGTAGGCGGCATCCTCGCTTGCCTTGGCGCGCTGCTGGTAAGCGTCGACCGACGCCTGATCCATCACCAGCAGGTTGGGCGGCAGTCGCAGCAAGGCGCCGTCCGGCTCGAAGATCAGATGCTTGACCGGAAGAACGGCGGCGGCGAACGGGCCGAAGAGCTCCGCATAAAGCTGGTGCGACAGAGCGACGTCAAACGGATAGGTGATGCGCTTGCCATTTTCGATCGTCGAGATGGTGTCGCGAAGCGCGGCGACCTGCTCGTCGAGCTGCTTCGCCGTCACCTGCAATTTCGCTGCACGCGCCGAGTCCGGCGTCACGAACATCGCATAGACGTTGTCGCCGGCGGCGGTCAGCCGATAATAAGCTTCGCCGGGTCTCAGGACCTTTTGCAGGTCGGCGAGTGCGATCGTATCGCTGGCGACGGCGCGGAAGCGCGGGAAACCGGCAAGCGCCGCCTGGGTCGTCAGCTGCTCCTTCTGGGACGAATCCAGCGTCGCGCGAAGGACGCGGCCGCGGACGATGTCCTGGGGACTGGGCTTGGCCAGGTCTTGCAGCCGCGCGAGCTCGATTCGCGAGCGTTCGACCTGACGCGTGAGCGTGACCGACTGTCGGAACAGGCGGGAGGCTTCATCGGTGCCGCCGGTCAGCTCCCGCGCGAGCACCGCCTGGGTCTGCGCGAGGCCAGGACGAACCATCAGCTGGGTCGCGGCGAAGATTTCCGCGTCGGCCTTCGGTTCGTCGCCCTTCTTGAGCTGCAGGTCGACGTAAGGCCGAAGCACGTTGGCGAAGCTCGGCGGCAGGTTGCTGGTGTCGGGCTGCGAATGGACGATGTCACTGAACATGCTTTCGGCGACCGCAAGCTGCCCGCGCCGGGCGAGATAGCCGGCGAGCCGCGCCTTTGCGTTAAGCAGGACCGCCGAACCAGGATAGTTGCTGTCGAGCAACGTGACGGCGTCGCTGTACAGGCGCTGCGCCTCGACCGGGCTGCCGGAATCTTCGGCGATCGCGCCGAGATCGCCGAAGATCTGGGCGCGCATCCAAAGGATCGAGGCAACCTTCCCGCCGCGGACGGCAAGCAGCTCGCCATCGGCGCGGCGGAGCGCCTCGCGCGCACCGTCGCGGTCGCGGGTCAGGCGCAGCGCGGTGCCGCGTAGCTGCATCGCCTGCCCATCGAGGATCGCCGCTTTCTCGTCGGGCAGCAATTCCTCACCCTGCGAATTCAGCTCCTGTCCCATGCGCGCATCGGCGTTGAGCCGCTTGGCAAGGGCAGTGTCGATTTCCAGCTTGCCGGGCGCGCTATTGTGGACCGCGAGGACCTTGGGCAAGGGCTTGTCGAGCTCGGCCAGCGCAGCCTTGGGATCGCCCTGGTTGAGATCGTGGATCGCGCGATAATTTCGTAGGCGGCGCGCGACGATAGGGTCCGTGCCGACATTCTCGGCGGCCTTTGAGAACAATGCGTCAGCCTCGGCAAAGCGGCCGAGGTTCGACCTCTGAAGCGCTTCGTTGACCAGCGCCTCGGCTCGGCTCAGCGGCGCGTCCGACGAGCCGGTGCTTGCCGCGGCGAAGAATTCGGCTGCTTCGGCATAGCTGCCGGCGTTATTGCGGCGGTAGGCTTCCTCGAGTGCCTTGTCGGGGGCGAGCGTTCCGGCCTGCACGCGGGCGAAGGCCGCGGGATCGCCGAGGCCGGTGGTCGCGATTGAAATTTCACCCTTGAGGGGTTCGTCGGCGATCATGCTCCGAAGGCCGAGCTCGAGCGCGCTGTCGTAGCCGCTAAGGCCCTGGGCAGCATAGATCACCCGGCCGCGCCGGACCTCATACGCCCGGTAACCGACGTCGGCGTCCTTGAGCTTGCATTCGATGACGTCGACGGAGCCGATGCCGGTCAGGTTACTCCGCCGCGGCGGCTCGCATCGCGCGCGCTCGGCGCGGTCGGCGGCCATGCGCGCTGAAGCGCCGGCGGAATCCTTGATCCTGTAGAGCTTGCCGACGGGCAGGGCGGCGTCGCGGCAGGTGATCGAGTAACCGTTGTCGAACATGCCGGTCAGCGCCTTGTCGATGGTCAGGCTCTGGGCCGAGCAGAAGCTGGTCCCCGAGTTGCCGATCCGCCAGCTGTCGCGGATGCTGAGCGGCGTTGCCGCGGACAAGGCTGCGGCGCCGGCGAGGCCGATCACCCCGGCTGCGATTGCCAAACTCATCCTACCCATCTGACCCTCCGATCACTCCGTGGTCCCGGGACTGTCGATCATCGTATCCATGCCGCCGCTGGTGACCGGTTGTTCGAAGTCGGTCTTGAGCTGCACGGGCGCGGTGTTGATAAGACCCAGCGCGGTATCGACGCTGTCATCGTCGCTGTCGTCCTTCTTGTCCGCCTCCTTCTTGCCAGCCTGCTCTTCCGGCGCGGCTTCGGCGATCTCGGTCGAGGTCGTCTGCTCGATCGGGCCAAGCACCGTTGCCGATGCCTGTACTGACGCGGGCGGCGTCGGCGGCGGCGGCGGTGGTGGAGGCGTCGGTGCAGGCGCGGGCGGCGGAGGCGGAGGCGGAGGCGGAGGCGGAGGCGGCGGCGGAGGCGGCGGCGGAGGCGGAGGCGGAGGCGGCGGCGGCGGCGGAGGTGGCGGCGGAGGCGGAGGCGGCGGCGGAGGCGGCGGAGGTGGCGGCGGAGGCGGAGGCGGAGGCGGAGGCGGAGGCGGAGGCGGAGGCGGAGGCGGAGGCGGAGGTGGAGGGCTTGCCGAGCCAATCGCAACGCCATTGATCGTCGAGCCGGTTGCGAAGCTTCCGATGGTGCGTACCGTGCCGGCAAAGGCGGTTCCGGTGACGGTGGTGTTGTCGGACTTCAGCTGCTGTCCGAAGATGGTGACCATGAGGGCAGTGGTGCCGTCATTGTCGATGAACAGCCCCTTGTCGCCGGGCACGACGCCGCCGAAGTCGGTCGCGGTGCCACTGTTCTCGACGAAGAAGGTTTCGCTGGCGAGGACGTTGATCGCGCCTGCGCCGATGTAACCAAAGGGTTTGGGCTGCCCGCCGTTGCTGGCGAGCGCTGCGTCACGCCCGGCGAAATTCGGATTGGCCTCAAGCTGGCCGAGGATGTCTCCGGTCGCAACCCAGATGTTGGGCGCATTGAGGTTCAGCGTGCCCGTTAGGGCGTTGGCACTGTTCGTAATGATGATGCTGCCGGCAGTGTTGACCTCAATTGCCTTATTCGCGTTGAGGGTGAGCGAGTCGGACGGCCCGGCATTGCTGGCCTCAATGTTGCCCAGCACCTTGATCGAGCCGGGGCTCTGGACAATGATGTTGTTGACCCCGCCGCCGGTCGTGCTGCTGCCGTCGATGTGGATGTCGCCGATGATGACGTCCGGGGTGGTTTCCCCGCTCGCCGATTCGGCATTGACGACGATCGTCGCAGCGTGGACGTCGCCATCCTCGTTGCCGACCTGATAGGAGCCGGCGGGGGCACCGGCATTGCCTTCGATGTAGATTGGTCCGTCGCTCACGGCGTTGAACGCGACGAGCTGCGTCACTCCCTTGACACCGAGCGACGCGTCGATGGTGATGTCGACGTCGCTCGAGGTCACGAAGATCTGCGGCGCACCGATCACTCCGGTAAACTTGGCGAGGCCGCCGGCGTAGAGCAAAAGCAGGCTGTCGCCCGTCAGCGTGTCGGCGGTCAGCGTACCGTCTGCTAGAAGATAGAAAGCGCCCGATGCGGACGCGACCCCGACATTGATGTTGCCCGCAGCCTCGCCGATGGTCGGCGAGGTGAAGGTTGCCGGCCCGTTGGTGCCGATGCTGAGATTGCCGTTGGTCCCGCCCGTCGTGCCGACCGCAGGCGTGCCGTGGAGACCGTTCAGGCCGGAGCCGGACGAGAGAATGACCTGGCCGTTCTGAACGGTCGCACCGGTCGCTGCCGCTGCGAAGCCGATCGACCCGCCGAGCAGCATGGTCATTGCCGAATTGGCGGGCACCGCGACCATGTAGATATTGTGAGTGTCGGTCGCCGTCACATTGGCGGGGCCGCTGGTGGTGCCGGTGTGGACGATACCGTTGGTGTCCGGCGTGCCCTTGTCGAGCGGGACTTCGACGTCGAACAACCCGGCGCTGAAGGTCAGCGACACCTGGTCGCCCGCCGCGACATAGGCCGCCGAGCCATTTACCTGGACAGTGCCGCCCTGCTCGATGCGCGGAGCGACCATTGCGACATAGGATTTGCGAGCGTTGATCGTCGCGCCGGACTGCACCGCGATCGAGCCGGCGGACGGCTGCGTCTTCGACAGGATCGTGGAGAATCCAGAAGTGCCATTGGTGAAGCCGTTCGGCAGATCGATCGTGCTGAGCAGCAGCCCCCCGACGTCGATGCTCGCGTGGGCGCCGACGAGGATGCCGCCGGGGCTGTAGAACCACACATTGCCCCCGGTCGCGCCGCCGGCGAGCTTGCTCAGCACAGCGCCGTTGAGCTCGATCGTTCGGGTGGCGTCGGTTGGGACAATGCGATTGAGCACGGTGAAGTCGGCGAGCCCCGCGCCGCCCTGGTAGGTCGCCGTATTGTCCGTGGGCAGGAAATTGAGATTGCCCGTCCCGAGTGCGTCGCTCGGCGCCCAGTTGATCGTCGCGCTCGCGCTATTGACCGTCAGAGTCTCGCTGCCCGGGCTCGAGCTGCGGTCATAGCTGATCGATCCACTCGCCGTGGTCGGCGTCCCCTGGAACGCCTGCGCATAAGCGCGCTGCGGCGCGACGGCGGCGGCGACGATCGCGATGGTGGCGCACGAGATGAGGAGCGAGCGGCGGCTCGAGCGAGAGGTTGGTGACCGGCTGCCTGACATCACCACCTCCACGGCCACAGGCGCGTCGTGAGCGACACGAGGATTCGCGGGTCCGGTTTGTCGTTGAACGGGCCGACATGATTCAGCGGAATCGCGGCGGCCACGTCGAGCACGAACCGTTCCCAGTTCATGCGGACGCCGCCGCCGAACGAGTTGAGATTGTCGCGACCGACGAGCGGAGCCGTCCGGCTGAGGACGCGGACCAGCGCATGATCCCAGAAAAGATAAGTTTCGGTGGCCGGTGTCTTGGCGCTGACCGGGACCCGGCTGCCGTACCGGATTTCCGCCTGAGTCCCGAACCCGCGGTCGCCGAGCAATGCGCCGGGGTCGTAGCCGCGGCCCACGGTGTAATTGCCGGCCGAATATTCCTCGAAGCTGAGCAGCGGTTTCCACGCATATTGCGCGCGGGCGGTGAGCGCGAACGTCAGTGCGGGCGCGGGCCGGTATTCGCCATAGAAGCTGTAGCGCAGCACGGCCGCGTCAGACCGTCCGTCGAGGCGGCTGGGTGGCGCCTCGCCCGAGGCGAGACAGTTGACGGAGAGGGTCCCACAATCGCTGGCGCCCAAGGCGTGAAAGCCCTGCCGCAGCTCGAGAAGGGTCGTGAAGCGCCACGGCGGCACGGACGAGGAGAAGCCCGGCCCGAAGTCGGACGGCAGCGCTTCCATGCCGAGCCGGATGAAGCCGACGCGCAGCCGATCGTGACTGAGCTTCACATAATCGAACCAGACGTCCTGGTTGACGACGTCGAGGCCGACCGAGCCGCGGATGGTCTCCGACTGGCGGCGAACCAATGGGTAGGCGAGTTCGACGGTCTCGAACAAGGTTTTGGCGAGCACATGGGCGTTGGGCACCGTCGGCCGCGCCCAGGCGTAAGTGAAGGCGCCGGCGAGGCTCAGTCCCTCGCCGCCGATGCGCATGTCGTGCGCGAGCTGGACGGTTTGCTGCTCCTTGAAGTCGGCGGTGCTGAACACCGAGAGCGACGTACGGTCGCCGAGGCCGGTGAGGCCGAACAGTTGAGCCCGCGCGAGTGCGCCCCACGGGCCAAGCGCTTTCGAGCCGCCGTTCTGGATGATCAGATCGGCATAAGCGGGAAGGTGCTGCACGGTCACGTCGCCGATCACCTCGCCGGGCGCGGTGCCGGCCGGGCGCAGCGTCAGCCGCACCGTGTAACCGGGAAGATCGCCGGCAAGCAGCAAATAGCGCTCGGCCTCGTAGCGGTTGAACAACGGCTCGCGCGTCAGCCGGCTTAGGTACGCCGCGAGCGCGGTCTCGGCACCGGTCGCCTCGCCGCGCACGCGGACCTGGGTCAAATGGGCCATCAGCACCTGGAAGCGGATGAGGCCGCCTTCGATGCGCTGCTCAGGGACCTGGACCGCGGCGATATAGCCCGCGTCGCGCAGGATCGTCGCGGCGCGGTCGCGAATTTCGCATACCGTCGAGATCGGCACGTCCTGGCCCATGAATGGCTGGTACGCCGACACGAGGTCGGCGCGGGTCAGGGCTTCGAGGCCGTCGAACTCGGCGCCGCGGAGCACGAAGTGGATCGACTTGAACTCGGGCCCGCCGAGCGCGCATGGCGCGTGCTCGATGCCGCCCTCGACCTCCAGACGACTGGCCGGACGGGCAGGAGCTGGCGCTGGCCGGGTCACTTCCTCGCGCGTCGGCGGCACTGCCAGGCGGGCAGGCGGCGTGGACTGCGCGGCGACCGCGCCCGGCAATGATCCGAGGAGCGCGCAGGCAGCAATACGCACCGCGCGAGGCGGCGGCGCGTTCAACCCCGATAGTGGACCCCGCACAAGCTTCATCGGGGTGCCCCTTCCCCGTAGCTTCGATTAGCTCGAAGAACGCCCGCTTTTAGAGCAATTTACGCGCTCATGCCTAACTGAAATTTAACCATGGTTATATTTACCGTCGGCAAGCGCTGTTGCAGGTGGGATTCGGCTCGACGGAACCGAACGGCTGCGGCACATCTTTTAGCGTCATGGCAAAGTCGGACGACGCGCACAGACTGTCCTGGCCGTGGTGGGCGCCGTGGGCGCTGCTCGCCGTTGCCGTGACCTCGGTGCTGACCATCGCAGCGACCCTTTACGACATCCTGTAGCCAACGACCGTGATCGCCGCGCCGCCACCGCCGCCGCCAGCGATCATCGTCACCGGCACTGCGCTCCCGGAGCCGACGGCCGAACGGGTTTATGCGGTGGAGCGGATCGGCGCCCGCCAGATCGGCCAAGCGCCGAGCCACGAGCTCGACCAGCTGTTGAAGGATGTGCCCGGCGTGCAGCTATTCCGCCGCTCTGACGCGCGCAGCGGACATCCGACTAGCCAGGGCGTGACCCTGCGCGCTCTCGGCGGCAATGCCTCGAGCCGGGCGCTGCTGGTGCTCGACGGAGTCCCGCAAAGCGATCCGTTCGGCGGGTGGGTCAACTGGCCGGCGTACGATCCCGCCGACCTTGCCGGGATCCGCGTGGTGCGTGGCGGCGGCAGCGTCGGCAACGGGCCGGGCGCGCTTGCCGGCACGATCGACATGACCAGCCGCGCCGATGCGGTGATCGCCGGCGAAGTCGAGGCGGGGAGCCGCAATTCGCTCGAGGCGCGGGGGCGGGTCGGGGTTGAGGCGGGCGCCGGCGTGCTCAGCCTCTCGGGCCGCGGCGAGCGCAGCGACGGCTTCGTCCCAATCACCCTCGAGACGCGGGGACCAGCGGACAGGCGGGCGCCCTATGGCCAATGGAGCGGCCGCGGCCGGTGGGTCGCGCCGATCGGCGGGGCGGCCGAGATGCAGGCGAGCTTGTCGGGCTTCCACGACTGGCGCACGCGCGGCACCGACTTCAGCAGCGACCGCACGAACGGTGCGGACGCATCCCTTCGGCTGGTCGGCCGCGGCGAGTGGCAGTGGAGCGCGCTCGGCTATTGGCAGTGGCGCAACTTGCGCAGCAGCACTGCGAGCCTCAGCGCGGGACGAAGTGTCGCGACGCGCGTGCTGCTCCAGGACTCGGTGCCGTCTCATGGGCTCGGCGGAAGCGTCGAGGTGCGGCCGCCGATGCCGCAGGGGATCGAACTTCGGCTCGGCGGCGATGCGCGGCGCACGACCGGCGAAACCCACGAGCTGTTCACCTTTGTCGCAGGCAATCCGACGCGGCAGCGCGAGGCCGGGGGCGAGACCTGGACCGGCGGCGGGTTCGCGGAAGCGTCGGCGGACGTGCGCGGCGTTACGCTCAGTGGCGGAGCGCGGATCGACCATTGGCAGGTGAGCGGCGGGCATCTGTTCGAACAGACCATCGCCACCGGAGCGGTGCTGCGCGACGATCGCGATCCGCGCCGCGAGGGCTGGCTGCCGACCGCGCGCGGCGGCGTGCTCGCGCGGGTGGGCGGCGGCGTCAGCCTGCGCGGCGCGGCCTATCTAGGCTGGCGGATGCCGACCCTCAATGAGCTGTTCCGGCCATTCCGTGCCGGCGCGGATGCGACGGCGGCCAATCCGGCGCTCGATCCCGAGCGGCTCGCCGGGGCCGAGGCCGGCGTGGACTATGCGCGCGGGCCCGTGCGGCTGTCGCTGACCGGCTTCGTCAACCGCCTCAAGGATGCCATCGTCAATGTGACGCTGGGCCAAGGGCCGGGGACGTTCCCGGAGGTCGGCTTTGTCGCAGCCGGCGGCACGTTTCGGCAGCGCGAGAATGTGGATGCGGTGAAGGTGCGCGGCTTGGAGGCGGCGGCCGAATGGACGCGCGGCCCGTGGGCAGTGCGTGCCAGCGCGAGCTGGACCCATGCGCGGATGCAGGCGGGCGGCCCGGCCGCCGCTCTCGACGGGCTGAGGCCGGCGCAGACACCCGAGTTCGCGGGCACCTTGTCGGCCAGCTGGGAGCGTGGCGGGCGCGGCGCCGAGCTCGTGCTGCGCCGCGTCGGGGCGCAATATGAGGACGATCTCAATAGCCGCCTGCTCGAGCCTGCGACGACGCTCGACGCCTTCGGCTCATGGCCGATCGCGCTGCGCCTGCAGCTGGTGGCGCGCGTCGAGAATCTGACCGACGCGCTGGTGATGGCCGGAATCGGCGCCGACGGTTCCGTCGAACGCGCCACGCCGCGCACCCTCTGGATCGGCCTCAGGCTTCGCTGACGGAAAAGCTGCCGATGAACGAGCAAGCGCAAGCGCTGACCAAAGTCCCGGCGATCACGCTCGGCTTCTGGATCATCAAGATCCTGGCGACGACGCTCGGGGAGACCGGCGGCGACACGGTGACGATGAGCTGGCTCGGCGCAACGACCGACCGAGCGGTTCCGTTTGGCTATGCGATCGGCACGGCGATCTTCGGGGTCTTGCTGATCGTGCTGGTGTGGGCGCAGATCAGGGCGCGCAACTTCAATCCGTGGCTCTATTGGGCGACCATCGTCGCTTCGACGACGTGCGGGACAACGCTTGCCGACATGGCCGACCGCTCATTCGGGATCGGATATGCCGGCGGGTCGCTGCTGCTGCTCGCCTGCGTACTCGCCTCGCTGTTCGTGTGGAAGCGGACGCTCGGAACGGTCGACGTCAACACCGTGTCGAGCCCCGAGGCCGAAGTCTTCTATTGGATCACGATCACTTTCTCGCAGACGCTCGGCACCGCGCTCGGCGACTGGGTTGCAGATGCCGGGCTCGGCTACGGCGGCGGAGCGATCCTGTTCGGCGCCGCGCTGGCGCTGCTCGCGATGGTCTATTTCACGGCTCGGATTAGCCATGTCGTGCTGTTCTGGGGTGCTTTCATCCTGACTCGGCCGCTCGGCGCGACCGTTGGCGATTTCCTCGACAAGCCGGCCAATAAGGGCGGGCTGGAGTTTAGCCGGCCGCTCGCATCGGCGGTACTGGCGATCGTGATCGTCCTGCTGATCCTGATGATCCCGCAGAAAGCGGGCGCGTCCCTGGAACGCGCGGCGGCATGAGTCACTTCGCGCGCGTGTAGAGGAAGGCCGTGATGTCGCGCGCGTCGGTTTCGCCGACGTGAAGGTTGGGCATGGCGGTGCCGGGTGCGACATGCTGCGGGTCGCGGATCCAGTGCTGCATATTGTCGGGCGTGTTGGCGAGATGTCCGCCAATGATCACGCGCAGCGCGATGCCGTCGAGCGGGGGGCCGACCATGCCGGTGGCGCCGCGAACGTCCTTCAGGGCATGGCAGCTGCCGCAGCCGTACTGGATGAACATCGCCTCGCCGCGGCTCGGGTCGCCGCCGGTCTCAGTCGCGGCGTGAACCCGCATCCGTTCGCGCTGCTCGGCATATTCGGCGATCACGCCGACCAGTGCGACGACGAACAGCACCGCCGCGAGCACGCCGAAGGTTTGGCTAGTTGAGGGAGAGCGCACCGGCGCCTCCTTCGGATGACTTCAGCCATTTGTAGAACAGGGCGAGTGCGGCGATGCCGTGGAACGCACCGCCCGGGATCCACATGATCAGACCGGCGAGGCGCTGGTCGTCGACGGAGTCGAGGCCGATGCCGGTCATGCCCATCGCCGCGTAGTCGGCATACCACGGGCTCGACGACAGGCTCATCAGCGCACCCAAGGCGCCGCCGATGAGCGACGTCGCGAACAGGCAGGCGGCGGAGACGCCGTAGCCTGCGCGGCCGCCGCGCGGGTGGAGCATCGCCCACCAGAACAGGAGCGAGCCCAGGAAGAAGCAGAAATGCTGGGCGATGTGCCAGCCGAAGCTGTCGAGCGCGCGGTCGAACAGGAGCGGGGCGTGCCATGCCCACAAGACGACGGCCTGGAGAGCGGTCGCGGTCACCGGCTCGGTGAGTCGGCGCCAGAGCGACTGCAGCGGCGACTTCCAGCTTCCGCCGAGCGCGCGGCGAAGCGGGCGCGGCAGGCCCCAGGCGAGGATTCCGCCGGCGCCCGAGGCGGCGAGCAGCAGGGTTGCGACGAGCATGATCAGCTCGTGCTCGATCATGTGCATGGTGAAGCTGCGCTCGCCCGCTTCATGCAGTGGCGATGTGAGCGAGAGGGTCAGCACCGCCCAGCCGGCCAGGAACAGACCGGGGCGAATGGGCGTCGAAGCGCGTTTCGCGAGCCGCGCCCAGCCCATCAGATACATGAGCAGCGCCAGCGCCAGGGGGATCGTCAGAAGCGGGTCGAGCGTCCAGCCGAGCGCCTGGTGATGATGCGCGGTCATGCCCAGCACCGCGGGATGACCAGAGCGGCGATGAACGGCAGGATCACGCCGATCGTGAAGAGGAGGTCGGCGAGCAGGCCGAGGACAGCGATGAGGCGGCGCGACGGGGCTTCGCTTTGTGCCACGTACACACGCCACGAGCCGAGCGCGCCGAGGCCGATCAAGGCAAGCCCGGCGATCGTGCCGACAATCACGATCCAGGGTGAGCCGATCCGGCAGTCCTGGAAAGTCGCGTCGGAGCCGAGCTGGTGGGCGAGGAAATAGCCCGTCGTGCCGAGCGCTAGGCCGGCCCAAGGCATGAAGCCGTCGCGGATCGACGCGACCCTCACAGCCGCGGCACCCAGTAGATCATCAGGTAGATCGGGATCCACAACAGCCAGACGTAGCGCCAATAGAGGCTGTTCTCGCTGGTATCGACGAGGCGGCGGCCCTCCCAGCCGAGATTGGTGCGCATCAGAAACGTCAGCACGACTGTGTCGATCCAGTCGGTCAGGATGTGCGTCGTGTGGAGCAGCAGCAGCGCCCAGATGATCGAGCTGTAGGCATCGTCGGTCCAGCGGCAGTTGAGGCTGTTGAACTCGAAGCCGCGAATGATCAACAGGACGACGCCGATCGCGACGATCACCGGCATCAGCATGCGAACCGTCGGCACGTCGCGTTCCTCGGCGGCCTTCTTGATCCGCGTGTTCACGATCTCGCTCAGCAGGATGATGATCGTGAACAAAGTGCCGGCAAGGACGTCGGGCGCGCGGCGCCCTTCGGGCGGCCAGCCCTGTTCGTGGCCCATGATGAAGAAATAAGCGGCGAAGGCGAGGCCGAACGCCGCGCCCTCGATGACCATGAAGCCCAGGATCCCCCACCAGGTGAGGCTGCTCGGCCCAAACTTGTGCGTCGGCAGATCGGCGAGGTCGTCGGTGAAGCGCGGGGCGGGAATCATGTGATTACGGGCTCCGGATGGCGCTCCATCTGCTTGGGCCAGAACCAGGCGATCAGCGCGATCGCGCAAGGGATCGCGCCGACCGCCAGCGCCCAGGGCGAGAAAATGGACGAGATGAACAGCACGGCGGTGGCGAGCGAGGCGATGAACGGCCACAGGCTCGGCTCCGGCACCGGCTCGCGGATGTCGGGCGCGCCGGCGACGACGGTGGTCAGAAGCATCTCCTTCTCATCGACTCGAAGGCCGGTGACGACGGGGAGCTCGCCCGCCGTGTCCCACAACGGTGTGCGGCTCTCGACCACCGGGATGTGCGCGAAATTGTAGGGCGGCGGCGGCGAGCCGGTCGCCCATTCGAGGGTCGCCGCCCCCCACGGATTGGCCGGGGCGATCGCGCCGCGGTAGAGCGAGACGACGCCGTTGATCACGAACAGCAGGACCGCGGCGGCAACGACGAACGAGCCGATCGTCGAGAGCAGGTTGGGCAGCTCGAGACCCAGCCCGGCGGGGTAGGTGTAGACTCGCCGCGGCATGCCGAGGAGGCCCGCGAAATGCATCGGGAAAAAGGTCAGCTGGAAGCCGAGGAAGATCATCCAGAAGCCGATCTTGCCAAGCGTCTCGCTCATCATCCGGCCGGTGATCTTGGGGTACCAGTAAGTGAGGATTCCGAGCAGCGGGAAGACTGCGCCGCCGATCAGCACATAATGGAAATGGGCGACGATGAAGTAGGTGTCGTGGAGCTCGAGGTCGAGCGGCACGGCGGCAATGATCACGCCCGACAGACCGCCGATCACGAAGGTGACGATGAAGCCGATGACGTAGAGCATCGGCACCTGGAGCCGCGGGCGGCCGTCCCACATTGTTGCCAGCCAGCAGAAGATCTGCAGGCCCGTGGGGATCGCGACGGTCATGCTCGCGGCGGTGTAGAAGCTGTAGCCGACCCGCGGCAGGCCGGTCGCGAACATGTGGTGGACCCACAGGCCAAAGGCGAGAATCCCGGTCGAGATCAGCGCCAGAACGACGACCGGGTAAGCGAACACCGGGCGGCGGCAGAAAGTCTCGACGATGGTGCTGACGAAGCCGGTCGCGGGAAGGAAGATGATGTACACTTCCGGGTGGCCGAAGAACCAGAACAGATGCTGCCACAGCAAGGCGTCCCCATGCTCCCAGCTGTTGTAGAACTGGGTGCCGATGAGCCGGTCGGAGATGAGCATCGACGAGGCGAGGGCGACCGACGGCATCGAGAAGATGATCATCACCGCGACAACCAGCATCGTCCAGGCGAACAGCGGCATGCGCGCGAGCGTCATGCCCGGCGCCCGGGATTTGAGGATCGTGCAGACGAGAACCACCGCGGCGGCGAGCGCCGAGACTTCGGTGAAGGTCACCATCTGCGCCCAGATGTCTGCGCGGTGGCCGGGCGAGAACTGCGGGCCGGACAAGGGCACGTAAGCGAACCAGCCGACGTCGGGCGCGATGTTGAGCGCGAAGGCGCCCCACAGCAGCAGCCCGCCGAACAGGTACATGTAGTAACTGAACAAGTTGAGGCGCGGAAAAGCCGTCGAACGCGTGCCTAGCATCAGCGGGATGATGAACACCGCCACGCCTTCCATCACCGGCACCGCGAACAGGAACATCATCGTCGTGCCGTGCATCGTGAACAGCTCGTTGAAGCGCGATGCGCCGATCATGGCATTGTCCGGGCGCGCGAGCTGAAGGCGCATGAGCAAAGCGAGGACGCCGCCAAGGGCAAGGAAGATCAGTGCCGTGACGATGTATCGGCGGCCGATCTCCTTGTGGTCGACGGTGGCTAGCCAGCCGAGGATCCCGCGCGGGCGGGCCCAGGTGCGCTCGAGCCGACGCTCGAGCTTTGCGCCGAGCTTGGGGCCATCGCGCACGATCTTGGCGCGGTCCTTGGCGAGCCGCTCGTCTTCTTCGCGGACGCGTTCTGGCTCGTTCATTTCAGTGTCTCGAGATAAGCCACGACGGCGTGCAGCTGGTCGGGCTCGAGCTTGACCGTCGGCATGTGGCTGCCGGGCTTGATCGACTGCGGGTCCTCGATCCACCCGTAGAGATTGCCCTCGCTCATCGGCAGGGTGCCGGCGGCGATCGTCCGGCGGCTGGCGAGATGGGTGAGGTCGGGGCCGACGGTGCCGTTTGCGGGAGTGCCGGCGATCGCGTGGCACGAGCTGCACGCGCGGCTTGTGACGTAATTGTAGCCGGCCATCGCGAGCGGGGTCGCGGGCGCCGGCGCCGACTGCAGCTGATGATTCCACCACTTGATGAAATCGGGATAGCTGTCGACGTCGACCACGAACGCCATCTTGGCATGCTCGGCGCCGCAGAATTCGGCGCACTGGCCGCGGTAAATGCCGGTCTCCCTGGGCACGATGGTGATGTCATTGTCGCGGCCCGGGATGAGGTCCTGCTTGCCCGCGAGGCTTGGCACCCAGAAGCTGTGGATGACGTCGTTGGAGCGCAGATAGATGCGCACCGGAACACCGACCGGAAGGTGGATCTCGTTGGCGGTGCGGATCATCTTGGAATTGTCGGCGGCGTTGTAGACGACGTCCCACCACCATTGGTTGGCCGTGACGTTGATCGACAATTTCTCGTGGGCTGCTGCGCTCGCCATTCCCCGGTCGGCAACGAAGCTGGCGATGGCCAGGGCGATGAGGCCGGTGCCAACGAGCGCCGACCAGCCGATGAGGCCGCTGCGCATCAGCGGATCGCTTTCGTGGTGGCGGCCGTCTTCCATGACGTTCGCCGTTCCCGCCCGGCGGCGGCGGACGATCCCGGCGATCAGGAACGCGATCACGAGGGCGTACATGATCGCGCAAATGACGAGGAAGATGACGAACAGAATGTTGAACTGGCGGACTTCGGTCGCGGCGTTGCCGAACGTGCTCTGGTAATGCTGATAGCTGCATGCGCCGAGCAGCAGCATGAGTGGCACGACGGGAACACCGCGGTGCGCGTTCATTGCTCGGCGGTGTCCGACGTGTGCGCGGGCTCGCGCGGGGCGAGCGTCTGCGGCGTCCTGTTGCTCATCGAGTCGGAGCGTGCGGACACGGCGTCCTTGCTCGGCTGGCCCGACAGCGCGCGAACGTAAGCGGCAAGCTTCCAGATCTGGTCATCGGTCAGTTTGCTTCGCCAGGATGGCATGCCATTGGGCCGACCCTCGGCGATGCTGGTCGCGATCTGGTCGATGCGGCCGCCGTAGCGCCACTCGTCGTCCATCAGTGGCGGGCCCATGCCGCCGCCGCCGTGGCTGTGACAGCCGACGCAGTTCATCTGATTGAAGAGGAACTGGCCTTCGGCGATCGCCGGCGCGTTGGTATCGTAGATCTTGGCGCGCGGATCGAGCGGCGGGGGTGCGGTCCCGCCTGGCCAGATCGTGTCGGGGCTTTCGCCAGCGGGCACTGTCTCGCCGATCGGCTTGGCGCGGCTGTGGCGCTCCTCGCGGTTGCACGCGCCGAGCACGAGCGCGCTGACGCCAAGCAGGAGAAGGCTAGCGCGGAAGCGTGAAGACATAGAGCATGCCTCCCGCCGTGGTCTTCATCGGCAAATCCTTGACCGCGTTCGCGAACCCAAGAGCCCCCGTCGGATCGCGGGTGTCCATCTTGGCGGAGACGACCGCCCCGGCCCAACCGCCGACGCCGGCGACGACCGCGATATATTGGCGCCCGTCGGGCCCACGATAGCTGATCGGCTGGCCGATGATCCCGCTGCCGGCTTTGAACCGCCACAGCTCGCGGCCATTGCGCGCGTCGATCGCTTTGAACCAGCCGTCCATGGTGCCGTAGAAAACGACGTTGCCTGCGGTCACCAGCGCCGGGCTCCACACCGGCAGGTCCTCGGGGATTTCCCACACCTTGCGTTGGTGGACCGGGTCCCAGGCGGTGAAGGCGCCGCGGTTGCCGCCTGGTCCGGCGTACATCTTCACATCGGCGCCGACATAAGGCGTGCCTGAGATGTAGTTGGCCTGCATGGCGCCGAAGTCCATGCAGAGGTTGTTGTGGGGGATATAGACGAGTCCGGTGACCGGGCTGAACGCCGACGGGTTCCAGTCCTTGAGGCCCGGCGCTGCGGGGCAGATGTCGCGCGTTACCCGCCCCTGCTTGGGACCCTTTTCAAGATTGGGGATGATCAGGCCCGTCTTGAGATCGACACCCTTGTAGCCGTTGACATAGCCGAACGGCGCCGCCGACAGCACCTGGCCGGTGTGACGGTCCTGGACGTAAAAGAAGCCATCGCGCGCTGGCCGCAGCATCACGGGCCGCCGGGCGCCCTGCCACGGCATATCCGCCAGGATGATCTCGTTGATGTCGTCGTGGTCGAACAGATCGTGCGGGGTCGACTGGTAGAACCACACCGCCTCGCCCGTGCTCACGTCGCGCGCGAAGACGCCCGTCGTCCATTTGTTGTCGCCGGGCCGCTGGTCGGGGTTCCACGGGCCCGGGTTGCCGACACCATAATAGACGAGCTTGGTCTCGGGATCGTAGCTTAGCCATCCCCAGACCGTGCCGCCGCCGATCTTCCACGCTTCGGGCGGCCAGCTCTTGACGCCGAGGTCCTTGCCCTGGTCGCTCGGGTAGAAGGGCTTGAAGCGCGGGCCGATCAGCACGTCCTTGTCGGGGCCGGTGTTGAACGCGCGCCAGGCAAGCTTGCCCGAGCCTTCGTCGAGCGCGGCGACCCACCCGCGAACGCCCATTTCACCGCCCGAATTGCCGACTAGAACTTTGCCGTCCGCAACCAGCGGCGCCATGGTGATCGTCTCGCCGCGCTGGATGTCACCGAGCTGCGTCCGCCACACCTGCTGGCCGCTGTTGGCGTCGACGGCGATGGTCTGCCCATCGAGCGTGTTGAAGAAAATCTTGCCGGCGTCATAGACCGCACCGCGGTTGACCGTGTCGCAGCAGGCGACGCCCTGGCTCGCCGCGAGCGGTTTGGGCTTGAATACCCATTTGGTCGGCGCGCCCGGTTTGGTCAGGTCGAGCGCGTACAGATAATTGGGGAAAGGCGTGATCAGGTACATCGTCCCGTTCACGACCAGCGGAGGCGCTTCGTAACCGTGCGTCGTCGCAGTCGAGAAAGTGAAGGCGAGCGACAGCTTCGATACGTTGGCGGGCGTGATCTGATTCTGCGCGGAAAAGCGCGTCGCTGCATAATCCTTGCCGGGCATCACCCAATTGCCGTCATCTGGCGGCGACGCCGCGGGCGGCGGCAGCGCATGGTCGCCGGCAGGCAGGCTGGCGCTGAGGATTGGAGAATTGCGCGGGGGCGAAGGGGAACGATTGCAGCCGGCGAGAAGCGCGCAACAGCTCAGCAATGCATATCCAACTCGCCGCATCACGCCCTCATGAAGACGCCGGGCAGCAGTTCAGGAAAGCCCCTGAAATCCCCTGCCGTGCTGCAAAATCTTCCCGCCCCACTCCGGTTCCGCGAGCGCAATGGTTTTCATCGCGGGCACCAACATGAGTTTAGTTTTGAACAACCGTTCGCTAACCTGAATCAGCATTGGAAACTGCAGTTTTCTGTCAGCGTTACGCGGCTGCCATTTGTAGGAGAAGTAGCATGGCAGCAACGAAAAGTGGTGGTTCGAAGCGGGGTTTTGCGGCGATGGATCCGTCCAAGCAGCGCGAGATCGCGAGCAAGGGCGGCAAGGCCAGCCACGGCGGCGGCCGGAAGGCGAGCTCAAGCCGCTAGCACGCTTCATATTGAGTGCGAAAAGCGCCGGGCGTTCCATCGGATGCGCCCGGCGCTTTCTCGTTTGACGTTCCGGCCCGGCAACGCACGATGAGCGTTCGCGTTGAGCGGGCGTGGCCTATCGCACCGACGTCAATGCACGGGACAAGAGCGGCGCAATTGCGGCGGTGGTCGCGATCCATGCGGCGCTGCTGTTCGCGTTCCTCAACCTCTCGGGCCAGATCGACCTGCCGCTCGCGCAGAGCGCGATGAGTGTGCTCGACCTGCGCGACATTCCACCGCCGCCGCAACCCGCGCAGGTTCAGCAGCCCAGGCTGAAGCAAAAAGAGGGCGGGTCGGCGCCGAAAAACATTCGCAGCCAGGCGACGCCGGTCGTGGCCCCCAAGCCGCGGATCCAGACTCCGCCGGTGCAGAAGATCGTTGCGGCCGAGACCCCGCGCCAGGGGACTGCGCCGACGCAGGGCGCGTCGGACGTGCGTGGTCCCGGCACCGGCGCGGGTGGAGCGGGGAATGGCACGGGCAGCGGCAATGGCGGGAGCGGGCCGGGAAGTGGCGGCGACAATGGAGTGGCCGAGCCGCCGCACCTCGCAACGCCGGTGCTGCGCGGCTATGATTTTCCGCGCGATCTGATCGACCAGTGGCCGCGCGGTGCGACCATCTTCCTGCGCCTGCGCGTCGACGCGCGCGGCCTGGTCAGCGAGTGCATGGTCGACCGCGGCTCGGGCGTGCGGCAGATCGATGCCGCGATCTGCAACCTCGCCCATCAGCGGCTGCGCTTCCGGCCCGCGCTCAACCGTAGCGGACAAGCGGTTGCAGGTTGGTTCGGATACGCCCAACCAGCGCCGCGATGATCGCAAAGGGATTCGCATGATCGAAGCGGAATGGTGGGAATATGATAGCCGCGACGAGCTCGCCGATGCGGTCACGGGAGACGTCGGTTTCATCGTCGACAGCGCGGTCGATGCGCGCGGTGCGTCGCTGATCGCGCTGCCGGGCGGAAGCACGGGCCCGGCGGTTTTCCCTAAGCTCGCGGCCCAGAAGGTGCCGTGGAAGAAGGTGACGATCATCCCGACCGACGACCGGCTGGTGCCGATGGACGACGAGCGCAGCAATGTGCGCGCGATCGCCAAGGCGTTCCTGCCGGTCGGATCCCGCGTAATCCCGATCGCGGCGGACATTGCCGATTACCGGCTGGCGGGAAATTCGGCCGACGCCCGGCTTCAGGATTTGCCGTGGCCGCCGGACCTGGTGTGGCTCGGAATGGGCAAAGATGGGCATACTGCGTCGATCTTCGCCGGTCCCGACCTGCAGGCGGCGCTCGATGCTCCCAAGGCTCGGCGCGCAATCGGGGTGATGCCCGACCCGCTGCCGAGCGATGCGCCGGTCGCGCGGGTGAGCCTGACCCGCGCGGCGATCCTGTCGGCGCGGACGATCCTCATCACGATCACGGGCGATGAGAAGCGCGCTCTGCTCGAGCAAGCGATCGCCGACGGGCAAAGCTCGAAGCTGCCGATCGGCCGAGTGCTCGCCGAGGTCGACCAGCCGATCGATATCCATTGGGCCCCGTGATGCCGATCGCGGCTTCTGGCCAGCCTCCTACAAGTCGCGGTGCTCCGGGAGCTAAACCTCCTGCAGATGCCGCCCGGCGGTTTCCTTGAGGAACAGGAGCGAGACGATTACCGAAATGCCGGTGAACACCACCGCGTACCACAGGCCGCTGTAGATATTGCCGGTGATCGCCACGAGGGCGAAGCTGGTCACGGGGAGGAAGCCGCCGACCCAGCCTGTGCCGACATGGTAGGGGAAGGACATGGCGGTGTAGCGCACGCGCGTCGGAAACATCTCGACCAGCGCCGCGGCTTGGGGGCCGTAGAGCGCAGTCGCGGCGACAACGAACGCGAGAAGGATGATGATCAGCAGGGTCATGTTGGCGCGGGCCGGGTCGGCCTGTTTGGGATAGCCGGCGGCCTGCAGCTCGGCTCCGATCGCATCGCCCGTCCTCGCCTTGAGCGCCTTGAGCGCCGGCCCGCCCAAGCCCTCGCCGCCCTGGATTGGCACGCGCTCCGTGCCGACCACGACGGTCGTCTGGTCGTCGGTCGAGGGCCGCGTTTTGAACGAGATGCCCTTGGTGACGAGCGTCGACTTGGCGATGTCGCAGGCGCTGACGAACTTGGCGGTGCCGACGGGGTCGAACTGGACGGAGCAGCTCGCCGGATTGGTGTCGACGAAGATCGGGGTTGATTGCTCGGCGGCGACCAGCTCGGGATTGGCCGCAGCGGCGATCCAGTGCGCGCCGGGGAAATAGAGCGCCAGCGCGAGCAGCATCCCGCCGATCATCACCGGTTTGCGGCCCATGCGGTCGCTCAGCCAGCCGAAATAGACGTAGAGCGGCGCGCTCACCACGGTCATCACGATCAGCAGCAGGTCCTTGGTCGCGGCCGGCAGGCCGAGGGACCTTTCGAGAAACACCTGCATGTAGAAGAAGGTGAAGTACCAGACGGCGCCCTGAGCGCACATGATGCCGAAGAAGGCGATCAGCACTCGGCGAAGGTTGCGCCACTTGCCGAAGGATTCGCGCAACGGCGCCTTGGCAATGTCGCCTTCCTCGCGAAGGCGGCAGAATTCGGGGCTTTCGGCGAGCTTGGCGCGCATCCACACCGAGATGGCGAGCAGCACGGCGGAGGCGAGGAAGGGGATGCGCCAGCCCCAGGCGGCAAATGCGTCCTCGCCGATGGCGGTGCGCGTCGCGACGATCACCAGCAAGGCCGCGAGGAGGCCGAACGAGGCCGAAGACTGGATCCAGCCGGTCGAGGCGCCGCGTCTGTTCGCGGGCGCGTGCTCGGCGACGTAGATCGCTGCGCCGCCATATTCACCGCCGAGCGCAATGCCCTGGAGGATCCGGAGCCCGATGAGCATCGCCGCGGCAGTGCTTCCGGCCTGCGCATAGGTCGGGAGCAGGCCGATGAGAAAGGTCGCGCCCCCCATCAGGCTGACGGTGATCAGGAACGCGCCTTTGCGCCCGAGCTTGTCGCCGATCACGCCGAAGATCAGCGCGCCCAACGGGCGGAAGGCAAAGCCCGCGGCGAACAAGGCGAGCGCGGAAAGCAAGGCCGGCGTCGGGTCGAGGCCGGCGAAAAACACCTTGCCGATAACCGGCGTCAGGGAGCCGAAGATGAAGAAGTCATACCATTCGAACGCGGTACCCGCGGACGATGCGATGATCACGCGCGCCATCGGCCAGGGCTTGTGCTGCTGCCGCTCGGCTATCGTCGCCATGCAAGTCTCCCCTTGGCGACAGGGATATGCATTGCCGGCGTGTCAGTCCAGCTTGCGGATGGTGCCGTCGACGTGGGCGAACGTCAGGCCGAACTTCTTGGCGACGACGTGATTGGAAAGGGTCTTTCCGTCGCGCTGGAGCTGCATCGTCTCGACGATGTCGAGCCCGCCTTTCATCTTGTAGCGGATCGTCGCGGCGTTGCCGCTGACGGCGATGTCCACCGGCCCCGCGGCGTCGCTCAGCGTCCCGCCGTAATGACTGGGGGAGATCTCATGCATGCGCCAGACACGGGTGCGCACCGGCTTGTCGCATTCGTGGACGGTGTCGACCTGGACGAAGGCGGCGCCCTCGCGGCGGCCGACGCTGTCGACGATCAACGGACAGGCACCGTGGAAAATGATCTTGAGCTGGTTGTCGGCGTGGCTTCGACCGGTGAGAAACGCCGGGAGATCGAGTGGGGGCGGGGCCGCGGCCACGACAACGAGTGCGGCGTTCGCCAGCGCCGCGACAAGGGGGTTCATTGGCGGCCCGCGATCAGCGCGTCGACGATGGTCGGGTCAGCGAGCGTCGAGGTGTCGCCGAAGCCGCTTTGCGCGCCTTCGGCGATCTTGCGCAGGATGCGCCGCATGATCTTGCCTGAGCGGGTCTTGGGAAGCGCGGGGCTGAACTGGATTTTCTCGGGCGCGGCGAGCGCGCCGATATCGTGGCGGACTTCCTGGACCAGATCCTTGCGCAGCGCGTCGTCGCCCTCTTCGCCGGCGTTCAGAGTCACGAACGCGTAGATCGCCGTTCCCTTGATGTCGTGGGGGAAGCCGACGACGGCAGCTTCGGCGACCATGGGGTGCGAGACCAGCGAGCTTTCGACCTCGGCGGTGCCGATGCGGTGACCGGACACGTTGATGACATCGTCGACCCGGCCGGTGATCCAATAATAGCCGTCCTCGTCGCGGCGGCAGCCATCGCCGGTGAAATAGAGGCCGGGATAGGCCTTGAAATAGGTTTCGAAGAAGCGCCCGTGGTCGTTCCATACGGTGCGCATCTGCCCAGGCCAGGAAGCGGCGATGCACAAATTGCCGCTGGCTGGGCCTTCGAGCACCTGGTGCTGCGGATCGACGAGAAGCGGCTTCACACCCGGTAGTGGCTTCGTCGCGCTGCCTGGTTTCATCTCGGTCGCGCCGGGGAACGGCGAAATGAGGATTCCGCCGGTCTCGGTCTGCCACCAGGTGTCGACGACCGGGCAGCGCTGGTCTCCGACCACGCGCCAATACCATTCCCACGCCTCGGGGTTGATCGGCTCGCCGACCGTGCCGAGCAGACGAAGGGTTGCCCGGCTGTGGCGCTTCACCGGCTGGTCACCCTCGCGCATCAGGGCGCGGATCGCGGTCGGCGCGGTGTAGAAGATGGTCACGCTGAGGCGGTCGACCGTCTCCCAGAACCGGCCGAAGTCGGGGTAATTGGGAACGCCGTCGAACATCACGCTGGTCGCGCCCATCGCCAGCGGGCCATAGACGACGTAGCTGTGGCCGGTGATCCAGCCGACGTCGGCGGTGCACCAGAAAATGTCCTCAGGCCGGCAGTCGAACACCCAGTCGAAGGTCGTCGCCGCCCACACCGCGTAGCCGCCGGTGCTGTGGACCACGCCTTTTGGCTTGCCGGTCGAGCCGGAGGTATAGAGGACGAACAGCGGGTCTTCCGCATTCATGATCTCGGGATTGCATTCGGCGGCGAGGCCGTCGCGGACCTCGGAGTAAGCGATGTCCCGGCCTTGTTTCATTGGCACGTCGGCGCCGGTGCGGTTGACGACGATGACGGTCTGGCCATCGCGCTGCGCGAGCGCTTGGTCGACGTTCCGCTTCAACGGGATGCGCTTGCCGCCGCGCACGCCCTCGTCGGCGGTGATCACGGCGCAGGCGTCGCAATCGAGGATGCGGCCGTGGAGACTCTCGGGCGAGAAGCCGCCGAACACCACCGAATGGATCGCGCCGATGCGCGCGCAGGCGAGCATCGCGGCGGCCGCTTCGGGGATCATCGGCATATAGATCATCACCCGGTCTCCGCGTCCGACGCCGCGGGACTTGAGCAGGTTGGCGAAGCGGCAGGTCTCTTCGTAGAGCTCGCGATAGGTGAGACTGTGGCCGTGGCCAGGCTCGTCCGCCTCGAAGATCAGGGCGGTGCGGTCGCCGTGCTCGGCGAGGTGCCGGTCCAGGCAATTGACCGACAGGTTCAATTCGCCATCGGCGTACCAGCGGATGTGGAAATCATCTTCGGCGAACGACCAGTCGCCGGCGGTGGTGGGAAACTTGTTCCATGTCAGGCGCCGTGCCTGGTCGAGCCAAAAGCGGTCCGGGTCGGCGTCGGCCAGTTGGTTGAGTTCGGCGAGCTCGCGCGGGCCGATGCGCGCGTCAAAACCTTGCGGAACCGGATGAATGGCTTCGGCCATACGAGCCTTACTCCCTCGATGCTCGCTCCAGAACGCGCCGCGCCTGAATGAGGTGCGGGCGATCGACCATTCTTCCCTCGACCGCCAGCACGCCGGCCTCGGGATGTTCTTCGAACGCGGCGACGATTTGCTCGGCCTCACGGACCTCATCCGGTGACGGCGTGAAAGCCGCGTTGATCACGCTCACTTGCGCCGGATGGATGGCGAGCTTTCCGGTGAAGCCCTCGCGCGCCGCGGCCTCTGCTTCGCGCTTCAGGCCGGCCTTGTCGCCGAAGTCCGCGAATACCCCGTCGACCGGCTGGACGCCCGCCGCCGCCGCACCGGCGAGGCACAACGAGCGGGCGAGCCGATAGGTGAAGCTGAGGCTGCCGTCGCCGTCCAACTTGGACGAGGCGCCGAGCGCCGCCGACAAATCCTCCGCGCCCCAGCTCATCGCCGCCAGCGGCGAGCCCGGCTGGCGATAGGAGAGGAGGCCGAACAGGCTGGCGGCGGTCTCGGTGACGATCGCATGGACCGGGATGTTGCCGGTGTGATGCGCAAGCTCGGTGATGTCGGCGCCGGTCTCGGCCTTCGGCAGGACGATACCATGGACGTCCGCAACGCCGATGAGCTTGAGATCGTCCCGGATATACTCGCTGCCGATCGGATTGACGCGGACCCACCATTGGGGACCGCCGGAGCGTTTGGGCAGGTGCTTGAGAATGTCGCGCGCGGCGGCCTTTTGTGCCGGAACGACGCTGTCCTCGAGGTCGAAAATGACCGCATCCGCGTCGCTGTCGAGGGCTTTGGCAACCTTCCGCTCGCTGTCGGCCGGAACGAACAGCCAGGAGCGAGGATCGGTCATTGCGGGGTTTTGAAGATCAGCGCGGTCCGGGTCATCTCGCACACGGTTTCGCCGCGTTGGTTATGCGCCCGCAGCACCCAGGTGACGAGACCGGCGTTGGGCCGCGACTTGCTTTCGCGCAGCGCCACGCACTCGCTTTCGCAGCGGAGCGTGTCGCCGGCGAACACAGGCTTGGGGAAGACGACCTTTTCGTAGCCCAAGTTGGCGACGAGCGTGCCGAGGGTGGTGTCGTGGAC